>CAZSIZ010000082.1:0-20649 GCA_964606645.1 uncultured bacterium
TTGACCTACTGATGGGTCATGACTATGGTAACATTTATAGATGAGGCAACGGGCTGGGTCAGTTTATTGGTGTTTAACCATAGCTTTTCCAGGCTGGCCAGTTGGCCGATCTCTTTGGGAACCTGGGTCAGTTGATTGGTGTATAAATATAGTTCCTGCAGGCTGGCCAGTTGGCCGATCTCTTTGGGAACCTGGGTCAGCCCCATATCTGATAGGTCCAATGTTATGGCGTTGGTTTTGGCGGCCTTTTTGATTTTATCCAACGCTTTTTGATAGGCTTTGTCCATTGAATCGTTATCCCCTGGTTTTGTTGCTTGTGCCTGTTGGTAAAAAGACGGATATTTTCAAACCATCCCTATCATAGCAAAAACTTACAGCAAACGCATCCCTTTTCAGGAAATCGTGAATTCCCGGCTGTCTGAAATACCTGGATTACCATCCCAGCCCATCATAATACCCAGGATGAAAAGATATTCAGGATGTTTTAAAAAAAGTTTTTATCCTGTTCATCCTTGAATCCTGGGTATCCAGGAAACGAAGTGCTGGAACAGCATTTAGACAAAAAACAGAAAAAAGGCGGAGGAAAACAGATAACTGACAACTAAAAATCAATACGAAGTTTCAATGTCAAGAAGATGCCCGGTTTCATCGACGATAGGGATCAGGAAGATATGCTCGCGCTTGAAGAATTCCTGGGCGCGCTCCCGCTCATCCTCGCGCAGGGCGATAAACCCGGTGGTCATCACCTTATGGATCGGCGTCGTCATCAGGCGGTGGCCGAGGATAATCTTGCGGATGTCGCCGTCGCTGAGCGTGCCCACGACGACGTTTTCTTCATTGACAATAATGACGGTGCGATGATTATTCTCTTCGATAAGCGCCATCGCCTCTTCGATGGTCTGCTGCTGCGAAATCGTGTATTTGGCCAGTGATGAAGCGTCCACGTTAGTCAACTCCCTTCAATCAATACGTCAGGGCTTTATAGATCAGCCTTTCGTCGATTTCGATGTCCGCCAGCGTATCAACGATGCGCTGGCTGGCGTGTCCGTCGCCGTACGGGTTCTCCATCCACTCAAGTCCCGCTTTGAATTCGGGCGACATCGCTTTCTTCAGACTCGCTAGAATGTCATCCTTGTTATGTGCGCAGTTAATGACGTTGCGGCCCTGCACGCGCCCTTCCTGCCGGCGTCCGATGTTGACGGCAGGCAGTTCGAACGACGGCGCTTCGAGCAGACCGCTGGATGAATTCCCGACCATCACATCCGCCACCCGCATCAGCCCGGCGTAATACGACCGGGGCACGCTGCGTTCCACCCGAAGCCACGGCCCACGGAACGAATCGATCTGCGACCGAAGCAGCGAACTGCCCGCGTCGTTGTTGGGATAAACCAGCACGGTCTGCGCCCGCAGGTCCGACAACGCTTCCAGGGTCAACTGCATCTGCCGTCCGGCCTCTTGCATCTGCTCGGTCACGGGGTGCTGCGCCATGAGCACGACCGGCTTGTCCGGGTCCAGTTGAAACCGCCGCATCACCTCGTCCCGCGACTCGAACGCGCCACTGAGAAAATCATCCAGCTGAGGCGCGCCGACTTGAAAGATGCGAAACGCCTGCTCGCCGGTCTTGCGAAGCCGGTCGGCCGCGTCGCGATTGGCGGCGAAGTGGATATGAGTAAAACGCGCGATGGCATGACGCGAGAGTCCGTCGATATTGCCGGAAACCTCACCCGCCTGGATGTGCGCGACGGGGATATACGCATGTGCCCCCGCAATCGCCGACACGAGTTGCTCCCCCCGGTCACCCGCCAGCAGGATAAAATCGG
Source organism: uncultured bacterium (assembly GCA_964606645.1). Classification (GTDB taxonomy): domain Bacteria; phylum Hinthialibacterota; class Hinthialibacteria; order Hinthialibacterales; family Hinthialibacteraceae; genus CAZSIZ01. Next base: position 1,821 of record CAZSIZ010000082.1, read on the forward strand.
GTCGATGCCGGTCGAGCAGATCGGCCATCGACATCATAAAAACACCCAGCGACTTGGTCATCGTGCCGGTGGTATAACCGTCCAGCGCCATATAGATCTTTTCATCGACATGGAAGCCGTCGTTTTCAATTTCCTTATACGTGGAGCCGAATTCGAGGAGCAGGTGCATATTCGTCGCAACGATCAGGTAGTCCAGATCGCGGTGCGAATCGATCAGCTGCAGGATGGGGCGGATATATCCCCACTCACCCCGCGAACCGGTTACGAGCATGATTTTTCGAGCCATACCGTCTCCCGTTTACTCCAGATCGTCCCAGGAAATCAAGGTGTTGAACGGAATATCGCGCTTGGTTGTTTTACCAAGCACTTCCGGCAGCCGTTTGGAAGGGATACCGGTCCCGGGCCGTTTGGTCCAGACCATCCCTTCCGCAATCACGGTCCCGGCGGGGATATCCTGCACCGCCACGACGCTTCGGAAAGCCCATTCGCGGATCGGTTTCTCGCGCGAGTGAACGCTTTTCTCACAGCCCAGAGCGCATTCGATTTTCCGAACACCATCCACCAGGTCGGAGAGATCGCGCATATCGATCGAGACTGCCTGATCCGGCCCGGGCTGACGTTTGTCGAGAATGATATGCTTTTCGATGATACACGCGCCCAGCGTCACCGCCGCAAAACACGTATACAAATCGGGGGAATGATCCGAATGGCCGATAACGACATCGGAGTATCGTTCCTGCAGAACGTTGATAACACCCAGGTTCAAATCCTCATAGACCGGCGGGTACTCGGAGACACAATTGGTAAAAGCGAACGGTGTGCCTGTCTCCCGGAGCGCCTGGCAGGTCTCGTCGATCTCTTCAAGCAGCGCCATCCCGGTAGAGAGGATCATGGGTTTCCCGAATTCGGCGATTTTTTGCAGCGATGGGATATCGGTCATTTCGCCCGAACCGATTTTGAACGAGTGAATACCCAACCCGTTCAGTTCCTTGGCGGCGGCGTAGCTGAACGGGGTGCACATATAGAGAATGCCGATCTCCCGGCAGTAGTCGATCAGCTGGGCGTGATCGTCGAGCTTGAGCGCGTGCTTTTTCAAAAACTCAAAGAGCGGGATATCGAAATTATCCGACATGGGTACGTCGGGAAGCATCTCCTCTTCGGGCAGATGGTGCTGATATTTCACCGCGTCGGCCCCGGCCAGTTTGGACTGCAGCGCCATCTCTTTCGCCACGTCCATATCGCCAAGATGGTTGTCACAGGCTTCGGCGATGATGAAGGCGGGATGCCCCGTCCCGATGGTTCGATTCGCGATTTGAAATTCGGCCATGATACCTCCCGCTAGACTGATTTTCAAAAATGACGTTTGTAATGGTATTCAATCCAACGTTACTTTTGAAAACCGCTCTAGTCATTACGATTCAAAAACCGTTCGATCCCGCTGGGCCATTTCCCACAATCCGCAGGCAGTGTCGAACTCGAACTGGTCGTCGATATCGAGGCTGTGACTCTGCTTCATTATATGCAACGCCGTGTCACGGTCGAGGAAAATCCGCTCTCGGCGAAGAAAGTCCACAAGAGTAATATAGATCGCTCCGTTGATGAAGTAAAAGGTTGGAAACGTCTGGCGGCCCTTGTGACTGTCCTCTGGCAGGGAGACCGCCATTTCCAGACGATCGTCCCGAACCGCGACGCAATCACAGGGATGCTGGCTGACCGGGTTAACACTGGCCAGCGATTCTCGCCCGGACCGCTCGAATTCCTCCACGGCGGCATCGATATCGGCACTATCGCGAAACGGTGAGGTCGGCTGCAACAGAACGACATTGCGGTAACGAATCCCACGATTGGCTTCCATCCAGTCCACCGCATGAAGCACTGCGCCAATCATGGGGCTATCATACGAAGCAAGGTTTGACGGGCGCTTGAACGGGGCCTGACATTCAATCGACTGAGCGAATTCGATCATCTCGTCATCGTCGCTGGTCAGGATCGTCTCGTCCAGCCGCTTGCTGCCAAGGGCGGCTTCGATCGTGAACTGCAGCATGGGTTTGCCGCCGATGGGGCGCATGTTCTTGCCCACGATTCCTCTCGAACCGCCCCGCGCGGGGATCAGGCCCAAATAATCCGCTTCCCGAACCATGTCAGGCGACCTCTTTGGCGATGGCTTTCACCGCGTCGATGGTTTGGGCGATTTCCTCTTCACTCGATTTCACCATGATTGGCAGGGCGATGGCGCGGCGAAGCAGATCGTCCGATTGCGGCCAAAGCGTTTCAGGATGAGCCAGGCTGGGAATATCATTAAACATGTGTTCCCAGTCGCCGGAGAAGTGCCAGCGCAGTGCGTCCGGCAGGTTCTTGGTCCAAAAGCCGCGTTCGACGAATTTCTGCGCGAAGGCGGCGGCTTTTTCCTTGGTTTCCAGATAGAAGATCAGCGAGTCGCCGACATCGCCTTCTTCATCGTACAAACGACGGAACTCGAATCCGCAGCCGGCAATGGCGGATTTGATCGCGGCTTTGTTTTTACGCTGTGTCTCATTGATGAAATCCAGTTTCTTGAGCTGGGTGAGGCCAAGCACGCCTTGAACTTCAGTCATGCGGTAGTTGAAACCGGGGGCATGGCGGGTATCGTCCACACGGGATTTATTCGGATTGTATTCGTGCCCGTGATCGTGATATGCGCGCATCCGGTCGAAGAGCGCTACGTCGTCCGTCACGATAGCGCCGCCTTCACCGGCCGTGATGTTCTTGGCGAAGTCGAAACTGTAGGCCCCGGCGGTTCCCAGCGTGCCCAGAACTTTGCCTTTATACGTGCCGCCAAACGCTTGCGCCGTATCCTCGAAGACGATCAAGCCGTGACGTTTGGCGATTGCCAGGATCGAGTCCATATCCGCCACCACACCGGCCATGTGGACAGGAATGATGGCTTTGGTTTTGGACGTGATTTTTTTCTCCAGATCGGCGGGGTCCATATTGAGGCTTTGGTCCACTTCGGTGATGACCGGAGTCGCGCCCGTTTCGATGATCGCTTCCACAGTCGCCACGAACGTGAACGACTGGGTAATCACCTCGTCACCCGCCTCGATCCCCATCGACCGCAGGCCCACCAGCAGTGCGGCCGTGCAGGACGACGTCACCTGGGCGTATCGAGCGCCGACGCGTTCGGCGATGGCTTTCTCGAACTCGCGCACTTTGAAATTACCGTTGCGCAGCCCGTCGAATCCGTGTGCGAACATGACGCCATTGCTCGCGTCGAACCAATCCAAAATCGCTTGCCGTTCTTCCGCGCCGTACAGTTCAAATCCTGGCATGAACTCTCTCCTATGATAAGTGTCTTCTCCACAAAGTTAATTATGGATTTATTTTTTATATCTGGATGAATCATGAAATGAGTCATCCGCTTTCTATTCGAACAACCCAACGTCGTGCGTGAGTTTTTTGCGCGGCTACGCGGAAATAGGCTCCACGCATCTTGTTAGGCTTTGTCCAGTGCCTGTTTCAAATCACCAATGATATCGTCCGGGTCTTCGATGCCAACGGACATTCTCACGTAGTTGTCAGGGATTCCCCTTCGTTCATCCCTGCCGTAGCGTGAAATCAATGACTCAACATCACCCAGGCTGGTCCAGGATTTGCATAATTTCACATTCAAATTTGATCCTCCCTTGGTTTCAAATCCCAGCATCCCGCCAAACCCTTTTACTTGTTTCTTGGCGGCTGCGTGCCCCGGATCGTTGGGCAGTCCGGGATAACGGACTCGCTCGATCTTTGGATGATCGTTCAGGAATTCAGCAACCTTCATTGCATTGGTGCAATGTCTTTCCATTCGCATGGGCAATGTTTTCAATCCCTGGTGAAGAAGGAATGCATTAAAAGGTGCCATGATACCGCCAACGTACTTACGCGTCTTCTGCACGCGTTCGAGCAGTTTTCGCGATCCGCAGCCGATACCGGCAAGGCCGTTGCCATGACCCATCATATACTTGGTTGCACTGTGCAGTACAATGTCGGCACCCATCGCGAGGGGTTGAATCAAGTAGGGCGTAAGCCAAGTGTTGTCTATGATAACAAGAGCACCGGCACCATGAGCCAGTTCCACGGACATTGCCACATCAACCACATCAAGGGTTGGATTGCTATGCACTTCGAAGTATACAACATCGGTTTTCTTTGATAGAGCTTTCTTCAAGTGTGCCGGATCTGTCATATCGATTGAAACACAATCTATACCACACGGTTTCAGAACAGTATCCACTAATCCGAGAGTTCCGTCATAAACACACCGATGGTACACCATCCGGGATCCTTGCTTGAGGATTGTGAGCAAGGTTTGACTGATTGCAGCCATGCCGCAGGCTGCCGCAACGCCGAATTCCGCGCCCTCAAGTTGTTTGGTCTTGACCTCGACCGAGTCAATTGTTGGATTGCCATCGCGAGTGTAGCGGCCGCGGTTCGTCGTTCCCTGGTATATTGGATAAGATGAACTGCCGCTGTCTTCGCCGGCATGGACGGCATCGGACGTCACATCATGACCGGAGTATGATTTATAGGTTGATGCCAGAAGATTGTCTGATGTCTTTCCCGTACCCTCGGGTACGCCGCGCTTCTCTTCCGCAAACCCTGATGTCGCCAGTCCTGCCGTTGCGGCAGCAGCACTCGTGCTCAAAAAGGTTCGGCGCGAAACTCCGCTATCATTGTTCATCTCTTTTTCCTTTATGTTACTTTTCCCGTAAGAAATTAATGTTGTTGGACGATTTTCTTTGTAGGATGGATCACGCTTTTCGACCCATCGGAATGAATCATTACTCCTCATATTCCAAATTCATTCCGTAACCGCTTCCAGGAGTTGAACGACTTTCTCCCGCCCGAAGGTAACGGGATTGAGGTCTAGATTGCCTTGCCGTTCATCAACCGTCAGGTCTGTCAGTTTTTCAACGTCGCCCCGGCCGACGCCCCAAGGTGCGAGCGTTTTCGGAGACTGGATTCGATCGTACAGATCGAAGAAAGCGTCGCGAAACGCGACGGCCTTATCCGCATCGCTCCGCAGACCTGTATCACGATCGTCCAGCGCATCGTAGAGCCGCGCATACCCTTCGACATACCCCAAATCGATGTTGATCTTCACGACGTGCGGAAGCAGAACGCCACCCGCGAATCCGTGAGGCACGGAGTAATGCACCCCTGCGGGATAGGAGATCCCGCTGGCAGGACCACCACCCGCGTTGCGCATCGCCATCCCGGCAAAGTGGCTGCCCAGCAATGTCTGACCGCGCGCGTCGAGATCGTCCGGATGCTTCACGGCTTTTTCGAGCGAGGCGAACATCAAGCGGGTCGCGTCGATGCCGAAGAGAATCGACACGGCGTTGGCTGTCCGGCACGTCACCGCTTCGATCGCATGGACCAGCGCGTCCAGCCCCGGTCCGGCGGTTACGGAAACCGGGCACGAGACGAGTAGTTTCGGATCGAGAACGGAGAAGAGGCAATCGACGTTCTGCCCGTTGATCCCCAGCTTCGTCTTGGAGGCCGTATCGACGAACGAGGCCGTCCAGGTCGCTTCGGAACCGGTTCCCGCCGTGGTTGGGATTAGAATCGTAGGCACGGCCGGATTCTTAACTTTGTGCATACCCCGATAGTCGACACCTTTGCCCGGATTACGCAGAAGCACACCGATCCCCTTGGCCAAATCCAGGGCGCTCCCCCCGCCGATCCCGATCAGCACGTCCGGATCGCAGCTGCGGAACGTATCCGTCACTACGTCCAGGTAACTGTAACTGGGTTCTTTATCGGACCGGCTTCGACCGATCTGAACCGGCTTCAGTCCATGGTTTTCCCAGTCTCGCAGAAGCGCTTCCGCCACGGATTGTTTAGCGAAACCTTCGTCGATGAGAATGACCGGTTTACGATAGCCCCGTTCGGCGATCTGCTGGGGCAAAGCCGAGGCGGAATCCACTCCGAATCGAGCGTTCGTCACTAAAGAAAATGTTTGAAGCACGTTCATAAACGTTCCTTTATTAACAAAATATTGATGGAATTAGAGTACATCGGTTTTCTGATTTTACGAACGGGTTGTATCACCCGGTTCCCAGAGTGATTTCGGGACCGAACCGGCAGCGATATCGAGAATCGCATCCGCCGAACGTTTTGCCGCGCTTTGGGCAGGCAGCCAGTCTAGCAGCGGTGTCATCGAGACGCGATAGTCGGCGGGTTGGTCGAATTTACCTTCCCGCTCGTCCGAACGAAGGCGCGTTTCCAATTCCTCGATTGTACAGACGACAATGCCATTTTGATTGAAATAATCCAGGACACCCGGCTCCCATCGATAAAGCGGATGGTAGATAATGTAAATCCACGCACTTCCGGCGAGTGCCTGGATAAAAGTCGTGGCGGGATGATCCAGTACAATAATATCCGCCAGGTGGATGCAGTCCGTAAACCACCAGTAAGCCACAGACAGCTGTCCACTATGCGAAAACATGCGACTCCATTTCTCCAGAAGCGAATCAGTGGCGTTGGGGTGTTCCTTGATGACAGTCTTCCATTCCTCCAATTGAAGCAGTGACTGAATTAACCGCTGCCCCTGGTGAAAGTAATCGCTGTCGTTGGGCTGCCGCCCCCCCATGTACCAGATATTCCCTCCAAGCGATGTCGGCGCGTAAAGGGCGATACGGTCCGTTGGTAAGAATCCCAATTGCTTGCGGATGACGGTGCGGGGCAGCGCGTCTTTCACACTGCTTTCGATCATCGGCGAGCCGGTAACCGGCGTTTGGGCGGGATAGGTTCGATAGCGGTGAATCCACCTCGCTTCCCACGTTCCCCAGCAAAGAATCCAGTCCGCACTTTCACTTTCTCCGAAGCGATGATAGGGGGATCCCCGAAGAAACAGTTCGCCGTGGCGGGAGGTGATAACCGGAACGTCGTGGTGATGGGCTGCTTCGGTGATGGCTTTTTCCCGTAGAAATTGAATTTTTGACACAAGAACCGCGTGCGGCCGCAGTTCGTCAAGTGCATGGACGGCGTTCGTGTAATAATCGATTGTTTCCGGTACGATCCGGCGTGTAAACTCCCTCAAACGCGGAATAAAAATGTCCAGAAAATCGATCCCGCCGAACTTTAAGCAATCCCGAATCGTGTGGTCGTTTTGAAATTCATTCGTCACACGGGTGACTTCCTCTTCGGAGAGTATCCGCGTCCCGGTCAATGTTAAAGCAGGGATGAAACCGTCTCGTTTGATTGTGTTTTCATCATTCCAGACCCAGTATGCGCAATCCTGTTTTTCCAGTTCACGAAGAATTCCGGGCAGGCTGTACCGATCGTCCAGACAGAGCAGCCGGTGTTTTTTATCTCGTGAAAATCGTTGATTGATGAACGTTCGGGCCATTTTCCAGCGATAACGAAGGCTGTCGCGGATTCGTGTGGACAACTGTCTGTGCGTGGGAGGCGGAATGGGTTTATCGGCTTCAAAAGCGTCAAGACGGTGAGCGGTCACGTTTCGCAGAGGCAGTATGTGGTCCAATAGAACGGCGTAAGTCGATTCGGTTTCATCCATCCAAACCGGGTTCTCCCCCGATGGCGTCCGCTCGAAATAAGTCACTTCGCTGGGCTGCAACCGGTCCAGAAGTCGCTCCAAGGCAAAGCCGCGAATAAAGAACACGTCCAGCAGAATTTTGATCCAGTATAGACTCCACCAGGCCGGACGGAGGTTGTGCCGTTCGATTTCCGGGATGTGATCGCGCAAAATCTCGTCCAGCCGCGTGCAGAACGTTTCCATACGCGGGTAGTTCTCCATCCCGATTTTTTCGTCGTCCAGGGGATCGAAAAAGTCTTCGATGCGCGTATAGTCCCGGCCCGTGCGGTCCAACTCCAATTCGACCGCCGGAGAAAGCGCAATGATTCGAGCAGACTCGGGCAGGTGTGGAATGTGTTCGGGGATTTCGGCCAGCGCGATTCGATCCGACATGAAGGAACACTCAATTCAGTTTCGGGAGATACCGCTTAAGACGAAACGGTAAGATATTATCCTAAAAGCGGCAGTTGGCCGTGGATGAGGAGTGTAAATGCTTGGATCGAAAGACTTTGAATAAAAACTCGTGCGTACCCGGTAGGTACGTTCGTGTTTTTACTCAAAGTAAGGCGATTCAATGATTTGCGCTCCTCGCCGCGAGCCAACTGACGTTTTTAGGATTATATTTCATCCGCCATTTTTTCTACGATATCTTGTGGTCACCGAAAGCGTTTTCGACTTTTTGCCGTTTTGTTTTAATGATTCATACAGAATTCACACATCTTATTGGGTTTTCGAGTCGTCATTTCAAGACGTAATTGTTTGGCTTTCGGCGAGTTCCACAATTCACTCAAGGAACGATCGTTAATATTCCCATAACTTAATTCATTGTTAATATCGGTACAACAGGGATTAACGGTTCCATCACAGCGAATAAAAACCCTTTCAAACGGCTGCATACAACGATCGCAATCAAATTTCATTTCTTTCCCGGTTTTTGGTTGAAATGAATCCCCTAGCAATCCTTTGCGATCCCTGAAAGATTCAAGGGCGATATCGGCAAGACCATCATACATATTTCTAAATAAGTTCCATTCGTCTTCATTGGCTTTCTGAAGAACGAACGCTACCCGTAATTTCGGAATTAGCGTGCTGTATTTCAATCGGCTGATAAGAAGATACCCGACCGCCGACACCGCTTTCTCATAATCTCCCCCGCGAACTATTTCATACGTTTGTGGGGTAGCGGCATCCAGCGAGACATTCATCCACGTCACCCCGCTTTGGATAATTTTATCCGCAATCTCCTGAGTAATAATTTGGCCGTTGGAATGAAGCCGGACATCAAGAATTCCTTTTTCGCGGGCATACTTGATCCGATCGAATATTTTTCTATCCAGGAGAGCCTCCCCCCAAGCGGCAAATCCAATTGCTTTCGTACCAAGCGCCGTCGCCTCATCAATAACCTTCTTGAATAGCTCATCCGACATAACTTTCCCTTCAGGCTGGTTGACTCTGGTCCTCTCGCATGTCGGGCAAGCCAAGTTGCATGCATAAATATTTTCAATATCAACGTGGATTGGATAATCAATCTCCTGGAACAGAGAGATATGGTCATAGATCTTTCTATATTCAACCCACTCTGGATTACGATTCATTTCTTCCGTAAATGCGTCTTGTGATTGAACGAAAGTCTCGATTTGCCGCGACGTATCATATTTCTTCATATTTATTACCTTTTTTGATATAAAGTCGTGTCAAAAGTTTCAAAACGAAACGGTAAAAAGTCAAATACACTTTCAATGACCACAAAAAATTGTATAGAAAATAGCTGATGAAACACAATATCTTGCCGTTTCGTCTGCAAGGTCTGACTTTTTACCAAAGCGTATATTAAAAATGGAACTCAACCTGCTTAATTAATTTCTGTTGCGGAAAATCCTTTTTTGATGATAGAGGCTCGAACAATGCCAATTGATCAGACCTCTTTAATCATTCTATCAGTTCATTTTAAAATCCAAGAACCAGTCAACCTGGCAGCCATCGCCAAACAAGTATCAGCGCATGAGATTTTATATAACTGTGGGCCGAAAAAGTAAAGGCCCGATTGGGGCGCTCAGTACGCTCGAAACATGATTGTCGGACGTTTTTTAACAGTTGTGATACTGTTTCACGTAGGACCGCAGGTTTCGGAATGTCGATAGAAAGGAAGCAGCGATGATGAATACGGCAAACATCGAAACAACGAATGAACGAGCATCGTCTTCCAATAAGACGAACGGCGTTTTTCGCGGCAAGAAAATATTCGTGATCTCGCCGGACCGAAACGTGATCCAGGCCGTCGAACAAAGCGTCGTCTCTCACGGCGCGGTCTTCTTCCACAGTTCCATTCCCAAGGAAGCGATCGGGAACGTGATGTCCAAGAATCCCGACTTGGTGGTATTCGACGATCTCATGCCACCTTTCAATGGCGCGGGCGTGTTGTCGGCGATCAAACGGGCAAGACCGAAAGGACGGATTTTGTTTCTGTCTCAAACCAGTGTGCCTCTGCGGTCCATCGACACGACCGCGCAAGGCGTTTCCTTTTCGATCACGCGAGACGCCAGCCCCGAACAGATCTACAACGCAGTGAAGCATTGTTTAGGGGGCGGTTCCATTCCCCGGGTGGAGACCGCGCGCTTATCCTCAAACTGAGTGGCCTCTCTTCGATTTCAACCCCGAATCAATCATTGATTGACATCCCAACCTAAAGTGATAGTATCGGCTTAGCTGCACCGGCAGTGCTCTACGACAGCGATCCCTTCAGGAGATTTCTCTGATGACACATTCGCATAGAAGCTTTCTATTCTATCTGGGATTGATTTTTCTAATGGCCTTCGGCTGTTCCGACAGTGGGCCTCCTGCCGATGCGCCTCGGATCGGAAGAATCTCCCCTCCCGCTGATATGCCAACCCTGAAGACCCGGCTCGATACGCTTCGAGCGGTTCGTGAACAGGGGACGCCGGAGGAACATCTGCGCGTCTACCAGCAGGGAATCGACCGCCTTCGGGAATCAGGAATCGCCGGGCGGGCGCTGAACGTAGGAGATAAAGCGCCCGATTTCACGCTGACATCCGCAACGGGTGAATCGGTCACTCTGGCGGAATTGCTGAAACAAGGTCCGGTGGTCATCACCTGGTATCACGGAAGCTGGAGTCCGTATTGCAACCTGGAATTGCAGGCGCTTCAGGAAATATTACCCGAAATCCGCCGCCTGGGAGCAAATCTGATCGCAATCAGCCCCGAAACGTCTGAGTATGGTGTGCGAACGATGCAGCGGATCAAATTGGAATTCGATCTACTGACTGACCGGGGCAATCAAGCCGCTCGAACCTATAAGATCGTGTACAAACTCTCAGACGAAGAGATCGCATTCTATCAAGGACGGATCAATCTCAACAAGCACAATAGCGATTCGAGTCACGAACTGCCGTTGCCAGTAACGTATATCGTAGACAGTAGCGGCGTCATACAATACGCGTCCATCGATCCCGATTACCGCAACCGCACCGAACCGGCCGATCTCGTTTCCGCACTCGAAAGGGTTATTGGGAACTAGCCGGTTTTGCTCTTCAACACTTCCTGACGCCGCAGAAAAGCGATAAAGAGTGCGAGGTAGACTTTGATGACGTACCAGACAGGCTTACAACCACGGTGCATTTTGCTGGTTTCGGTGGGTTGATACATATAAACAGGGATTTCTTTCACCCGAAAACCGTTGCGAAGATAGGTCAGGATCATATCCGCGTCGGGGTAGTCGAAGGGAAACGATTTGCCGCTGACGAATTTCAGCGCCTTACGGTTGAAACCCACGTAACCACTGGTTGGATCGGTTATGCGGCAGAACGTCAGCGCCTGCAACACAGCCCGGAACATGCGAATCGCGATCCGCCGAATCGGCGTGCCGTAGTACAACGATCCCAACGGCTTGAAGGCAATGGAGTCCTGCGACAGAAAACGCGAACCGATCAGGATGTCGGTGGTTTGGTTTCGCAGGTGCCAGTCAATTTCCGGGATAAACCGGGGGTCGTGCTGGGCGTCTCCATCCAGTTGGATCACGTAATCGTACCCTTTTCGAAGGGCGTATTTATAGCCGGTTTGGATCGTCGATCCATAACCCATCTGAGTGAAATGAGAGAGCGCGGGGATACCGTGCCGATCGAGCACTTGCATGGTATCGTCGGTCGACGCATCATTAATAGCGAGAACGTCGGCCCCTACCGATTGGGCTTCTTGTTTCAGCATCGGCAGGAAGCGCGTCAGATTGGCGGCCTCGTTATGAACGGGGATAACGATCAACAACGTTGACATGAATTCTTCCCTCAACCATTCAAATCCGTCCAATCCCCCGGATTCCCCATTGCGGGAATACCCTATCGGGTTGGACGTCAGTTTTCTCGGATCGGCCAGCGGAGTCGGGACCGTAACCGCCGGTCTCGTACAAGCGTTGATCCGTCACGACACACAAAACAATTATCTGCTGTTGGGTAACGCATTACCCACTTCCATTCCCGAATTCGCCCACCAACAGCGTTTGCTCCAGGAACGTACTGCGAATCTACCGGATTCGTGGCAGCGGGTAGAGACACAAAACCGTCAGCGGATGATGTGGGTATTCCGCGCGCTTCCCAAACTGCTGAAACGATTCCGCCCACGGGTGTATCACGTGATGGACGGCATTTCCGTTCCCCCGCGGCCGGTCTGTCCCATCATTCTGACCGTCCACGATATCGCGCCGCTGACGCATCCCCGCTTTTCACGGATGCGCGACTCGCTCGCCGCGTGGCTGCTTATCCCCCGCGCATTAAAACGAGCTGAGGTTATTATAGCCGATTCTCACTATACGGCGAAAGAAATTATTGCCTATTATCCCAATGCGGAGTCCAAAGTTCAAGTCGTCTATTTAGGCGTCGATCCCAACGTCTTTTCTCCGGCGGTCAACCGCGAGAGTTTGGCTGAAGAACTGGCGGAACGGCACGGTTTCTTCTCACCCCGATTTCTCCTGTGTGTCGTCACGTTGAATCCACGCCGCAATCTGCCTCGTCTCCTGCGCGCTTTCGCAAACGTAATCGATACTCACAATGACCGGGACGTTTGCCTGGTCGTAGCGGGATGTCGGGGTTGGAACGACAGCGATGTCTACCGGCTGGTTCGTGAGTTGGGCTTGGAAACCCGTGTGCATTTTCCGGGTTATACGGATGAAGAGGAATTGGTTTCTCTGTATCGTTCCGCCCTGGCGCTGGTTCATCCTCCCCTGCTGGAGGGATTCGGATTTCCGGTGTTGGAAGCGATGGCGTGTGGAACACCCGTGCCTGTTCGCAGACGACCTCGCTGGGTGAGATTACCGGAGACGCCGCGCTCCACTTCGATCCGGAAGACGAATCCTCGATCGAACGCGCGTTGAAAACCATCCTGCGCGAAGACGAAACCCGCCGCGAATTCGCCCGCCAGGGACTCGAACACGTCCAGGCGTTCACCTGGGATAAATCCGCCCGACAGATGATGGCCGTCTACCGAATGTTCGATTAGTTTTTGTAGGGGGGGCTCAAATTTTGTAGGGTGGGCTCAAAGCGCAGCGTAGCCCACCATTGACCAGTGAACCCCTCTTTGGTTCCGGATCAACCGAATTTGGATCATAAAAAAAAATACGGAAGCAATGGCAGTGAGCGAACCGAAACCCTCAACCAAGGCGTTTACATTCATCGAACTGCTGGTCGTAGCCCTGATCGTGGTGGTGTGGTACACCGGCGTGAAGATCGCCGAATTCGTCCCGGCCCCGATCGTGGAAATCATGCTGTCGGCGGGCTTTTTCGTGATCCTCTTCATGGTCCTGCGGCGGGTGCTATTCGAGTATACCAAAGAAGGGCATCCACTCTTTTACTACAGGCGTCAGATATGGATATTATTTCTCGCGCATATCGCATTCATCTATCTCTTCCGTTTCGCATTCAACATTGAAATTTTCACCGCGTATTTTTCATCGTTACTGCTTCTCGTCGTTATTCCAATTGTAGGAATTTGCCTCTACATCCCCATCAAGGAACGCCGGGGGGAACGAACGGGAATGGACGCCGGGCGGATCAGACAGATCGCGTTGGAATGTGAAATCGCGCTGGATTTCGTCAAGCGTTTTCCAAAGTGCCGGATATACATTTACGACCACGCAGCGAAGAATCAATACGGGAAATGCCTCTTCCTGCATCGGCACAAGCGCCCCGAAAATGAAACCATATTTGAAGACGTGATCCTCGAAGTCCTGGTGGATATGAGAAGCAAACAACCGGCGCTGAGCGAACGCCCGTACACCCGCTACATCTTCCAGGCCGAAGATTTCGGAAGCACCGTGCTCGAACTGCCGTGTTCCGATATCCCCGATTTGGATCGGCCCCTGGACGAGTCCATCCTGAACCGCTTCAACGGGGTGCTGGGAGAATTCCCGTCACTGGATTCCGCCCCGCTGCCCATCGCGTCGCGCCAAACCGCCTACGAAATCATCGAATAAATTCTTTCACACCAAACAATCGGCGTTAGAAATCCCGAAACGGCCTACGCGGTTCGGCTTCGGCCATACGTTGTTCCCACCGCTTGTAACGTGCTTTCAATTCCCGGAGTTTACCGGGTTTTTCGGTTGATAGGTCGTGTTGTTCGCCGATGTCGTCCGCCAGATTGAATAGTCCGGTGCCTTTGGCCGAATCGACCCATTTCCAATTACCGACCCGCGCGGCTTTATCGCCCCGGCGTTTCCAGAACATCTCTTTCCGTGGAGATTTTTTCCCGCCTTTCAGAATGGGCATCATATCGAACCCGTCGAGCGTGATGTGCCGGGGCGGCTGTGAATCGACAATGCGACAGAGCGTCAGAAAGATTTCAAGCGACGAAAGAAATTCATCGCAGACGCTTCCCGCCGGAACGTTCCCCGGCCAGCGCACAATACACGGAACCCGCAACCCACCTTCGAACATCTGGCCCTTTTTCCCTCGAAGCGGCGTGTTATCCGCCCGGCTGGAACCGCCGTTGTCGGACATAAAGATCACGATGGTGTTATCGGCCTGCCCGCTTTCGTCCAGCGCCGCCAATATCTTCCCGATGGCTTCATCCATCGCCGTAAGCGCCGCTTTGTGATCGATTCGGTGTTTCTCATTCTCCGATTCAGGCTTCGGATAGAGATCGACAAAGCGTTTCGGGGCGTGAACGGGTTTGGGCTTTTCCAGTACGGAAGCGATATGGGGCGCGTTGTAGGGAACGTAACAGAAGAACGGCCGGTTCTTATTTCGATCGATAAACCGCAGGGCTTCGCGTAAAAAGATCGGTCGTGTATTTGCCTTTATCTTCGGTGGTCGGATGGTTGTTGCGCACCATCGAGGGCACGCCGTAACGCTCGTGTTCGTAGTAATCGATGCCAGTGTTGACGAAGCCGTAGAAGTCATCGAATCCCCGTTGAAGGGGAAGAAAACGATGCAGCATTCCAAGATCCCATTTCCCATAGATCCCGCTGGTGTACCCCTTGGGTTTGAGCATACGGGGAATCAGCACTTCCCGCGTATCCATCCCCAGGATGCGTTCCGCCGACACAGCGTATTCATCGGGCGGGTATTTATAACCGTAATCGGGCTTGTCATTACGGTACATATCATAAGTACCGTTACGCTGAGGATAGCGTCCGGTCAACAGACTGCCCCGCGAGGGCGTACAAGCCGGCCAGGTCACGTAATAGTTCGTCAGCCGAGTCCCTTCAGCCGCCAGCCGGTCCAGGTTAGGAGTCAGAATATCCTCATTCCCATAGCATCCAAGATCGTGATACCCCTGGTCATCCGAAACAATCAACAAAATATTAGGCGTCCGCTTCCGAGAATCCTGCTCAGCCAAACAATTCACCCCAGCCATCGAAAACCCCGCCGCCCCAACACCAGCAGCCCTCAAAAAATCCCGCCGACTTGTATTCTTATTTGTCATGGTGATCTCCCCTTTTCGACAAAAAACATCGCAATGGTCAACTCAACTATAAATAAAATGGGGGAGATTCAATAGGGGATACTTACCCGCAAAGCCCCAAAAACTGGGCCGAGGTTTGGATTCCTTTGATATAATCATCAAGGGAGAATTTCTCGTTGGGAGCATGGCAGTTGTCATCGGGCTGGCCGAAACCCATTAGAAGCGTATTAAGTCCAAGTTCCTGCTTGAACGTCGAGACCACCGGAATCGAGCCGCCTTCACGAATGAAAACCGGCTCCTTCCCAAACCCCCGCTTCATCGCTTCAACCGCCTGGGGCATAAACTCAGCGTCACGCGGCACGAGCACCGGCCCCCCCCCGCCCTGATCGATCACCGTTGTCTTGACGTAATCCGGCGCGATTTTCTGAATGTATTCCCGGAATAATTCCCGGATTTTCTGGGGTGTCTGATTCGGAACCAGGCGCATGGTAATCTTCACACCAGCCCAGGCCGGAATAATCGTCTTGGCCCCTTCCCCGCTATAACCGCCGAAAATCCCGTTGATGTCCAGCGTCGGGCGTCCCCATTTGCGTTCGACGGTGGAGTAGTCCTTTTCCCCATGCAGTCCGGCAGCGCCAAGTTCATCCCGAAATCGCTCGTCGTCCCAAGGCAGTTTAGCGAACGCCTCCCGCTCCCAAGCCTCCAAAGGAAGCACGTCGTCGTAGAAGCCGGGGATCAGAATCCGGCCATCCCCGTCTTTCAATCGAGCAATAATCTCACAGAGCGTGTTGCAGGGATTGGGTACTGCCCCCCCGAACGAGCCGGAATGCAAGTCCTGCTTCGCACCGTCCACGCGGATTTCCTGCGCGCAGATCCCCCGAAGCCCGTAACAGATCGCGGGCACGCCCGGCCCATACTGAGCGGAATCGCTGACGATCGCCACGTCGCTTTTCAGTTCAGCTTTATTCGCCTGAATGAATTCGTCCAGGTTTTCACTGGCGGTCTCCTCTTCCCCTTCGATCAGAAAAATCACGTTGACCGGAAGCGTCCCATGAGTCATCAGGTGCGCTTCGACAGCTTTGACGTGCGCGAAGACCTGCCCTTTATCGTCGGAAGCCCCGCGCGCATAGATCGTGCCGTCAATGATCGATGGCTCAAATGGAGACGAGTTCCACAGGTCCAGCGGTTCGACCGGCTGCACGTCGTAATGCCCATAAATCAGCACCGTCGGTTTATCATTCCCGGCGTCATAATGTCCCAGCACGACCGGATGGCCGGGCGTGGAACGGACAGAGACCTCGAATCCCAAACCGTTCAGCTGGTTTTCAAGAAACCGGGCCGCCTTGACGCAATCCTCTTTTCGTTCGCTCTGGGCGCTCACGCTGGGGATTCTCAAAAACGCCGTCAGTTCTTCGATAAAGCGGCTTCGGTTATTCCGAATAAAGTCATCGATCGAATTCATCATCATATCCAATCTTTATTCCCGATCACGGTAATCACTCACACGGGGAGTCATTTCCCCATCATATCGACGTTTTCCATATTGGGAAATCCCTAATCCGGCAAAGTCGGTACCAAACAGGATTGTCAATGTAGGGGCAGGCCCCTGTGCCTGCCCATGTCCACGCCCAATCCTCCTCATGACCGTTTTATGTTCGGTTTGATTGATAAGGGAGTAAAATCACTCCGTAAAGCGTTAGATTTTACAAGTCGATACGTTTTCAGTTGATTGGAACTTTTGCCAATCGCATGAATAGGGTATGATTGTACGAGATGAGGGAGCGGGAAACCCGTCCCGAACCCCTCACGAAATCGAATGCAGGTTGAAACCACGCAAAACGGTTGGAGTTTTTGAAACGATGAGAAAAAAGATTGTATGGGGAATAATCGGATTACTGACCGTCGTTGGATTGATCTTCGCGGGATTAGTCTATAAGGAATACCGCTTCTGGACGACCCCCTGGGGAGAGCCGGATGAGCGTAAGATGATCAATATCGAAGAAGGGCAATCCGCCCGCGACATCGCCAACGAGCTCAAAGAAAAAGGCGTCATCGACCATGTCTCCGTCTTCCTGATCCTGGCGGACCTGCGTGGAATCGGGACCAAACTGAAAGCGGGTGAATACGAACTCCTGGGAACACAAACCCCTTACGGTATCCTGGACATACTGGCTACGGGTTACGCCTACCGCCACGCCCTGGTCGTTCCCGAAGGTTTCACCCAGCTCGACATCGCCAAACGCTGCGAGCAATTGGGGATTTGCACCGAGGACGCTTTTCTGGAAGAGTGCCATTTGAAGACGCTATTCCGGTTCGTCGTCGCCCAGACACCCGATGGCTCGAACGCGACTTTGGAGGGTGGCTTGTTCCCGGACACCTACAATTTCATCAAAAACACGCCTCCAATAAAAGTCGTCGACCGGATGGTGAATCATTTCAACGAAAAGGTGACCGAAGTCATCGAAGAAGTGAACGAACAGACCGCCCAGAGCGATAAGACGCTATGGTGGAAAGAAGAAGGCGTACCCGAAATGGAACAGCTCCACAAAGCGCTGGTGCTGGCGTCCATTATCGAGAAAGAAGCGAAGAAACCGGCGGATCGTGCCCGGATGGCGTCGGTTTTCGTGAACCGGCTCAAGAAGAAAATGCCGCTTCAGTCGGACGCGACGGTCCACTTCGCCATTTCGGATTGGTCCCGCGCGATCAACCGGGAAGACAAGGAGACCGATTCGAGTTACAACACATATAAAAACCCTGGTCTGCCCCCCGCGCCGATCTGCAATCCCGGCATGGCATCGATCAAAGCCGCGATGATGCCAGCCGACACCACATTTCTCTATTTCATCACGAACGGCGATGGGGAGACGATATTCAATTCCTCCTACAACGAACACGTCAAAGCCAGACAACGCCTTCGGAGAGAAAACCGCTGATCGGGCGGCCCGATCCAATCGCATGACACCGGCTCCGGGTTCGTATATCCTGGAGCCGTTTGTTTATACTAATTTCCACGAATCCGATGTCGAACGGTTTGTTGACTGGTTCGGAGAGGTGAGAATAACATACCCTCGCAGGCCGATTTCTCCTGGCCCTGAGATAATGTGAGATTCTAAATGAACCCTTCAAAGATCGCATCCTTTGCAATGATCGCAATATCATATCTATGCCTGACCACAACGGCAGGCTTGGCGAGAAATGCAATCCCCCAGGAGCATCCCCGGCTGTTGGGATCGCGTGAACGTTTGCAGGAATTAGCACAAGAGCGCTCCCAGGCTTATGCACGTATGGTTGAAATCGCTCGCAACCGCGCATTGACTCACATATTTTGTTACCGAAGTCCAGTCGTTGCCTCATTATAAT
>CAZSIZ010000083.1:0-20616 GCA_964606645.1 uncultured bacterium
AACGCTTCGACAGCGCCCTGCGTGAAACTCGGAATCAGCGAATCACCTTTCGTATCACTGTGGACGAATGTATCTCCTTGCGTATAGGTCAGTTTCCCCGAAAAGCGCTTCATCCCCGTGTCGGTCAGAGGCGGCAGCACCGAATAGGAAAGGATCAGAATCTGGGGAGCACTTGGAAAAAACCATTCAATCTCATTCCCGGATTGCCGGTTCGGATTGACCGTCGAAGAGACGAACGACCAGCCTTCGGGAAATGTTTCGGTCATCCCCAATCCACTGGAGATCCCCGTCGAATGAATCGTAAACGAGACGGATACGGGCACACCCGGCGTAAAAACGCTCGGCAATTCCCGCTCCACCGTCAGTGTTTGTGCGAAAGCGCTGTGTATACCGGCCACACCGGTAAACAGCCCAATGATTAATAGTGTCTGAATTCGTTTCATTCTGTTTTTCATGGCCCTTACCGCTCCCAAATTCATCCCATCACGTTTTTTAAGCTGTTTCCCGGTGGATACCGTCTATCCTTTTCCTCAACACGGCTCTTTGGACATGAGACACCCTGAATCCGAACGTAATCATCAAAACCGCTTTAATAGTCTGTCCAACAAAAAGTGTCGGGTAGCCATGTCCCCTCTCCCTCTGGGTAACATCGCGTCGCGCCGTAGGTGGACACGATGACTGTAAAGGGTTAGGGTGAGGGAAAACTGGAAACACGACCCGGCAAAATGAATTGGACACACGACTAATAAACCATCCAATAAGCCACGTCCGTCGAATCTTCATTTGCTGTCAGGGTATTCTCCTTGACAATCTCATCTCCTGCCGTATAAATGACTTGCCCGGAAAACGCTTCGGAACCGGTACGGTTCCCGTTTGTATTCAGTGAATATTCGATTGAGTAATCACCCGCATTGGGGAAAAACCACTCGATCCTATGACCGCGTTGCTGGGATGAGGCCGGAGAGACTGAAACGACCTGCCACGATTCGGGAAATGCCTCGATCACACCCAGCCCGCTCGAAATTTCGCTGGATTCCAATGCAAGAGAAACAATAACAACCCCTGGATCGATTCCATCCTTAACGGTGCGCACGCATTTCACCGGCTCGACAGCCACATTTCTTCTTCCGATTCTTTTCCCCGAAGCGTTAACGGCTGTATATCCATCGTCTCCATCGCCGATTTTGTAGCTCTGGGCGTTGTAGAGACGGGCGGTGTACACGATTTCATCCAGGATGATATTCCAATCCTGATTGAGATCGGCGCTGTGAGGAAAACTGTCCCGTCCGGAAATCACCGTCGTGTATCCATCCTGACCTTCTCCGATATAGTACGCCTCCACGTTATACAATCGGGCTGCGTACACGATTTCGTCAATCGAAATCGACCAATCCTTGTTATAATCGGCGGAATGATGCTCGATGGGGATAGCGACAGTGCTGCCGTCGATTTCCAACGTAATCTGATCGCCATTGAGTGTATAAAAGAAAACACCGGAAAAATTCTTATCCCCAACCTGTCCGGATGGAATAACAACCGTATACGTCAAGGTTTCGTCAACTCCAACTGAGTAATCCCACTCGATTTCCCGCCCCCCGCTCCGGACAGGCGTTTGGGACGATCCGGCATACGTCCAATTCTCCGGCAAGGTCTCCTGCACTCCCAACGAGGTGACAATACCTTTCATCTGTATATCTAAACTCACTCTATACTCACCAGGAGAACGATACTTGGACAGGGTTCGTGTAATCACGGGCACGTCTGTGGGAGGAACGGGCGTAATGGTTGGAGTCGGGGTTGGACTCGCACCGGGTATGGGCGTTGGAGTGATCGTCGGTGTCGGAGTGGGAGTCACTGGCAACGGTAAAACTTGAATCGTAAACGAATTCGAATCACTTTTACTGGGTTGGGATGAATCGAACATGAAAATCGTAAAATTGTAAATCCCATCGACCGTTGGAGAACCAGACAGCGTCCCGTTCGCTGAATTCAGCGACAATCCCGGCGGCAATGTATTTTGATTGACAACGATCCATTCATAAGGAGCCATTCCGCCATGCCCTTCAAAAGTAACTGTATAATCTTGGTTTACCATCCCCATGGACAGCGTCGAATCGGTCAGGATTTCCACTTCATCGACCAATTCCAACGTAAACGTTTTAGAATCGCTCCGGAGAGGAATCCCGGAATCGGAAACCCGGATTGCGAATTCAGTACTCTGCCCAAGCTCTTCGGAAGGCATCCCGCTCAATTCTCCCGTATTTGGATTCAAACTGAATCCATTCGGAAGTTTTTTCAATACGACATCCCAGGCATAAGGCGACAGTCCACCGGAGACTTCAAGGAAATGAGAATAAGGTATCCCTTTCAGCCATTTTCTTAAAATCGTGGTCTCAAGCTGAACTTGGCTGTTGATAATGATGTTGAATTCCCTTGATAATTTAACGGGAGGAGTACTGGTATCGCTGACAGCAATAGTAAACGTACTATCTGCCGGAGTAACTGCATCCGGAACACCTTCAATCCAGGCGACCGATGTCGATGAATTCTTCAGGATCAGCCCCGACGGTAGGCTCCCGCTCTCTATCTCCCATTGATAAGGCCATTGTCCGTAATACGAACGCAACGACGTCGAATAATTCTCTCCAATCCGTCCATCGGGTATTTGTTGGGTAAAGAGAATAAAACTGCTCTTTGTCACGAGCGTTATCGGAAAACTGACCTTTTGGACGTTTTGAGCGGGAATATCGCTATCGCTTACGCTGACAGTAACAATGGAACTCCCATTCACAGTTGGTTTTCCATGAATCGTTCCAGCACTGGCATCAAACACCAATCCGGGAGGCAGCGTGCCGCTTACCGACCAGTTGTATGGTTCTATCCCGCCGGATGCATCCAAAGCGAGGAAGAAATCGCGGTCTTTCGCTATCTCGTATGAGGATTTGTTGAGAACTTTCAATAACGGCTTGATCGGCCATAAAAATTCTTTTTGTGCCGTGTTGCCCTTGGCGTCTTCCACCTCAATCGTAAAGTAATAATCTCCCGTCTGGGTTGGAATTCCAGTCAACTGCCCAGAATCGTAATTCAGATTGATTCCCGGAGGAAGAAATCCTCCCACCAACGTCCATCGATAGGGTGTGGGACCACCGGCAGCATTGAGTGCGACGGGAGCCACTGTCACGTCTTTGACACCTGTTTGAATCTTTCTCGATGTACGGATCATCAAATCCGACGTAATTCGAATTCCAACTGTTTTGACCGCCACTTGCGGGTCAGGATAGCTACCGTCAGTCACGGTAACATCGATATTATTCAACTGAACGGTCGTCGGAGCACCGGAAATAACACCTTCCTGTGTTGAAAATAGTACCAATCCAGCGGGTAAGTCTCCAACATACGAAAAGGAAAATGGCGGAATCCCTCCCCGAATCGGAATAATTTCCGAGTAGGTATACCCAACTCCCCCAGTCGGCAGTGCATCCCGCGAAATCACTAAGTCCAAAGGATAGACAATCCGAAACAGAAAACTTTTATAGGCAACTCGGCCGTCCATATCCGTCACGGACAGGACGATTGTTTGAAAAGTTTCATCCTCCGGAACTCCTGTAATCCGCCATGTTTGTGAAGCATCCTGAACCAGTGATAAGCCAGCGGGAAGGTTACCGGAATAGATTTCCCACTGATATGGCCCAGTATAATTCCCCCCGCTCCATTCCAGCGTCTCATTGTACTGATAACTAACCATACCGTCTCTCAGCTGCGGTATGTCAACGGTCAACACATCGAAAATTTCCAATGTAAATGTTTTTTGAAATGTTTTATTACGTAAATCCGTAACAATGGCGTCGAAAGTGGCTATTTCCTTGAGCGTCGGTGTTCCAGAGATCGTTCCGGTCGCATCGATAGTCAGCCCACTGGGCATCGCTCCCACTCCGGTCACCGAATCCACAACATAAGGAGCGACACCTCCACTCACATGAAGGTCAGTGGAATAATACTCACCGAGCGCTCCATTCGGCAGACGTTCGGATGTTGAAAACGTAAGCGGATCAACCTGCTCGATCGTAAATTCCTTTTCCGTATATAGCCCTTGAGCATCCGTCAATCCAAGCCCGAATAAATAATGCGCTGAGACTGTTGGAGTTCCGGAAATAACTCCCGTATCTTCATTTAGAGTCATTCCGAATGGCAATTTCCCATAAGCGATAATAAACTTAAAAGGCTCAATTCCCCCTTTTACATTAACTTTCTCTTCATAATACACACCGGTTTCGGCCAGTGGAAACGCACTGGTGAATATATTGGGGGGCACATCAAGCAATAATCCAATATCCACCAAAGTCGACGTAGCTTTGCTGATCACTGCCGTTGCGGACTTTGTCTGATAGCCGCTCTTACTCACCTCGACCGTATATTCTCCAGCAGGTAAAAACCGGAATCTCGTCTCACCCTGGGTGTCCGTTTGCTTGGTTATCCCGATGCTGATCGTAACCGTGGCATCTGAAACGGTATTTGAATTGAAATTATCGTGGACCAAGACCTTCATCGAAGGCCCCAGCCAACGCAGAATGGCAGTATCATTTTCATATCCGGCCAAAATATGATCTCCATCCGGTGAATAAGCGATGGAATGAATTGGATTATTGGGATCGTCAAAAGAAAGAATTTCCTTATGAGTGCTCTTATCCCAGATTTTTAATGATCCATCTGAACTTCCCGTCGCCACTTGATCTCCATCTGGGCTAAAAGCCACTGAATTCACAGCAGCGGTGTGGCCCACAAACGTTCCATCCCTGATGACAGTCCCTCCGCTCCACGACCATAATGCCGCCGTGTTGTCCGGTTCGCCGCTTCCTGTCATAACTTGGGTGCCGGTAGTAGAGAAATCCACTGAAAAGATTGAACTTGTATGACCTGTGAAATCCGCAATCAACACCCCGGTCTGAGCGTACCAGAGCTTCGCCGTCTTGTCCCAACTCCCTGTAACAACCATTGTCGAATCGGGAGAAAAAGCGGCGGACGATACGTTGTCCGTATGAGACGAAAACGTCGATTTCAAAACGACGGTTTCATAACTCCAAGTATCCGCATCCCACACTTTCACCGTATTATCGTAACTTCCCGTCACAAACCATTTGGCGTTGGGAGAATAGGAAACGGTGGAAAGCCTTTGAGTATGAGCGATGAACGCCCGAACGAAAGTGCCGGTATCTGCATACCAGAACGAGGCCAATCCATCGGAATCCCCGGTCAATAATCGCTGTCCGTCCGTATCGTCGATCGAGATCGCCCCATCCAGGACGTAGTATTCACGGTCCAGGTCGAGTAAGACCACTCCGGTACTCGTATCCCAAACCTTCAGTTTGGTATCTTGACTACTCGTCAGCGCTTTGCTCCCATCCGGTGAAAACGAAACGGAATAGATAGGCCCGTCGTGTCCCCGAAGCGTGAATTTCACACTTTCATCCAGATACTCTTCAGGCGAAGCGGCCTGAACGAACAGAAATAATCCTGCCGTCAAACAGCATAAGGAATAAAAGTTATGTTGAATTCGATCAATCAATCCCATACCGACGATCCTGCCGATTCCCCGCCGCAAGGACGGTACGTTTCTCTCCCTTCAAACCCTAAAAACACGTAACTATCTATATTCACAGAATTTACCTATACCTCTATCTACTCTCTCCCCAGAAGGTAAAAAAGAGATTCCCCAATAGACAGTTAATCATCATATCAGTATCGGCAGATTTCGTTCCAACCTTCAGTCATCCAGGATATTTCCTAAATTACTTAAAGAGATAGAATTAACACTCACACGGCATAGGAATAATTTGATCGACACGAAGGGTGGATCGCGGAAACGGATAGTCAACAAAATCAATTATATATGTGATGGGATCAGTTCTTTGGAACGATCAGAACGGAATTTTCGCCACCGTAGGAATTGGTAACTTTCTGCGGATTCGTAGGATCGATTTGAGATTTACCATCGACTAGCAGTAAATATTCGTAAGAACCGGGTTTCAGTCTGAATTGGGCCGACCAACGCCCCCCTTCCCTGCGACTAAAGGGAATGGCCTTGGAATGATCCCAGTTGAAAAAATTGCCGATCAACCGCACTTGGCTGGCATTGGGTAGTAGGACAGTGACGGAAACATCTTTCAAAACCAGCTCGTCCTTATCCGATTTTCCTTGTTTACCGAATTGTTTGTGTTCTTCCGGGTTAGGAGTAATCACAAAGTTGCCTTGCAAACGCCCGCCAGGCTGAACGATCAGATTGACCGCCGACACATCGCATTCCACGAAGCAGGTTTTCGATAGAAAAACACCGCCGCTCGCTTCGATGCTCCCCCGAACGTGCCCATCGATTCTCGCTTCTTTCGTATGGATCGTTCCTTTCAGCGATCCTTTTTCGCCAATCGACACACAACCCTTAGCGTCCGCAGTACCTTCCAGAATTCCATCGATCCGAATATTGCTTTCGGATCTTAGAATCCCTTGGGCGACTGTGCCATGCTGGATATGGCTCGACGGTTTACTCTTTTCATCCATGATTATCTCATCTCCGAAGCATCGGAGCCACACCAATTATAGCGCGTCAATTATTCCAGGCAAATTAATTTTACAAACGAGGCGGCTTTACGATATTTCTATCATTTCCAACAATAGGGATCAATCATCAGCCTCGATCGAATTCATTTTCCAAAGTGATAACCATCCAGGCGTTCATTCTCGATCCGGAAAAGAGTGATATTTTTCATTTTTCCATTCCGGTATCTTGCCGATCGGCTCCTTGCCGGGTAAATTCAATAATAGATAAAAATCATGTTGATGGATATCGAGAATGTCGGAATTTGAAAATAAACTCAACGAGTTGGCCATACAGTTCGATGAAATCGAAACCCAGCTCAGCGATCCAGCGATTGTGTCCAACCGCAAACGCATGACCGAACTGAGCCGGAAACACGCCGAAATGCTTCCACTCATTCATGATTTCCGCGAATGGATCCGGATCAAGCAAGAAATCCAAGACACTCAAAGCCTCTTGGAAAGTGATGATCCCGAATTCCTGGAAATGGCCAACAACGAATTGGAAGGCCTCTCCACCCAGGAAACCGAACTGCAAAACCGCCTGAAAAAGCATCTCATCCCCAAAGATCCCAACGCCAACCGCAACATGATCATTGAAATCCGCGCCGGAACGGGCGGCGATGAAGCGGCGTTGTTCGCTGGAGATTTATTCCGAATGTACGGCCGTTATGCGGAATCGAATCAATGGGCCATCGAGATTCTCTCATCCAGTCCAACCGAACTGGGCGGTTTCAAGGAAGTCATTTTTACCGTCAAAGGTCCCAACGTCTATTCGCGCCTTCAGTTCGAGGGTGGAACCCACCGAGTTCAGCGCGTCCCCGAAACCGAAACATCCGGGCGAATTCACACCTCGGCGGCCACCGTCGCGGTTCTTCCCGAAGCCGAAGAGGTCGATCTCGACATCGACGAAAACGATCTGAAGATCGACGTCTTCCGTTCCTCCGGCCCGGGCGGGCAAAGCGTCAACACCACGGACTCCGCCGTACGCATCACCCACGAACCGTCCGGATTGGTTGTCACCTGCCAGGACGAAAAATCGCAGCATAAAAACCGTGCCCGCGCCATGAAGGTTCTCCGAAGTCGTCTACTGGAAATGGAGCAACAGAAACACGCCGACGAACAACATTCCCAAAGACGCTCCATGGTCGGATCGGGAGACCGCAGCGAACGGATTCGCACTTATAATTTCCCTCAAAACCGCCTGACCGATCATCGAATCAACTTTACCGTTCACCGTCTTGAAGCAATCATGGAAGGTCATTTGGATGAAACCATCGATGCCCTCGTTCGCGAAAACCAGCTCAGCCAGTTTCGCGGATCGAATTGATTTCCTTTATAAACCACTGGATCGAACCTATTTTTAAATAGAGCTCAACGTCACTTACTATTTGCCTTACTGTAATTTATCATCTATAATTGGTTTTCATTATTTATTACATTGTGAGGAGAAGCCCAAATCCAACCAATGGGGAGAACTAAGGGAATGAATGTTTCGGAAGCTGTCGAACACTGTGCGTCTACGTTGGAACCCAAAAAAGTTGAATCCCACCGGCTCTCGGCGGAATTACTCGTTTGCCATGTAACCACTCTTTCACGGGAACAACTCGCCACCCAAAAGAACCGGATTCTCTCCAGGCCGGAAGAGAATAAATTAACCGCCATCCTGCAACGGCGCGTCAAACACGAGCCACTTCCGTACATCACCGAGGAAGTCGAGTTCTATTCGGTTCCGTTTGCCATCAGTAGTGGGATCTTTATTCCTCGCCCCGAAACCGAAACACTCGTCGATGCCGGATTGGAAGCCGCGAAAACGATCCGGGACCACACACCCAAAGTATACGATATGGCCACGGGATGCGGGAACGTGATCATCGCCATGGCCTTGAATATGGATGACGGTGAGTTTTTCGCGACAGACATCTCCAATCTCTCGATCCAAGTCGCCCGTAACAACGTGCGTACCCATGAACTTGATAATTACGTCGAACTCCGCGAAGGCACATTGTTCAACCCCCTTCGGACCGCGTTGACGAAAGATTTCGATATACTGGTTTCCAATCCGCCCTATATCAAATCGAACGAGATACCGAAATTAGCCAAGCAAGTCCGCGATTTCGAACCACACCTCGCTCTGGATGGCGGGCGCGAAGGGATGACGTTTATCAAATCCATTATCGACGGCGCACCACCCATACTGCGACCCGGCGGGTTTATCATCATGGAAGTCGACCCGTCCCTCATCTCGCCGATCCGAACCGAAGTGCGGCGGCGTGGATTCGAACACTTCACCGTCCATAACGACGCCTCCGGAAAAGAACGTGTCGTTCAATTCCAAACCCGGAAATAAGAAGGGCCTTGAATGAATAGCCATATTTCCACCCTTTCAAGAGGATGGCCATCCATCGCCGTCTCCATTTGGATTGGAGTGGAAATACTGTTGACTGCCGGCTGTACCGGTGTGCCCCACGCCGCATACAACCGGGCACTCGACCAGCTCGCCACCGATCCCAGTCAAGCCGAAACCGCCTTCTTCGAAGCCGTGCGGAAAGACCCCAAAAATCCGGAAGCTTGGAATCAACTGGGAATCATCGCCTTCGAACGCCATGAATTGGATGTCGCCGAAACCCGATTCCGCCGCGCCTGCGAACTCAACCGCTTGAATCCCGCCTACCCCCGTAACCTGGCGTTGGTTTACGCCGACCGAAAACAATACGATCTCGCCCGCTCGCTCCTGAAAAAATCGCTCGATTTGGATCCCGCCGACCCAGACACCTATATCGCGATCGCCAAGGTCCAAATTCTGCAAGGCAAAACGAAACAAGCCGCCGAAACCATTCAGAAAGCCTTGCAAGTCAATCCCTCTCACCCCGAAGCCCTCAAACTTCGATCCTACCTTTAATCCCTTTCAAACCAAAACCATTTTAGCGCGTATACGCATTTCAGAACGAGAACTTTTAGGATACTCTTTTCATACTGAAACTCCGTACCACAACCGCTTGGAACGACCGGACCGCTATCACGGGATCGATCGTTGACCGAATAGAAATCAGGCTGAATGTTTACACTCACGAATCCGTTGCTTCTCTGGGCCTTCCCCGTGCTGGCGCTTCCCTGGATTTTCCGACGCCGCCAGGAAGAGCGTATCCGCCGGGTGGGATTCCCGCTGATCCAATTCTTACGCGAGTCGAAGGAAAAGGAACTGATCGATCCGCAGTTGCAGGAATGGCTTCTGCTCATTCTGCGAACCCTGCTGCTCGCCGTATTACTTCTCGCGCTCGCCGGTCCCAAATGGGTCACCGATTCGCCTCAAAAAGGGGGATTCTTCGCTTCCCTTCCCTTCACCAAGGCGCTGCAAAACCAAACCGTCGTTCTCGACGCCTCCTACAGCATGGCCTACGGGCAGGGAGAAGACTCCTGGTGGCGAAGGGCACAGCGGGTGTGGAAAGTCATCGATGCCGAACGCTCCGGTTTCCCCATCGACGGCATTCGTTGGGACCGCACATCGCTTCTGGCTCAGCCCACCGGCAGAATCCCGTTACGCTCAGCCAACGAAATCGACAATCTCTTCCTCACCCCGCCCAGCGAGGATGGAACGAAACTCTCCGAACTGACCGCCGCCCTCGAACGCACCCTGGACGGAAACGAAAGCATCGTCCTGATCACCGACGGCCAGCGCCTCCCCTGGACGGATTTACTCGAATCGGGACCGGCACCGGATACCATCCCACCCTTTTTAGCCGTCACGATCGGGCAGGGACCGGCAACCAACACCTGGTGTGAAGTCAATCTCTTATCATCACCCCCCTGGGGAATCGCCGGGTGGGAAACCGTCACCGGACAAACCGGATCGATCCGCGAGCAGACAGAAAACGGAAACGTCTCCATTATCCACACCGACAGCGGGGAAAAACTACACGCGCAGAAAACAGCCTTTCCCGCCACACCGTCATCCCCCGCATTACTCCCGATGGTCTTCACCACCCGTTTTTCAGACTTAAACGTATCGACATCGCCCAGCGGTGAAAACGAGCTGACTTTCACC
Organism: uncultured bacterium; assembly: GCA_964606645.1. GTDB lineage: Bacteria > Hinthialibacterota > Hinthialibacteria > Hinthialibacterales > Hinthialibacteraceae > CAZSIZ01. The sequence continues at coordinate 10,634 of CAZSIZ010000083.1, forward strand.
CTGCGCGTCGAACCGGACGACCCCCTGCCCCTGGATAACGAACTGACGGTGAGCGTCCCGTGTATCGACGCGTTCAAAGTAGCCGCCGCGTACGATGTTGACGCCTTGTCGTCCGTCTATCCAGTCTTGAAATCGGCTATCAACCCCTTGGAAGGTACTCCCGAATCCCCGCCCGTAACGATCGAGACAATTCCGCCAAACCGATTTGACTTGAACGAGACAATCGACTTGGCCGTGCTCTCCAAAACCCTCGCCCCGTGGTTCGCTCCGCCCCATATTTCCGCCACGCTGGAGTACGTCAAAAACGGCGGCGCGGCCATCGTCTTCACGGAATGGGACGGTTCCCCGGACGGCGTCTGGGCGCAGTTCTTAAGCGATCTCGGCTGGCGCTGGTCCAAAGAAAACGTCAAACAATCGCAACCCGAATGGATCGCCACCGGCGGTTCAAGTCTACTTTCTCAATCGCTGGCCGCCTGGGATGAAACGATGTGGCAACCGTGGATCCCCAGCCGCCACGGAACGCTGGAAGGTGAGCGAATCGTGCCGTTGGTCTCCTACCGCACCGGTTCCGAGACGCATCACCTCATCGCCCAGGCCGCTTTGGGCCAAGGCCGCCTTTGGATCGTCAATTCGTCACTTCGCCCGGAAGCGAACACCCTGCTTTCCCCCGTGCTGCCCGCGTTCCTCTGGGAAGCCGGGAAAGACGCCGCGCGAATGAAGCGGTCGTATACACTGCCCCGGTTACCCAACCGGGCCGAGTCGAATTTGATCCTGCTCTCGGATGAAGAAAAACAGCAGATTTCGGAACGCTTTCCAATCCGTTTCGCCACCTTGGACACGTTGTCCAGTGAACTGTCCTCGTTTTCCGGGGGAACCGATCTGCGAATGCTGCTTTTGTTTGGATGCCTAGTGCTGGCGTTATTCGAAACCTGGCTCTCGAACCGATTGGCATCGATGTAGTATTATGACTTAACGAATAGACGGATCGGCCTATGGAAACCACCGAATCCCACTCAATCCACACGAACGAACGTTCCTTTCAACTCAGTGATCTATGGATCGCGGCGGGATTGCTGGCCACAATCTTTTTCCTGGCCCCATTGTTCCCCCAATTGTCCAATCCCCGGTTTTCGTTCTTTTTCCGTTCCATCGTATTTCTGCTTTTCGCGCTGATCGGCTATCGGACCGGCGGGATTCAATTACTGTCCAGGCTGTCCCGTTCCCCGCTGATCCTTCCGGGCCTCGCGATTATCCTGCTCACCCTGGCCGGTTTGCTTTACACCCCAGACCTGTATAGAGCGAAAGCCAAACTCTCGATGCTGATCGCCGCGTTCCTTCTCTATGCTATATCGTACCTGCTGCCATTGCCCAACCGCCACAGGCGGCTGCTGGCTTGGAGTCTGATCCTGGGCGCAACCGCCGCCTCGCTCCACGCGCTTTTCATCCAATGGATCGGTCACGACCACTTGATCGAATCGCTCGCCAACGGCCAACTCTACGATCCCCGAACACAGAAAGAAATGATCCTCTCGCTCAAAGCCAACCGCGCCATCGGCCGTTTCGGCAATCCCAACCACTTGGCCGGATACCTGGTTCTTTCCTTATGGCCGCTCTGGCTGCTCTGGAAAGAATCCCCCTCCCGAACCAAGCGTCTTGTCCTGGCGGCTCTCGCTGTTCTCATCACGGCGGGTGTCTACCGAACTTTTTCCCGCAGCGGGCTGCTCGTCCTTGTGGCGACGGCGGTTTTTATTGGTGGATACGAGTGTTACCTTCGAGGAATCCGAATTTCCATGAAGAAAGTCTTATGGATTCTGGCCGGATTCATCATTACTATAATTGTGATAATATTAATCGTGCCGCCCGATGCCTTCGGAGGACGTCTGCTGACGCTTTCGACCGTCGTCGCCCGAATTCATTTCTTCCGGGGTGCTTTGGCGATCGTCCAGGATCACCCCTGGCTGGGAGCGGGACCGGAAGGATTCGAAGCCTATTATTGCGAGTTCATCCGTCCCGGCGACCTGGAATCGCGCTACGTCCACAATTGCATCCTGGAAGCCTCCACCGAGGGAGGCATTCTGGGATTATTCTGCCTATTGTGGCTGATTGGAGCGCTCTCGAAATTCCTGCGCCAACAGTGGCGGGCCGCCTCGGAACGTCGTCATCGCCTTTTCGTCGCGTATGGATCCTCGATCGTTTTCCTACTATTATCGTTTATCGATTTCCACAACAATTTAATGGAAATGTGGATCGTTCCCGCGTTTCTGATTGGAATCCACTCAACGGGCGGCGTTCGTCAAACAAAAGCCCTGCAAACAGCGCGCCGCACCGTTCCCGCCCTAGCCCTCGTGCTGACCGCCGCATGGATCCTGCTGGTTCTCTGCCGTTATTACAACGAGACAGCCCGCCAAGACGCTTATTACCTCGTGCTGGATGGCCAGCATTCTGCCGCCCGCCAGGAAAGCGAACGCGCCGTCTTCTTCGACCGCTCCGACGCCGAATCCTGGAGCCGCCTAGGGCGAATCTGGTCGATGGCCCCCACAGAAACCGCGCGCCATCGATGGCTGCAAACCAGCCGCCGGGCCGTCGAGTTGGCCCCCCGCCGGGCCACGTTTCGCGCCGATTACGCCGACGCCCTCTACGCGCTAGGATATCCCAACCAGGCGCTTGACGAGTTAAAAACCGCTCATCGACTTTTTCCCGCCCGCCCGCGCTACCTCGAAAAACTCGCGGTTTTACACCGCGCATTGGGCCAGCCGGATCAAGCCGAAATTCATGAAAAAACAGCGCGCCAGTTAAAAAAAGAGATCGAGACCAAAAGACAATGACCGAACCGAAATCCCCGTCCATCCCCCCCGGCAACCAGCCTCGCCGCAAAACGAAGCAGATACTCGTGCGCGATATCCCCATCGGCGGAGACGCCCCCATCCCCGTCCAGACAATGGTCAAGGTCCCCACCTCGGACTACGACGCGGTGATGAAGCAAATCGAAGCCTCCGCCTCCATCGATCCCCACGCCCTGCCCGAACGCGAGCAAAACATCCTGAAAGAACTTCAATGCTGGAACGACGCCTGCGAGTTGGCCCCGCTTCACGCAGACATCAACCGCGTCAGCGTCCCCGACGAAGCCTCGGCTGAAGCCTTCGCAAAGATCGTCAAGGCATCCCCAATTCCGGTCGTCGCCGACATTCACTTTCGAATGCCGATGGCGCTGGCCGCCCTGGAAGGAGGAGCCGATAAGTTACGCATCAATCCCGGCAATATCCGAGATCCGAAATTGCTGCGAAACATCGCCCGCGAATCGGTCGCGCGAAACACACCGATCCGCGTCGGGGTGAACGCCGGTTCGCTGGACAAGGATTTACGAGCACAGTACGGCGAGCATTCGGCGGAAGCGTTGGCCGTCAGCGCGGCCAATTCCGTCCAACTGATGGAAGAGGAAGGGGTCACTGAAATCGCCGTCTCGCTCAAAGCCAACGACGCCCGCTGGACCATCGACGCCTATCGAATTTTCGCCGAACGCAGTCCATACCCCCTGCATTTAGGCGTCACCGAAGCGGGCTGTGGACGCGCCGCCGTCATCAATTCCTGGGCGGGATTAAGCACACTTCTGCAAATGGGGATCGGCGACACCATCCGCATTTCACTGACGGAGGACAGCCGCCTGGAGGTCATCGTAGGTCATCTCCTGCTGCACTACCTCGGCCTACCCCAGCGAGTGTAATCCATCGCAGTCAACACCTAATACTACATACATCGTTTCCTATTCCGATGCCAGACATTTTTCCGAGGAGATCATAAAATCGGAAAAAACCACCCAGCGGTCGGCGCCAGGCTGCCCATTTTGAGTAAACACCCCGATACGCGGTGCGGGCGAGAGGGGAAATTCGGCGACGGCGACAGCGATCCGTTTCTTATCATTACCCCAGCACAGTGAATTGACGGATTTCGCTCCGAGTTCCAAGCCAATCCAGACATCCGGTTCGGGACATGGCACCTTGTTGACGACAAAAGCCTGCATTTTAATTTCAACCACCATCAAGACATAAACCTTCCCATCGACCATTTCCTTGACAACTTTGATATAGTCGTCGTCACCGTGATAGAGAATCAATCCGCCCTGCTCGTACTGGGTTTTGTGGCTGGCATCGACACGAACCGACACCGATTTCGTCCCATCGGGTAAAGGCCGAACAAGGATATTTTTCGCATCCCGCCCGTCTCCCATCAGCCGCCCCGGTTCCAGTCTGATTCCAAGCCCCTGAGGCGTCGTGCGATGTGCCAGAGGATTCTCCCGCACCCAGCGCCAAGGCTCCGTGGGAGGAGTCGTCAACGGATCGTGAAAAAGAATCCCAGCATCGGCATCGGGCTGGCTGACTTCCACAACTTGAACGGGTTCTTCATCAGAAGACGAACACCCGCCCCCCATCATCCCCACGACCAGAATCAACATCGTAAAACGGGTAAACATCAATTTATCAAACATCGTTTTTTCTCCTCATTATGGAAAACCAGTCTTCAATTTCCATTTAACGTGTAGGGGCAGGCCCCTGTGCCTGCCCAGGTTAATTGATACGTAGGGGCAGGTCTCGTGCCTGCCCAGGTTCAATCCAATCCATCTTTTCAAGAGTGACAAACCACCAGTGTCCGACGACCGTCAGGATGGTAGAAGAAAGCGTGGCTGCCACGTTGCCGCTCCAACCTTTTGGAGACCTTCGAGGTAGCACAGAATGGCCTCCCGCGCGTTGGCTTCGGCCTCCTCGAACGTTTTGCCAAATGTGTGACAACCCTTGAGGGCAGGTACGCTCACAAGGTAAATACCTTCCTCGTCTTGCTCAAAGACAACGGTATATTGGTAGGTTTTGGATTCCATATTATTGTCTTAAATGAATATTGGAATAATTTCAGATTATCTGATTTCTAGAAAAAAGTCAAATAAAAATCCGTCAGGATAAACGGAACAACCAGTTAATAAAATAGAAAATCTCACTTGAAATCTCTCCAATTTTCTGTTACACCCTAATGAGTATAATAAATCGAAGGGAGATCATTCAATCATGAAAATATCGAACTCGTTTATCGCCATGACGATCGCTTGTGCTCTTGTTACGACCGGCGACTTGTTTATCATGGACGCCAACGCTCAAGAAATCAATGGAGAATTGGTTTTACACGTACCGTTCGATGACGAAACGTATGATTCCAGCCAATGGTATATGGTGCAACGCAACGACAACACGGCGGAAATCCTCGGTATGTTGGAAGACGGCCCCGAAGAAGGGTCCGCTATGGTGATCCTGACAACGACTTTTCCCGATATCGGCCTGAACGACATTCAATACACCAACGAAACAGTCACCCCTCCGGAAGGATCGGGAGAATTCCCTTGGCGAGTGACTTTTTGGGCACGGGTAAAAACCGCGCCATTCACCATTCGCCCCATTGTGGCAATGAGTGCGGATCCCTGGACCGGAACGTCCACCGAATACACCGTTGAAACCGCCGGTGAATGGCATTTTGTCGACATCACACTCGATGCTGAACCCAATCTTACGACCGATCCTTTATTGTTAATTTTCCACATGGGAAATCCGGGCGATGAGTACGATGAAAACGAACTTTGGTTGGATGAATTAAAATTGTATCTTTTAAATCAAGAACCGGTCTTCGTACTCGATTGGATGATTATGAATTAATAAAACATCGCAAAAAACAACCCCGGCGATCAGCCTGACAGGGTGGATTGCTCTGTTATCTTTCCTTATAATGTAATGAAAATGTCATGAGAAATATCCTAAAAATCCATGTACAGGAAGATTAATGAAATGAACCATTTATGTGTATCGAAGATAGGTAACTTTGCCGGACTGTTCTTACTGACTACTTTTATCTCTTTAGGCCTTCACGCCGATATCGTTGAAGATTTTAACGACGATCAACTGATTGAAGGTTTATATGTTATGAGTTGGGATGGTTCGCTGACTCCCAATACAGATAATGCAACATGGCGGCTTACAACCATTGAGGATCAATGGCGCTATGCGGCGATAGTCAGCCCGTCGTTTACAGGAGATGCCATTACTGCAAAGTCTGCGTATCAAAACTTCACGAACTCCTTCGACGCCTGGGAAGCTGTGACGGTTTATCTGAAGGGTCATAATTTCGAAGTCTCGTTTGTGTTTGGCTTAAATGAAGAATATACGTTCTATATAGATAGTAGCTACAGCATCGAGGGAGAAGCCGCTCCAGCAACTGATTCCATCGTTCTGCCTGACCTCAATGAATATCCGAATTCCCTCGAATTGGAAATCGAATACAACGGTCCAGGAGAACCGATTCATTTCTACTATACATTAGATAACGGCGCACGGATGCAAGCCTCGACGCTGTCGGTTACTGCATCTTCGACTTCTGCAGGTGATTTCGATTATACCGTACGATTCGGATGTGGAGAGTTTGGACCCTTTGGAGCGGATATCAATTCCATCGAAATTATCGGAGGCGATCCTGTTTCTCTGTCGGGAAACGCCGTACACCGCATGGCATTGGAGGTATCAACCGTTCAAGGGCAGGATCATTGGTATTACCGGGTTGGCGACCCTCTGGGAGGCGAAGCGATTCGGGAACTTATCTGGTCGGATACAGCGTATGGAAATTGGGAAGAACCCTATTGGTATGACCAAACCGGCGATCCCGATCAAACCAATTGGGCCGATATCATCGACATCGATACGCTTGGAGGGCCGTGGCTGTCCGTCCACAACGATACCTCTCCACGCCTCGAATGGGAATCTCCATATAACGATAATTCGTCGGCTGTCATAACTGGAACCTTCAAGTTTGAATCCGATTGGGATCAGGCATTGGGTCTCATCCTGCTGAATGGAGAACCGATATGGGAAAGTATCCCTCTGACGATTGATGGTGAAGTCGAGGGATTCCAAATTGAGATTCCTACCTTGAATCAAGGGGATATCATTTCGTTCACAGCAGACGGAACGCAGTGGCTCTGGATGCAATATGTCCATACCGCAATACAAGTTTTCTATGACGGCGAGACAAGCGTTATGGAATGGCCCGTTCAATAGTAACCATTAAGATAATGGAGTAATCAGCCAGTAAATTAAAGCATTTTATTCCACGAACAGCAAATCCATAACAAAACCCCTTCCCAAATTTCGAGAAGGGGTTTTCGTTCTAAAACGGATTCATCAACCTGTTTATTGCTTGCCCTCGGTAATCCCCGGCCAGTCGTCCGTCCGGAAGGAGGAAGCGGGCAGCCCGGCTTTGTTGAAGAGGTTGGCTTCTTCGGGATTATTCGTCCAGGCGTAGCGAACCGCCACCGGCTCCTTCACCTCATTGCTCCAAACCAGCACCGTGTCGTTATCGATGCGTGCTCTGGCGGTCACGAATTCTTTGTCCATCCCGGCGATCGTGAAACCGCGAAGGATCGCATGGTTTTTGGCTTTCAAGCCGCCGCCGAGATGATTGAAACGAACGCGGATACGTCCGTCGGCCTTCTCTATCGAGTGGTACATCGGGCCGGAGTATTCGATCTTCTCACCGTAGGCCACGCCCCGCGCCGCCAGGGCTAGTCGATAACCAACATCCTGCTTGTTACGCGGATGGATATCGGTGGGATGGCCGATGTCGGTCGTCACGGCCATACCGGTTTTGGGCAAGGACAGCGTCATCGTCTGAGCCTCGCGCAGTTCCGGCCATGTCTCACCGCCACCCGACTTGAAGTTGGCCAATTGAACGAACAGAAATGTGAGATCGCTCAACCCCCACTGTTTGCGCCAATCCTGGATCATCGTGGGAAACAGCGTACGGTATTGATGGGCGCGGCCCGCGTTGGACTCACCCTGATACCAGATCGCCCCCTTGACCGCGTAAGGAATCAGCGGGGCGATCATGGCGTTATAGAGTCCCGACGCCCGCCAGGACTGTGTCCGTGGATCGCGGGGAACCTGGGGCGCGCCCGGAACGAAATTCCCTTTCGCGTCAATCTTTTTGGCATTTTCCCGCCATACGTCAAACTTTTTCAAGTAACCGTCCAGCAATCGATCGTAATCGGCGACCGATCGGTCCCATTTCTCCACCAGATATTTCAATTCAGACTCAGCGTTAAGACTTTCGCGGCTAGCCCAGGATTCCGCAGGGGTGCCCCCCCACGACGTGTGGATCAATCCAACCGGAACGTTGCGTGCCTGGTGCAGCGACCGCCCGAAGAAATACCCCACCGCCGTAAATCCTCCAACCGTTTTCGGGCTGCATTCCTCCCATTTCCCGTCAACCGTTAACTGGGGTTGATTCGCAACTTTACGCGGTACGGAGAACAAACGAATATTGGGATATTTCGCGTTGGCGATCTCTTCACTGGGATTATTGCTGTTGGAAACCGACCACTGCATGTTGGACTGCCCGCTGCAAACCCATACCTCGCCCACCAGCACGTTTTCGATCTTCACGGTATTATTTCCAGAGATCGTCATCGTAAAGGGGCCGCCCGCTTTCAGTTCTTCCAGATTCACGAGCCATTTCCCGTTCATGGTTTTGGAAGATACTTTTTGCCCCTGGAATTCCACGGTAACCGTTTCGCCGTTCGCCGCCGTCCCCCAGACGGGAACGATCATCCCCTGCTGAAGCACCATGTTATCGCCGAACATCACATGCGGTTTCACTGCTGCCGAAACCGAAAGCGTCACCACGGCCAATAACCCAAAAACAATCCCTATCGTCTTCAATCCAATCGCTCTCATTACAGCCTCCTAATTTTGTTTTTAGTGTAAAACAGGATCGATAATTTCACGTTAAAAGTCTAGGGGAAACAGGTAGGAAAATAGTATGATAGTAAAATAGTCATTCAATCCCAAATAAAGATCGGAGACTACCCGTGAACGGCAAACTCAATTCAAGGCGTGATTTTCTTAAAAAAACAGCTCTGGGATCTACGGCGCTCTCCCTCCCGTCTGTATTTTCGTCACCTCAAGCCGCTTCGGAAACAGCATCTGCCGCCAAAACCAATATCATCCTCATCATGGCCGACGATTTGGGCTATGAATGCCTGAAATGCAATGGAAGCCAGTCATACAAAACCCCGATCCTCGACGAAATGGCCCGAACCGGGGTACGCTTTCAACACTGCCATTCCCAGCCGCTCTGCACCCCCTCACGTGTCCAGATCATGACGGGACAATATAATTCCCGCAACTATCTTGAATTCGGCGTTCTCGATCCGAAGCAAACCACTTTCGCCCATATCCTCAAAAAACAAGGCTATAAAACATGCGTCGCAGGAAAATGGCAGTTATGGCGCGAAGGCAAAGGAACCTTACCCCAACAGGCCGGTTTCGATGAACATTGTCTCTGGCAGGTCAAGGACCGGGGAACCCGCTACGCAAACCCAACCATCCAGCAGAACGGCGTGCTAAAGAAGAACATCGAGGGCCAATACGGTCCCGATATCTCCTGCCGTTTCATCCTGGATTACATCGAGCGAAACCAACGCAACCCCTTTTTCGTCTATTTCCCCATGGCCCTCACCCACGCCCCCTTCGAACCAACCCCCGACAGCCCCGAATGGAAAACGAGCAAGGGAAAAAAGAACAACAAGCATTTCGCGGATATGGTCGCCTATATGGACAAAATCGTCGGAAAAATCCTGCATAAACTCGACAACCTGGGCTTGCGTGAGCAAACCCTGGTTCTATTCACCGGCGATAACGGAACCCCTCGAACGATTGCATCAAAAGTCGGAGACCAAACGATCCAGGGCGGCAAAGGCCTGACCATCGATACGGGAACCCACGTCCCACTCATCGCCAGTTGGAAGGGAACGGCCTTAAAAGGCACAGTCTGTGACGATTTGATCGATTTCACCGACATTCTGCCCACGCTCTTAGACGCAGCGAAAATAAAGCCACCCACAGGATGTCAATAGCCGGGTACCTTTGACCCACCCAGAGTCGGGTTGGTTTGACCCG
>CAZSIZ010000084.1:0-20476 GCA_964606645.1 uncultured bacterium
CCAATAGGGTTTTCATGTCGGCAAGCGACACAAAAACCCTTATCTATTTGTTGTGTCAACACATTTTTTAAGAAAACACCGTTTTGTCTTAAAGGTTATCGGCTCAACCACCTTACGGCTTCTCTTGAATCGTATTCCTATTTTCGAGAGGGAATTCTTGACTGTAATCGATAACGAATGAGACAATCGATCGTTAGTTATTGGTCAGCCGATTGAAGTGTATGATCCCTTCACCAGGCTTGGGGAGAGAATTTGATTCTCAATGCTTTGTATCAAGCATGTTTTTATCTTATTACTTCATACGGCTGACCTGTTACCATATGTTAAATAAGGAAAGTTCCGTTTATCGAGGGGGGAATTTCTGTTATGATGAGGATTGGACAGGCTGAAAAAGGTTTGGGGAGAAGAGGAATATGAAACACTGTTTGCACAGCGGGAAAGCGTTTACGCTCATCGAACTGTTGATCGTCGTTGCGATTATCGGGATTCTGGCAGCCATCGCCGTACCCAATTCCATGAACGCCCAGATTCGCGCCAAGATCGCCCGGTCCCAGGCGGATATGCGCTCCATGGGAACTGCCATCGAATCCTTCCGTATCGATCAAAACACGATGCTGGTTGATTTTTGGGATGAAGGTTCGGCGGTCGCGCTGGAACGGCTGAAGAAGTGGGGACTCTGCTCGGTTAACAACCTGGACGACGCCTCCCGTAACCAGAAGTGCATTTTGGCGAACCTCACCAGCCCCGTCTCCTATCTCACGTCGATCCCTGACGATCCTTTTTTCGGTAAAATATCCAAAACCAGCGATCGGCTCGCCATCGCGTTGGCGGGGACGTATTTCTACGGCGACAACGAAGCGGCGATCGATGGATTCGATAACAACTTCGGCGCGCTCTGGCCGGGAACGGCGGAAAATTATGGTTTGGAGCCGATGCGCGAAAATCATTGGGCGTTGATCGGTGTCGGCCCGGACACCACCGCCGACGAACTGGGCGGAACCCAACAGCGCGGCCTGCCCTACGAATCCTCCAACGGTTTGCACAGCCGAGGCGATATCACGACGCGGGGCTGAATCCCGTGCATGTTCGACATGCTAATAAGCAATTTCATCATGGTATCCTGCCCAACCGATATTAAAATTCTCTCAATCCTCATCCCACAACGAAAAGGAGCCTATCCGATGAAACGCTTTCTTCACCTATTGGCAATTATGGCTTTAACCATTCAGTTCGGAACGACGTCCGAAAATGCCTCCCATAAGAAAAAGGAACCCAAAAGTCTCTACGATTTTACCGTCAAAGATATCGACGGTAAAAAAGCGCCGCTTAAAAAGTATAAGGGAAAAGTGGTCTTGCTGGTCAACACCGCATCCAAATGCGGCTATACCAAACAGTACGCCGATCTCGTCAAACTATCCAAGGCATATAAAAAGAAAGGTGTCGTCGTGCTGGGATTCCCCGCGAATAATTTCGGCAAACAGGAACCGGGAACCGACAAGGAGATCCAATTCTTCTGTACGGAAAATTACCAGGTCACGTTTCCAATGTTTTCAAAAGTGTCGGTCGCTGGGAAGGATCAAGCGCCATTGTTCAAGTTTCTCACCGCACAGAAAAATCCCGATTTTCCCGGTCCCATCAAATGGAATTTCGAAAAATTCCTCATCGGAAAAAAAGGCGAATTGCTCCACCGTTTCCGCAGCAAGGACAATCCCGGCGGCGAAAAGATCACGAAAGCCATCGAAAAAGCACTGAAATCGTAATTCACACTATTTGAATCTTGAAACTCGGAAAATCAGTTTTGAGTGACGATACGATTAGCCCCGTTTGGTCAACACTAGTGGCGTGTCCAATTCGTTTTGCCGGATCGTGTTTCCAGTTTTCCCTCACCCTAACCCTCTCCCAGAGGGCGAGGGGACTTGGTTGCCCGACATTATTTGTAGGTCAGACTACTAGGCTCTTATTGCATCTTATTCCTATTTTCGAGGGGGAATTCTTGACTGGAATCGATAACAAATGAGAATATGGATCGTAATTCATGGTATCATGGTATCATCAACGAAAGATAAACGATTCAAGTGATGATGAAACATAAATCCTCTCCACTCGTTCTATTTCTCTTCGCGATTCTGATGCTCTCTCTGCTCATTACGCTGCTCAACATGCTGGGAGTGCCCAATCCGTTTTACAATCCCTTCAGCCGCCCCATGGCGACGCCAAAACCCGTTGTGCCTCCTCCGGGAGACCTGGGCGGGGAGGAACAGGCGACGATCGACGTGTTCAAGCGTGTCTCCCCCTCCGTCGTCTTCATCATCAACACCGAATACCACCGCGATTATTTCACCATGCGGGAGTATACAGACCGGCACGGAGCGGGTTCTGGATTCGTGTGGGACCACGACGGCCATATCGTAACGAACTTTCACGTGATCCAGGACGCCGATTCGATCACCGTCACGCTATTCGATCAGACAGCGTGGGAAGGAACCGTGATCGGCGCGGACCCGGATTTCGATCTGGCCGTGGTGAAGATCGGCGCTCCGAGAAGCCGACTGCAGCCCATCATGGCCGGTTCGTCCGGCGACTTGCAGGTTGGACAGAAAGTGCTGGCCATCGGCAACCCGTTCGGACTGGATACGACACTGACGGTGGGGGTTATCAGCGCGCTTGGACGTAACATTACGTCCGTCAGCAAACGCCCGATCTTCGACGTGATCCAGACCGACGCCGCCATCAATCCAGGAAACTCCGGTGGACCGCTGCTCGATTCGTTCGGACGGATGATTGGGGTGAACACGGCGATCTACAGCCCCAGCGGCTCCAGCGCGGGAATCGGATTCTCGGTGCCGATCGACACCGTCAACCGGATCGTCCCTCAACTCATCACACGGGGCCAGATCGCCAAACCGTATCTGGGTGTTGTCCTTCTCCCCGAACCTCACCGGAAACGATTCGAACTGGACACGGGACTGACTGGGGCTGTTTTATTTAAGGTGGAAGCCCGAAGCCCCGCAGGACGCGCCAAACTCCAAGGAGCCGAACAAAACCGGCGCCGGGAGCTTGTTTTGGGAGATATTCTCGTCGCGGCGAACAACCAACCCATCAAAAACAACAACGATCTGTTCAAGATACTGGATGACCTCTCTCCGGGCGAAGAAGTGCTTTTCCGTATCCGGCGCGATGGGCAGGAACAGGATGTCCGCATTCAACTCGGTGTTCGCTCTGAATAACGGCTAGAATTCATTCCCTCCCGGTATTGGGGCAACGAAGAAAATTTCCTTCCTAATGACGATTTGAAATCCTTGACTTCAATGATATATATGTTAATAATTGAACATTCATCTGGTATGCTATTTATAATTTAATTAAAAAGAGCCGTCTGGAACGCTCAAATCTCGATCCCGATGGAGAATGAACCAATGTCGCTGCAACACGAACTCAACTATCCCAATCCGCTGCAAAATCTATCCCAGGAAGCCATCCTGAGCATCGTGCTCACCGGGACGATGATCGCCAAGGAGGGCCATCGCATTCTACGCCCCCTCAAACTGACCGACTCGCAGTTCAACGTTCTGATGATCCTCAAATATCAGTCCGACGACGGTGAAATGAACCAGACCACAATCGGCAACATGCTGCTGGTGAACCGCTCCAACGTCACCGGCTTGATCGACCGAATGGAACAGGCGGGCTGGGTTCAGCGGCGGGCGGTCGACGGGGACCGGCGCGTCAATCAGGTTCAGCTGACCAAAGCAGGAAACGCCCTGCTCGAGAAAGCCGAAAAAGTCTATTTCCAACGAATCGGAGAGGTGATGGACCAATTGTCCAAAAAAGACCTTAACCAAATCTGCTTGATGATGGAGCGGATTCGGCAAGGGATTAATATCTAGTTGTCTGTTGGATTTAGAATTATTATCTTGTCTCGATACCGTCAATCAAAGGATTAGGAACTACTCATGAAAAAAACGCCCTATCTTACCGCCCCCGTGAAAAGCACTCGTATGCCGAAAGGGATTCCCTACATTCTTGCCAACGAACTGGCCGAACGGTTCAGTTTTTACGGCATGCGCTGCATCTTGACGATCTTTATGACGACGTATCTGGTCAACTCGTCGGGCGCTCTCGATACGATGAGCGAAGATCAGGCCAAGTCGATTTTCCACTTGTTCGTCATGGCCGTCTATTTCACACCGTTAATAGGAGCGATTATCGCCGATTCATTTTTCGGAAAATATAACGTTATTCTATGGCTCTCCATCGTTTACTGCTTTGGACACTTGGCGCTTGCGCTCGACGATACCCGAATGGGCCTGCTGATCGGCCTGTCCCTGATAGCGATCGGTTCGGGCGGGATTAAACCGTGCGTGTCCGCGAACGTCGGCGACCAATTCGGGCAGACGAATAAGCATCTCATCGAAAAAGTCTATGCCTGGTTTTACTTTTCCATCAACGTCGGCTCGATGGTTTCGACCCTGCTGATGCCCTGGACGCTGGAAAAATACGGCCCGAATGTTGCATTCGGCATCCCCGGTATTTTTATGGCTTTGGCGACGCTGTTCTTCTGGATGGGCCGAAGAAAATTCGCGCACATTCCGCCTGCGGGAACCGGCTTCGTGAAGGAAGCCTTCAGCGGGGAAGGATTGAAATCGATCGGGAAACTTTTAATCATTTACGTATTCGTTGCCCCCTTCTGGGCGCTTTACGATCAGACCGGCTCGTCCTGGGTGCTTCAAGCACGGGATATGAACCTTGATTGGATGGGAATTACATGGCTGCCATCGCAGATTCAAGCGGTCAATCCTTTTCTCATCCTCGTCTTCATCCCCCTTTCGACTTATGTCATTTATCCCGCCATCGATAAAGTTTTCCCGCTCACCCCATTGCGGAAAATCGGGATCGGTATGTTCATGATGGTAATCGGTTTTCTGATTCCCACCTGGATCGCGTCCCAGATCGAAGCGGGTTTGCAGCCGTCGATCGCCTGGCAGTTGCTGGCTTATGTCGTGATTACGATGGCGGAGATTTTCGTCTCTATCACCTGTCTCGAATTCTCCTACACGCAAGCGCCGAAGAAGATGAAATCGTTCATCATGTCCTTCTATCTGATGTCCATCTCCTTGGGCAACGCGTTTACGTCGGCGGTCAACTACTTCATCGAAAACGAGGATGGAACCAGCAAACTGGAAGGTCCCGATTATTTCCTCTTCTTTACCGGCATCATGCTCGCTGCTTCCATCATCTTCGTCTTTGTCACTCGATTCTACCAAGAGAAAACCTATATTCAGGATGAAACCGGGACCGAATCACCGAAACTTCCAAAGAATGAAGAACCGGCCTATTTCCAAGACAAACCAAATAAAACAAAATTTCAATGATTTTTTTAAATTTTTTCTTGACAAATTCCGCAAAGTTGAATAGATTGGTTTAACGCGGAAAGGAGGTGGTCTACTGATGCTAGATGACTGTAGTTATTGTACGAAACATATTAGCGCAGGTGACTGTGGAGGTGCGGAGACCTGACACACGCCGCCGGAAAGCGGGCGGTCGATGATTCGACGGCCCCTAAACCAATCACCGAAGTAAGAATTATTCAGTCAGACAGAACGACAAATCATGCGAATTTCTGTCAAAAAAGCCGAAACCGGTATTAGCGTGAATGGGTTCTCCTGACGCTCCAAACCAAGCAGTTAACCGGAAAGAGGGCTGTCGATATAACCGACGGCCCTCTTTTTATTTTCCCCATATACAAGACATGCGTTATCTTTATCATTCCCATTCGCAGCAACATTCCATGTGGAAATTCTCTCCGATCCACTTCACTTTGCGTTCTTTCCTGTGATAGGCTAAACCCATTCACACTTATGGAGAAAACGATGAAGCCACTCAGAATGTTTATCCTATTGACGGCCGCTTCGATCGTCGCGATGGGGGCCGCCGGGGCCGGAAACGACGTCGATCTGCTTCTCACCAATGGAAAAATCGTTACGGTCGATGAAGCGTTCAGCATCCATTCCGCGATGGCGGTCAGGGATGGCCGAATCCTCGCAGTGGGAAGCGGGGATACATTTCAGAAATATCGCGGAAATAATACGACTATCATCGATCTGCACGGGAAGACCGTTCTGCCGGGGCTTATCGATTCCCACGCCCATCCAGCCGCCGCCAGCATGACCGAATTCGATCATCCCGTGCCCGCGATGGAATCCATCCAGGACGTTCTGAATTACATCCAATCGAGAGCCGCCGCACTGAAAGACGGTGAGTGGATTTGGGTCAGCCAAGTCTTCCTCACCCGCCTGAAAGAAGAACGCTATCCCACCCAGCAGGAACTAGACACCGCTTCTCCCAAAAATCCATGCGTCTTCCGAACCGGGCCGGATGCGTCGGTCAACACACTGGCGCTCGAACGAAGTGGGATCGGCAAGGATTGGAAAGTGGACGACGGCGGCCCCGGTCACGCGGAGAAAGACCCGGCAACCGGCGAACTGACCGGCATCCTCCGAAGCTGTACGCGCTATCTGAAATACGACTCTCCATCGAAGAAGCCATCCGATGAGGACCGCCTGAGCCGATTGAAAGAACTGTTCGCCGATTACAATCGTGTCGGGATCACCGGCGTCGGAGAACGCGACGCGGACGCAAGAGAAGTCGCCCTCTACCAGGCGCTGCACAAGCAGGGCGATCTCACCGTTCGGGCAAGTCTTTCCAGACACGTCGATACGATCCAGCCGGTCGAGAAAATCCGCGAGGCGATCCGGGCCGTTACGAAGACCCCCCTCTATCGTGGAGACGGGTGGCTGCGGATGAACACGATCAAAACATACATGGACGGTGGGATGCTGACCGGCAGCGCCTACATGCGCAAGCCGTGGGGTGTCAGCGAGTTCTACAACATCACCGATCCCGGCTACCGGGGGATGCGTTTCATCCCCGAAGACAAATTGACCGCCATCCTCGAAACCTGCATGGAAAACGATGTCCAGTTCGCCGCCCACAGTGTCGGTGACGGAGCGGTCCACGGGATCATCGACGCTTGCGAAAAACTGAAGGACCGCTTCGACATTCGTCAGAAACGCCCCGTGATCTGCCATTCCAATTTCATGAGTGAAGAGGCGGTTCGTCACGCGTCGGCACTGGGCGTGTGTATGGACATTCAGCCCGCCTGGCTCTTCCTGGACGCCCGGACGCTGAACAACCATTTCGGCGACGAACGCCTTGCCTGGTTCCAGCCGTTACGCTCCATTTTTGCGTATGGCGGGATTGCCGGGGGCGGTTCCGACCACATGCAGAAGATCGGTTCTCTACGCGCGATCAATTTCTACAATCCCTGGAAAGCGATCTGGGTGACGCTGACGCGAAAAGCACAGTGGATGGACCGGCCCTTGCATCCGGAGCAGGCGCTATCCCGCGTCGAGGCGATCCGCTTCTACACGATCAACAACGCCTACCTGCAATTCGCGGAAAAAGAACGCGGATCGCTGAAACCGGGCAAACTGGCCGATTTCATCATCATCGAAGACGATATCATGACCTGCCCCATCGACCGGATCAAAGACATCCAGGTCGAACGAACCTATATCGATGGAAAACTGATTTACGCCCGCGAAGGATAGCTGGTATCGTTGATTAAAATCAAAGCATTTCGGATAATGTTTTTCTGAAACAACCTTCTCATTGGAAAGGAAAATAACCATGAAGAATCAAACACGCTCCACACACCGTATTTCGATGACTGTCGTCTGTTTTCTCGCTCTGTTCGTATTCACGGCGTCGAACGCCGTCGCCGAGCCGCTTCGGATTATCGTATTCGGGGCACATCCCGATGACTGTGAACTCCGCGCGGGCGGGGTAGCCGTCCTATGGACACAACTGGGGCACAAAGTCAAATTCGTGTCGGTAACGAACGGGGATATCGGCCATTCCGTTATCGCCGGGGGACCGTTGGCGATGCGGCGTACCCGTGAAGCGGAAGCGGCGGCGAAGATTTTAGGCATCGAAACCCAGGTGCTGGACATCCACGACGGTGAGGTCATGCCTACACTGGAAAACCGGAAAATACTCGTGCGCCTGATCCGCGACTGGAATGCGGATATCGTCATCACCCACCGCCCCAACGACTATCACCCGGATCACCGCTATACCTCGATCCTCGTCCAGGACGCGGCGTTCATGGTGACGGTTCCGTTTTTCTGCCCGGATGTGCCGCACTTGACCAAGAATCCTGTTTTCTTGTACTGTCAAGACCGCTTCCAGAAACCCCTTCCCTTCCAGCCCGATATCGTCGTGGGGATCGATAGCGTAATAGACCAGAAATTCGAAGCGCTCGATTGTCTCGTCTCTCAATTCCACGAACGCGGTGCGGGCGGCAACGGCGACCCCTCATCGTTCTTCAAAGGAAACAAAGCGGAGCGGCGGCAGTTTATCGAAAGGCGCTTCGGCGGGCGGTGGGGAATCAAACCAGCCTGGAAACCGGTGCTTGAAAAATTTTACGGGAACGAACGAGCGGCGAAGATCAAAGCCGTGGAAGCGTTTGAAATCTGCGAGTACGGACGGCGGCCCGGAATGGATGAATTGAAGAAACTGTTTCCGTTCTTCGATTAACCTGAAATTACATAAACAGATAGCCGACGTAGCTGATGTAAAGAACCAGAAGAATCGATCCTTCGATTCGTCCGATTTTCAATCGGGTCGCGATAAATGGAAGCGCCAGAAACGTAATTCCGAGCATAACGAACAGATCGATTTGGATCGCCACCCAATCGACGGGAATGGGGCATATCGCTACCGTTGTGCCTAGAACACCGAGCGAGTTAAAGATATTGGAGCCGATCAGGTTGCCCAGCACGATGTCGGACTCACGGCGAAGCGCGGCGACGACACAGGCCGCCATTTCGGGCAGACTGGTTCCGAAAGCGACCACGGTCAAGCCGATGATTCGTTCAGGGATACCGATCGCATGGGCGATGGTCTCCGCGCCATAGATCAGAGACTTTGCGCCCACCACCAGCAATCCGATTCCCACGGCCACTCCGAAAAGCGCTTGTGCGATTTGAAAAGAATTCACGGAAGTCGTCTCATCGCCGTTGTTGTGATTGTTTTTCCTCTCCGCTTTTGTCTCCCGGACCAGGATCAACATATAGACCACCAGGATTGAAAAGAAAGCGATTCCCGTCACCCGCCCAAACCAGCCGTACCAGCAAAACGGGATCAGCAGCGCCCCGGAAGCAATCATCAGCGGCACTTCCCGCTTGGCGAACGACCGGGTTGCCTGGATGGGGAAAATCAAACAGGAGAGTCCGAGGATCAGGCCGATATTGGCAATGTTGGAACCGACAACGGCTCCTAATGCCATCGACGGGGAACCGGTCAGCGCCGCGATCAAGGCGGCAAACAGTTCGGGGCTGGAGGTTCCCAGCGCCACGACCGTCAATCCGATCACGATCGAACTGACCCCCCAGGCACGGGCCAGGAAGGAGGCGCTTCTTACCAGGGCTTCCCCGCCAAGATAGAGTAACAACGCTCCAAGAAGAACATAGATGACGCTCATAAGTAGTTATTCCGTTTTAACGTGTGGGATCAGAAAGTGTGTCATGTCTTGTGAAATGACTGTCAGAGCATAGTAGTGGCAATCGAAAGGAAAACAAAGGTTTTGCTTTTCTCTCCAGTTATCGGTCGAGTTCGGCCAACAATTCCTGAGTGGTCGTAACCGGTTGCCGGCAAGTGAAATTTTGACAGACGTACGCCGTTGCCAAGCCATTCAACGGTGTTTTCCCTTCGATAGGGGGTGAGAGTTTGGCTAGCGAGTCCAGTGTCTCCGGATAGGCGTAGAGAACTGTTTTATTCGGGAGGAAGCGATCATAGAGCGTGTTCCGAAATTCACTCAACGCATTGAAACTACTGCCCGTCAGAACGATTTCCTTCGGTAAGGATTGCATGAAATCCAATGCGCCGATCATTTGCGTATAAGCCGCCGGGATTTTTTGAAGCCCCGATGCGAACGATTGGAAGGCTTCTTCCGCCATCATAAGATAGTGACGGTTGCCCGTCATTTCCGACAGTCGTAGCAGCGAAAGAATCATGATGGAGTTACCCGACGGGATCGATTGGTCCATCGGATTTTTCGAGCGGGCGATGAGATTCGATGCGCCGTTGGCGGTGAAAAAGAAACCTCCCCCTTGGGGATCATGAAAACGTTCGATGGCGGTTTCCGACAAGCGTAGCGCTTCACTCAGCCAGCGGACCGTTCCCGACGCTTCATACGTATCCAATAGCGCCTGGATCAAAAAAGCGTAATCACTGAGAAACGCATTCGTATGAGCACGGCCATTTTTCCAAGTATGAAGGAGAAAGCCATCCTTAGCCGCGTACTCCAAAAGAAAACCACAGGCTTTCTCCGCCGCCTGAGTATAACGCGGTTCGTCGAACACGTTCCCGGCAAAAGCGAACGCGGAGATCATCAGACCGTTCCAGTCGGTTAGAATTTTATCGTCGCGGCCCGGTTCGATCCGTTGCCCGCGCGCGGCGAACAATTTTACTTTCGCTTCGGAGACGGTATCGGTCAATTCAGCAACAGATATTTCGAGCTGTTCGGCGGCGGTTTCTTCATCGTTCGGTGTATGAAGCGCGCTGGTTCCATGCTCGAAATTACCTTTCTCATCCACGCCGTAATACTGGCAGACGATTCGACTTTTCTCTTCCCCCAGCACTTCGGCGATCTGTTCGGGCGTCCAGACGAAAAACACACCTTCTTTCCCCTCGCTGTCGGCGTCCTGGCTGGAATAGAATCCCCCTTCGGGCGAGGTCATCTCACGCAGAACGTAATCCAGTGTCTCCTGGGCGATGCGCCGGTAAAATGGTTTCTTCGTGATCTGGAACGCTTCCAGGTAGATTTTGGCCAGTAGGGCGTTGTCGTACAGCATCTTTTCAAAGTGGGGAATCAGCCATCGAGCATCGGTGGAGTAACGGTGAAAACCGCCGCCGATTTGATCGTACATCCCACCGCGCGCCATCCGCTCCAAAGTAAACTCGGCTATATGAAGTGCGTTCTGGTTCCCCGTTTTTCTCTGATAGCGCAGCAGCAGACCCAGATCCATCGTGTGTGGAAATTTGGGCGCGCCCCCGAATCCGCCATCCTGCGGGTCGAATCGGTTTTTCAGTTGCACGAAGGCGTTTTCGATTACGGAGTCATCCAGCCCCTCCGTGCTGGGTGGCAGCGTCATACTGTCCTGGATGTGGCGCGTCAATTGTTCGGCGCTTCGATTGATGTCGTTCCGCCTCTCCTTATAAGCCTGAGCGATGTTTTTAAGAACGTTCATAAATCCCGGGCGGCCATAATGATCTTCAGGCGGGAAATAAGTTCCTCCATAAAACGGTTTCAAATCGGGCGTAAGAAAGACCGACATCGGCCAGCCCCCCGATCCGGTCATGGCGTGAACTGCGCTCATATAGATTTCGTCCAAATCGGGCCGCTCCTCGCGGTCGACTTTAATGCAAATGAAATGTTCGTTCATAACGGCGGCGATCGCTTCATTCTCAAACGACTCGCGTTCCATGACATGACACCAATGGCAGGCGGAATAACCGATACTGAGAAATATCGGCCGATCCAGTTCTTTCGCTTTTTGCAACGCCTCTTCGCCCCAGGGATACCAGTCCACCGGGTTGTGCTGGTGCTGCAACAGATACGGACTGGTTTCATTGGCCAGGCGGTTGGTCCGAAGATGCTTATTCATCGATTGCTCCTCACTCGGCGCTTTTTTCCAAAACGCCGTCACGGCAGCCAACAAGACGACAACGATCGCGAACGGGATCATCCTTCGCGCACTCATGCTTCTGCCTCTCACTCGATCGATACACTCTCTATCGTCTTAATTCTATCTACCAACATCCAATCGGCGATGGAGTTTCACATGCCATGCCGATTGAAAGTGATAGGAAAGACGTACGGATTCCTCTCTCCCTTATTGACAGACATTCAAATTTCCACCAGCCATCGGTAAGATAGGCGAAAAGGAAATCATCGATATGGCGTACCTGAAGAGGTATTGGAGTGTGAAATGAAAGAAAAAAAATGGTTGATCCCTCTTGGATTGTTGGGCATAGCAGGCGTGCTACTGCTGAGAAAGTCGAATCTTGCCTGGCATCAGTCGCACAATTTCGTCACGGTTTTCGGGCGTTATTCGACCGAATATTTTTTCCTGATTCTGAGCATCGTTTTTATCGCGATCGCCATCGGCCTTCAACTGCGTCCTAAACCTCAATCGAAGCGGCGGGCGTTCATCAAAAGTTTGCTTGACAGCCTGCTGATCTTTGCTTACACCCTGACCGGCTGCGCCGTGCTGACCGAATACGTCTTTCATCACAATCCCGTCCTGGCGCTCGGCGAAAAGAGTTCGATCACGCCACACGAAATGCGGCTGGGCGTGTCTGGAATGATTCCAGATTCCGAACTCCAGTACCTCCCGCCACCAAACGCCGTCATCAACGGACACATGCTGTTCGACACGAAATACCGCTATCCGTCCAGCGCCTGGCGGGACGCGAAGGAGCCGGAGGTCGAGTACCGTTCCGACTCGAAAGGATTTCGCAACGACCGGGAGATGAAATCCGCCGATCTGGTAGTGCTGGGTGATTCGTACACGCACGGCCCCCACGTTCAGCGGGACCAATTGTGGTCGACGACGGCTGCGCGTCAATTGGGGCTTTCCGAAGCGAACCTGGCGGTGACGGGATACGGCCCCCAGCAGGAAGTGCTCGTTCTAAAGCGCTTCGGACTCGCCTTGAATCCCCGTCTCGTCATTCTGCAACTATTTTACGGCAACGATCTGTTCGAGTCTCACAACTATATGCGCTGGCGGCATTCGGGACTCTCGTACATCGATTTCTGCATCGCCGAAGTGGGCGAACTGCCTTCCATGTTTCTCACAGGCGAGTTCCTGAAGCGCATCGCAGGCAAAGCGCTTCCCGGTTATTTCGCGCCTTCCAACCGGCCCATCGAATTCATCGCGGCGGACAAGCGGTTCGACTTGGGATTCCACGAATTGCTTAAAGTGCAGTTATTCACACAAAAAGAGATTCTCGGTTTTCCCGGATGGCAGTCGATGGTGGACGCGTTGACGTATGGGAAACAGATCTGCACCGAGCGGGGAATCCCATTGATGGTTTGTCTCGTTCCGACGAAAGTCAATATCTATCTCGATTTCATCGCCGACCGGGAGAATCAAGACCGCCTGGTTCGGCAGCAGTTCCCGCAGGAAGCGGAACCCGATGTGGACGGCATCCTTCGCAGCGCGATCGAGCGCCGGGACGTTCTGGGGAATCTGCTCCGGCAGCGTCTGACCGAACTCGAAATCCCTTTTCTCGATTTCACCTTTCCATTCCATCAGCACATCCAACGAACGGGCGATTTACTCTATTTCCAATGGGACGCGCATTGGACACCTGAAGGCCATCAGTTGGCTGGAACGATGATCGCCGATTTCATCCGAAAGCAGGGCATCCTCGAATCGAAACAGCAAAATGAATGAGTGAATTCATCCCGCCGTCTATCCTTTCGATGCCAGTCATTCCTCAAGGAGGACGCTCATGTCACGAACGGCGCTCACTATCTCGATCGGTTTGTTTATTTTGACTGCCGCTTGCAATTCGGTCCCGCAAAAAAAGTCGAACTCCTCGTATTTCTGTCTGGTCTCGTCGGACGGGACCGTGACCGCCCACTGCCTCAAATTCTACGGCAATGGAGGCGGAAGAACCTTTATCGAAAAAGGACGATTGGTGAAATCGACTATCGTGGATGCCCGGCCTCTGGCTTGGCATCCAACCCGCAATCTCCTCGTGATGAAGGAATCGGCGGCCGATGACGATTGCCAGGTTTTTCTCCTGGACATCGAGCGAGGTGAGTGGGAACCGGAAGGGAACCGCCTGGATTACATCATTGAAAGCACACGGTGGGTCGACCGGATATCCTGGCGTGATCGTGGGCGAACGATGGTTCTTTGGAACAGTATGAATCGGTACGAACCGCGCCATATTCGCCTGAACTAGCAAAATTCCAAAAACGAAAACGACTTCGTCTTTTCATTCTCGATGAATATTGAACGTTGCTATTCGACCTTGGCTGTTCCGGTTGTAAAGCAACTTTTTTTATATCAGCAATCGTCTTAGCAAAAGAGATTCCATATCACGACGCCCATCGGCTATAAGGAGCACATAGATCTTTTTCTTTATAATTCTGTAAATGATTCGGTAAGGTTTAAAAAAAACCTCGCGGTATTCATGAATCCCAATTGAGAGTAGTTCTTTTGGATACGCACCTCGCTCAGGTGATTCGGTCAAGCTGAATAAGACTTTTTCGATCTTACTTAAAACGGAATTCGCTTTCCCTAGTGCGTCGTGCAGGGCAATATAGTCATAAAGTTCATTGAGATCATAAGCGGCATCATCCGTCAGAAAAACCGTGAATGGCATCAGCGAGCTCCTACCCGTTCACGTAGACGTTTGATTACATCGGTGGCGGGTTGGACTTGTCCATTCTCAATCTGTTTGTTACCGAGTGCAAGAATTTTTAGGAGAGCCATTGTTTCCTGGATCTGCTCATAACGATCGATATCCTGTATGACCACCTTCGCTTCTCCGTTTTGAGTGATGATCAGTGGTTCCTGTCGCTGACTCATGTTTCGTACGATTTCAGCCGCATGAGCTTTCAAGTAGCTGATCGGTTTGATCTGATTTGAAAGTTTCATTATTTTCCTCTTATCCTAACCCGGCAGAGCCGGAACCAAACAGGTTTTCGTATTATCGATACGTGAGGAATGGTGGGTCGAAAAGCGTGACCTCCTCTTATGCATACATTATTTCGCCCTACATTCTAAGATTATGTCTAAATATAGTCCATAAAAAGATCGATTGTCAAGAGTGAACGGATGGAATGAACATGGCGGTTGGAAAGTGGATCGACGTGCTTAAACAGCCGGATGGATTGAGCGAGTGAAAACTTTCGGCTAAAATTTCATTATGAAGAACGGATATCGCATCTTTTCCGATAGACGAGATCTTTATTCGGGGTGTAGCGCAGCCTGGTAGCGCAACTGCTTTGGGAGCAGTGGGTCGGCGGTTCAAATCCGTTCACCCCGATTTGATTTTACAAGACTTACGTCTTTTTCATATATCGTTATTTCACAAAAGCTACTAATGAGATACTATCAGAATCTAAAATCCTACCTGATTTCTCTTCCTCAATAGGTGAAACACGGAATCATAGAATTTAAGTCTCGCTAATCCAAAAAGTGTAAAAGTTTCTTGCCTGACGCTGGGAAAGCCCGTCAATACCATACTTATAGCCAAGCCCCCCCTCAACTATCGGATCGGCTCTGGTTAGTTGCTTGTCATTGCCGTATGGCAGTCATTCACCGGCAGTGCGGTATGATCCACGTAAAAACCAATCTGGGAACAGAAGCCGAAATAAAAAAGAACCGTAGACTCCGAAGGGGAATCTACGGCGAGTGTTGGTTTTCCTTATCCCGGAAGTAGCAAGGGGGCTTCCAGCCACCTTGTTCAAGTCTATCATGGGAGCGTTTCAGGTTTCAAGTCTTCCGGCAAGATGGAAATCGCCTGTATCCGAGCGCCTTCAAGTTCGTTGTTTTCTGGTTAATTCTAGGTTCCGATAATTGAACCTTATCGGAACCCAGACACCTTGATTATAAACCCAATTTCGCCGCCGCGTTTGACTGGAACAGGTTGGACCGTTGCATGTATCCCCGAACGGTGGCGTCATTTTTCCAGCGTCCTTGGCGTTTGATGTCCGTGAATTTTGCATCGGATAAATCCGCCTGAGTTGCGAAGCCAGACCGTAGGGAATGAGCCGCGTATAAAGAAGCGTCCAAACCGGCGGCCTCGGCAGTTTTCTTCACGACTAGGGCAATCGCTTTGCATGATAACCGTTCCTTATTCAATCGACCGTGACGGGTGATGCTTGTGAATAAGGCCCCCGACTCAATGCCAGAAGCCTCGATCCATGCTTTCATTGAACGGACAGGACAGGTTTCTCGATTCGAGCCGTAGGGGATTCCAACTGTTTCGCCTTTCCCTTCCTGGTCGGTTTTTGAGTATCGGATCGTGATTACCAGACCGTCATCATTGAATTGGACGTCATCCACATTGAGATTGACCAGTTCAGATCTCCTGAGAGCACTCGCGAAGCCCAAGATCAATAGAGCACGGTCTCTAGTCCCCTTTAAGCCGTCTGGAAGCGATTGAATCATCCCCTTAATGTCTTTTATCAACAAGGCCGTTTTCTTGTGCCTGGACGTTCCTTTAGTCCGCTTGATTCCGTTCATCGTTTCGCGGACCTGGGGATTAAGCGTCGGTGATTTGTGACCGGCCATCTTGTGCGCTTGAGAAATGGCCGACAATCGGCGTTGGATGGTTGATACCTTGCATCGATCTGTCAGTTCCGTGACGTACAATATGACCGATACCGGATTGGCCGGGAGGGAAACGAACCCTCTCGACCGACACCATTGACTAAAATCCTTCCAATCGTTGCCGTAGGCTCGTTTCGTGTTTTTCGCCTTCGATGATTCCATGAAGGTTTTCGCCTTCGATACGATGGTTTGAATTTCAATGGCGTTGTCTTGCTGGTTGGTTGGAACCGTCCCCTCCATGATTATTTCCCCTCCCCTTCAAACTTACGTCCAAGGATGAAATCAGCCGCTTTCTGAGCCTGAGCCGCCGCCTGGATGAGGAATTTTTTATCGCTTCGCAACTTGGAAAGCCAACCTTTGATATATGCCGATTGATTTTCGATGGTCTCGTTTTCAATCCCGCATGTCCCGCATAACATGGCCGAACCCATTTCGGCGCATAGTTCTTCCTTGGAATAAGAATTGGAACCGAAGGCCGCTATCTTCATCGAATCCATCCGATTCAAACGTGACTCATGGCCGGTTGAATGAGTCAATTCATGGAAGAGAGTCGAATAGTATTCCTCATCGGAAAAGAAGGAATCCGTTTCAGGCATGTTGATCTTGTCATCGGATGGTCGATAAAAGGCTCGTTGCTCTTCGTGCTCGATTAGCGGACGTTTCGGCATATCGGAGACGATCTTTTCAGCCGATGCAATCGGGTTTAATGGCCGGACAAAGGTTTCTTGTTTGTACTCGATCCCCTCGCATTGTTCGACATTGAAAACCGTATAATAACGAACAAACGGAACGGAGACGGTCTTGGTTTCATCGTCTCTATCCGGTTTGTCGATCCAATTCCAAAAGATAACCGGAAATCCTTTTTCACCTTTCTTGACGTTCCCGCCTTTGTCCTTCGCTTGCTTGTATGTGAGAAACAAGGCGTCTCGGTATCCAGTTGAACCGAGCATGAAAACATTGATCCCTCTGTATTCCTTACCAGAAACAAGGCTTTTCGGTGTTCCGCCTATCCAGGGACGTTTCCAGGGGATGGTTCCTTGTTCCAATTTCTCGATAATCCGGTTGGTGATAATTTCGTAGACATCTTTACGCTTCTGAGGTATCATTATCTTATCCTTTCCCTTTTGGGTTTGGGTGTTCCCCTAGCCGCTCGATCTTTCCGGAAACGTCGGCTAGGGGATATTAGTTTTACATCTTGTGAAAATCGTATTTCAGCATAAACACGCCAATAATAAGCAATAAACAAGCGGTCAATATCATGGTTTCATCCCCTTTCTTGGATTAGTTTTTCACTATTCCATCATTTCCCCTGATTCGATTCTCTGAAGCATCATGCGCATGTTGTTCTTGCAGTCTTGAGCGAGTTTCATGTATGCCTTGATTGGTTGACCGTCTAAACCTTCCGATTGCGCTATCGTTCTGGCTCGTTCGGCGAACGGTTTAGCTAAGTCACGTTGAGCTAGAGGGATTTCGATACAGCGAGATAAAAGAGGATGGTAATCGGCCATATCGAATAGGGTATCGTTCCCTTCGTTGGTTGTCGTGAAGATAACCAGCACGTGGGACGGCAATCGTTCCAGCATAACGAGTAATTGCTTTATGGCGTCTTTGCCTAGGCCGTGTGCCTCGTTCACGATGTACGCCTTACCGCCTTTTTCTCCAAGGCCTAAATACCACATATCGCGTTCAATGTCGGCTAGTCTGGCAGGTGTTAGGCGCGTAGCATCCAATTCCTGGATACACATTGAAACGTCCGTCATTTCGTTAGCGAGTAGATAGGCAAGCGTTGTTTTCCCTGTACCGCTTTTGCCAACTATCCAGAACGCTCTACCGCCTATGCCTCTTTTTAGTAAGAGGTTTATCTTCTTGACGGCTTTGTCTTGTCCGATTACTTCAGAAAAGTTCTTCGGTCTGTACTGTTCGTATAACTGTTTCATGGTTATTTCCTCCGTGTTTTATGTTTATTTCCTATGTATTATACCATAGTCTGGTACGTTGTCAAGAAAATAAATCAATATTTCTCATTTATTTTACCCTATTCTGGTATATAATATGAGTAAGAGGTTTATCACAATGAATTCAAGAATAAAAATTGACTCAACGAATGCCCCAACTGAATTTCATCGAGCATTTCTTTGGTATGTGGATCACGGCATGGGAGAGCCTTCACGTCGGCAATCCTATAAGACTCTCGAAAGTGTCTTAGGTATTCCTGTCAGGACACTCGAACGATGGGTGAATACTCATGTTCCCGCACAATGGCGATTGATCCTTGATGCGCTTGAACGGGAATACGGTCCAGTTCCGAAGTCTGTACTCAAAGGCAAGTGAACGATCCTTCCGATGGATTCCAACCGGCCATAATTCCAATCTGCATCCAATCCACTCTACCTTCCGATAACCTTCCATTATCGGAACTCAGAAAGTGAACCGTTTTCGGTTCTCTTCAGCCAATTCAACGAACGAACAAGGGATGAATAGGCGTGAAATAGGGAATGAATAGTCTCTGGATAACCGGCCAAAGGTTAAAGCCGTCGTTATTCATGCGCTATTTTCCCTCTATTCCATGCCTCTTTTCGGCTTGATGGAACAAGGCTTTTTAAGGTGAATGGAAGCATGAACGACTTTTCTAGCGCATTTTTTTGGAGGGGGGGGAGGGGCCAAAAACGGGCAACCGATTAATATCAACATTGGCCTTCTCACAATTTTTTTTGAGATTCTTTATACTACGTATGTCGCATACTGCGCATGTTTTTTTAACAATGGGTTTGTTGGTAGCTCGTCAATTGATGAAACGACACGGTTCAAGCCTGATACGGGGTGCTGGATGTACGTTCATTATCTGGGAGTAGTATGATGTGGGGCGGGATTTTAGTGCCTATATGAGCGCCTTCACACTAAGAGGAATCGCGGATTGAATCACATTCATAAGGATTCTACAGACGACCATTGATTAGGGCTGTAAGATATGATATAAAGTTAATATTCTCTAGTTCTTGGGGTTGGCCCGATTAGCCATTGACAGCTACACTAGCCTTCGCCTTGATCGAAAAAAGATCCATTATGAAAAAAACCAGCGTTGAATTCCTTGAGAGAGTGGCTCCCTTCCACCGGAATGAGTGGCCGGAATCAACTGGAGTTACTGGCCACTTTCCACTGGATTTAGTGGCCGAATTCACCGGTATACGCAATTCTATTTAATTTACAGGATTTTATTGTGCTTTTGTTAGAAAAAATCATCAAAAAGTTGATCCCAGATACAATCTGGAAAATTGGGATTGAAGACAAGGAACTTACTCAAGATTTCTTTGACTCAGCTAATTCTGATTTTGATTTCAGGATTATTTCCATCGATTGTTCAACCGTCCCATCAATAGAAATGTTGATCGATAAATTTATTGATCAACTTTCCAAGGTTGCTTTAGCTATATGGCCGAATTGGTTTGAAGAAAATTCATTTTTGGGTATTCCTAAAACGAAGAGTGCTGAATTCATCTTAGAGATGGAAAATCGATTCGAACGGTGGAGTAACCAACATAGTGATTTTTCGAAACTCTGGCTAAAAGATGCAATCAATGCTTGCCTAAACGATAAATCACCCAATTTTGAAACGTATCCCAAACCAATTCAAATATCGTTTCTCTCAAAAGTTATTCATCCCACTCATTTGATCGCTTTATTACAAATAACCAATAATAATCCCAAAGAAGGACAATTATCCGGTATCGTCAGCGCAGCGAAATGGTTTATGGCTCAATCGAATGCTTCAATTGGGATTGTTCTACCGAAGATGCTACTTGGACATCCTGAATTAGTATCGATTTACGATGAAATATTTGACGATGGATTTGCATCATCTATGAACGAAAGTGCAGTGAAGCCAGAGAAAGAGAACAAATCCATTGTCTGGCCCATAATTGGCAAACCTCATCCATTTAGTCCTGGTGAACAATTACTTGCGAAATGGTTAGCGAAAGATGCTGAGTTGAGAGAACTCTTCCATTTTAACACCGATTTTCGCACGACACTCAAGAAGAATCAAGATCGAACGAATAGCC
>CAZSIZ010000085.1:0-20473 GCA_964606645.1 uncultured bacterium
AGATGGTGTTCCCCACACCACCGACGGGGAATCCCAATTTCTTCAGATCGGCGATGAGCGAGTCGATTTTCGATTCGTCGGTCAACAGAAACTCGACGTTGTTGCGGCTGGTAAAGCGAAGATGGCCGTCGCAATACTTGTCGGCGATATCACAGAAATCGCGAATCGTGTGGATACTCAGCAACCTTGGAGACGCGCATCGGACACTGAACAATTTATCTCCCGATTCACCCACGTGCATCAAGACGCCGGGTTTCAGTATTTCGTGATATTTCCACTTCCCATAGTTGGCCTTCACGACCGGGGGAAGATATTTCTCGTAATGGGGCGGGCCGATGTCGGTTACTCGTTTTGCTTTATCTTGAGACATCAGAATTATTCCTCCTATTTTTGAGTTCGTACTGCCTGTAAACGTTCACCGAGTGCGAGACTACTCGTCCTCTTCATCCTCGTCGTCTTCTTCGAGATACTCTTCGTAGAAGACATAAGGATTATCACGGGGATAAGCCACCATGTATGGGCTGGGTTCCAGTTCGATCGCTTCCAGGAAATTCCCCAGACCGACACGCTGGATAAACTCGCCGACACGTTCACGGGCCTTGCCCTCTTCGCACCAAATATCCCAAATCTTTTCGCACAGATCTTTGATTTCTTGGTAAGGAGGTTCCATCTTCATGAATGGAATCATAACGGCGGAAAGATTGGCCCCTTCGACAATGGGAGCTTTCGAGCCGAGCATAATACAGGCTCCACGTTCTTTACCGGGTGCGAGGGCTTTCGGCATGGCATTGATGCAGTGCATACATCTCACGCATAATTTATTGTCGATATCCATCTTCTCGCCATCCCAATCCATGCACTTCGACGGGCAGTTACCGCAAACATCACGTTCGATGTTCAGCCCTTGATCGGCGTATTCTTTGATGGCGGCAGAATCGACTTGAATGTCGTCTTTCCACGTTCCGATAATCGACATATCGGCGCGAGCAACGGAAGCGACGCAATCGTTGGGGCAGCCCGCGAACTTGAATTTGTACTTGTACGGAAACGCGGGCCGATGGAGTTCATCCTGAAAGTCCATCGTGAAATCGTAGCAGGCATTCAGGGTATCGTAACACGCCCACTCGCATCGGGCCGGTCCCACACAACAACTGGGTGTCCGAACGTCCGAACCGGAACCGCCGAGGTCGAATCCCTTTTCAGTCAGTTCCGCGAAGATGGGTTCGAGCTCTTCGGTACGGGTTCCGAGGAAAACAATGTCTCCCGTGGACCCGTGCATGTTGGTCAAACCAGAGCCGTGTTTTTCCCAAATGTCGCACAATGTCCGCAACGCTTCGGAAGTGTAAAACCAACCGGCTGGGTGATTGACCCGGATCGTATGGAAATGTTCGACTTCGGGAAACTTGTCCGGCGCGTCGGAATAACGTCCTATGACACCGCCTCCATACCCGAACACGCCCACGATACCGCCGTGTTTCCAATGACCGATCTTCTCTTCGTATGACAGTTCCAGCTGTCCGAGAAGTCCCTTGGACATGGGATTCTTTTCGGCTGCTCTCTTGATCTCCTTGACGAAGCTGGGCCAAGGTCCTTTTTCCAGTTCGTCCAGTTGGGGCGTTTGCCCATTCCATTTTTCTTCCGCCATGTTAAAACCATCCTCCCTTGCTGAGATTGAGCGGTTTAAACTGATTTGTTTCTACACTCTATTTTTAATGCTTATTTGATTCTTTCGATGAACGGTTCCAGCAAGCATTCTCGCCGGAAACCGGATTTTAATAATACCACCTATTCCATTTCTATATAGCCACAAGGACACTCTTCCGCGCATTTTTTACAACCTTGGCAGAAGTCCATCTTAAATTTGTAAGGTTGCAGTGGAACGGGCGGTTTGAGGATCGCGTTGTCCTGGCAGAATTTCCAGCACGTCCCGCAATCGAAACACGCCGCGCAACTGAAACAGCGTGTGGCTTCATCGATCATATCTTCCTGTGAAAGTGCCTGCTGGACTTCACTCCACGGATCCTTCATCCGATCCGCCGGATCAACCCCGGTCTCTTCGTGGCGATCTTTTCCATCATAGAATTCGGGTTTGATTTTATCGGGGCCGATCACTCCGAAATCCTCGACGGGTTCGGGGGTGATCCCTCGGAAATTCTGGTGGATCAATTCAGCCGCCCGGCGTCCGTGATGAAGCGCGGAAACCACGATACCGAGGTCCAGCGCATCGCCACCGGCATAGACGTCTTCATCCTTGGTTTTGCCGTGTTCGTCGGTTTTGATCCAATCGCGTCCTTCGCGCAGAAATTCCAGTCCATTGAAATCGGGTTCCTGGCTGATCGCGGCGATCACCGTGTCAGCTTCGACCTCGAATTCGCTTCCGTCGATGGGAACGGGACGGCGGCGTCCGGAATCGTCCGGTTCGCCCAGTTCCATCCGGATGCACTTCATACCTGCGGCGCGGCCGTTATCGCTCTTGAGCATCTCGATCGGCGCGGCGAGGAATTCCATTTTGATGCCTTCACGTTCCGCCTCGGTGATTTCATGTTCGATGGCGGGCATTTCCTTAACCGTCCGGCGGTAAAGAATGATCGGCTCCGCACCCATCCGTAAGGAAACGCGGGCCGCGTCGATGGCGCTGTCACCACCGCCGATGACGATCACTTTCTTGCCAATATCCAGTTTCTCTCCGGAATTGATTTGATGCAGAAAGTCTGCGCCGGTATAAACATTGGGCGCGTCTTCACCTTCGACTCGAAGCGGAAGTCCCTGGTGCGCTCCGATCCCGACGAAGATCACTTGGTACTCTTTTTTCAAATCTTCATAAGGAATATCGACACCGATTTTCGTGTCGCATTTCAACTCGACACCCAATTCGAGGATGCGGTTGATTTCCGCATCCAGAATGTGACGCGGAAGCCGGTATTCGGGGATTCCATAACGCAGCATTCCACCCGGTTTGGGAAACGCTTCGAAAATAGTGACCGCATAGCCTTGTTTCGCGAGTTGATAAGCGCAGGAAAGTCCGGCGGGACCGGCTCCGATGACGGCGACCTTTTCGGGTTGAGTTTCGTCTGTTTCCTTCTTCAGTTTCTTCCCGTTTTCGATCGCCCAGTCGCCGACAAAACGTTCGATGTTGTTAATGGCGACCGAACCGTCTTTTTCTT
This sequence comes from uncultured bacterium, assembly GCA_964606645.1. Taxonomy (GTDB): domain Bacteria; phylum Hinthialibacterota; class Hinthialibacteria; order Hinthialibacterales; family Hinthialibacteraceae; genus CAZSIZ01. Next base: position 3,165 of record CAZSIZ010000085.1, read on the forward strand.
TCCGGTTACATCCCGATTCGCAGGGGTGGGGGCAGACACGCCCGCATACCGACGGCATTGGATTCACTTCGAGAAATAATTCCCACGCTTGCTCGAAGGATTCTTCGGGAGAGATGCCTTTTTTCTCCGCCTGAGCGATGGTCGTTACGATCTCACGGATTCGGGTATGATTGGGACAAGAGTCCGTACAGGGGGGAGTTCTGGGAACGTATTTCGGCCTTAGATTCGTGACGATTTTCCCCGTGCCTCCGGATGAAGCACCGCCGCTAAATCCGCCTGAACCTAATTTCCTTTTTTTCTTTTTTACGACTTTCGCCATTGTTTCCGCCTTATCGATGTATGGTGATGTTGTTTATAGGCCAATAGGAACTGGCCGTTCAATTCGATTATCAAAAATAGTGGCAAAATAAAACCCACACCGGTCACTCCCCGGCATCGTGAAATTCAATTCCACAGTTTACAAGATTAGTTACGATTAGGGATGAATAAATAACCAACAATTTTTCCAAACTCAGTCTGAAATGATTGGTATTTCGCTATTTCAACAACCTAAATCAAGACCGGAGATATATGAGTTAAACCGTGCAAGATCAGATGGTAAATCCTAATTTATATCCACGAATTCTTACTCGGTTGACAGCTAACCAAATAATATTAACCTAAGTCCGTATTGTCAAGGACTTAGATCAAATTTTAGCTAAAAATCTATATTTTCTTCTCGCATTCATTCATTGAGATACATAAGGCCACATCCGCAACCCTCCATCCAGGTATGAAATCTTGGAGAATCCCGCTCCTTGAAGCGTTAAAGCAGCCTCATATCCTCGTAGCCCCTGCTGGCAAAAGCAGAGAATCTCCGCTTCTTTCGATAGTTCACCCATTCGCTGACGCAGTTGACTGAGGGGAATGTGTTGAACTCGCTCGTCTTCAAGTGGATTCTTCTCCAATTCGGCATCTTCGCGAACGTCCAGAAGTATTAAAACATCATCCTTCGCCAAACGCTCCTTGGCTTTATCGGGAGTGAGAAAACCAACAATCCCATCGATCCGGTTGCGGGTATTATTCGCAGCATGGATCACACCATCCAGCGCGTGAGAGAATGGCGGCGAGTAGGCTAAATCCAGATTCGCAACCTGCTCCATCGTCGCGCCAAATCGCAAAGCGGTCGCCAGGATGTCGATCCGCTTTGCCACATCTCCCGGCCCGGTGATTTGCGCGCCAAGCAATTTCCCGCTATCCCTTTCCGCGATCAGTTTCACCAAAAAGTTCTTATTGCCGGGCATAAAATGGACGTGATCCAGACAAAACGTGATCGAAGTCACTGTATCGATTCCGAGTTCACGAGCCTGGCTTTCAGTGAGTCCGGTCTTGGCGACATTCATGTTGAGCGCCTTCATAATCGTGGTCCCCACAATCCCTGGAAACGTATCGTCTCCCCCGGCTGCATTCTCCCCGATGACACGCCCATGCCGGTTGGCCACCGAACCCAAAGGCGCGTAAACCTTCCGCCCGCTCACGATGTCATGGCACTCCACGCAATCCCCCCCGGCGTAGATATTGGGGTCGCTGGTTTGCATCCGTTCATTCACGACAATCGCGCTCGTCTCTCCGATCGTCAATCCCGCCGAAATCGCCAGTTCGACATTCGGCCTGATCCCGGCTGTCACGATCACCATATCCGTCTCGATTTCGCGGTCTTCGGTAACGACTTTGGAAACCTTTCCCTCCCCTTCCAGCCGCAAAACCCGCTGGTTCGTAAAAAACTCGATCCCATCCCTCGACAACTCCCGCGACAGACTGTCCGCCATGTCCGGATCGAGAATCGTGGGAAGAATCCGGTCCGCCATCTCCAGCACGGTGGCGTCAACGGCATGATTAAAGAGCGATTCGACCGCTTCCAGCCCGATCAGCCCCGCTCCGATAATCACTGCTTTGTCTACCTCACCGGCTTCGATCTTCCGCCGGATCGTGATGGCGTCATCCGGTGAGTGAAGCGATAACACGCCGTCTAATTCCATACCGTCGATCGGAAGTTTCGCCGGAGACGCGCCGGTCGCCAGAACGAGTCGATCGTAAGAAATCGCTTCGGTCTCACCGGACTCTAAATTCCGCACCAACACGGTCTTATCAGCACGGTCGATCCGTTCCGCTTCGGTCCGAAGCCGTATATCGATTCCCTTAAAATCGCGAAAATACGTTTCATCACGCACCAGGTTGAACATCGTTTTCTGCAGGTGGTCGAATTCGGATACCGCCCCACCCACGAGATAGGGAAGCCCGCATCCTGCATAAGAGAGATAACGTCCGCGTTCGATCAAAATAATCTCTGCGTTGGGATCCCGTCGCCGCGCTCGAGCTGCCGCTTTGGGACCGCAGGCCACACCGCCTATAATCACAATCCGCCGAGTGGATTCCGCCATGATGAATTCCTTTCATTTGCCGCGTTCATAAAATATGGATAAGATGATTGAACGGGGGCTGTTGCGACTAGTTAAACATTTCGTTATATAGCCTCCAGCATATCACAGAAGGGACTCGCGTTGAACGTCCAAACATTCGATCATGGAGACCGTCATCCTCGCCGTATCGTTGTTCGTAACCGCTGCCGCCTACGCCTCGGTTGGATTGGGGGGAGGAACCGCGTATCTCGCTCTCTTGTCGTTCTGGAATACCGATCCGCACCTGCTGCGTCCCCTCGCGTGGGAACTCAACATTCTCTGCAGCCTGATCGTTTTCTATAATTACTATAATCGTGGTTATTTTGTCTGGAGAATTACATGGCCCTATTTGCTTAGCGGGATCATCGGTTCGGTTTTGGGCGCGAGTCTCTCCATCGACGCAACGCTCTTCCGTTGGCTGCTCGCCCTCACGCTGACGCTCATCAGCGTGCGCATGCTCACTCAAAAAGACCGCGTCCAAACAACCAACGAAGCCATCTCACCCTTGCCTCCTTTATTGGGATCGTTAGCACTTGGTGGGGTTGTCGGATTTATTTCCGGCTTGATCGGCATCGGTGGTGGGATCATTCTCGGACCGATTCTGATCGGCCTGGGCTGGGTAACGGTCAAGCGAACTGCCGCCATCACCAGTGCGTACATTCTTCTCTGCTCGTTTTCCGCATTGCTGACGCACGGCGTAAAAATGGGATTATTTATCCCTCATGGATCGGTTGTTTTAGGTGGTGTTGTCGTGATTGGAGGATTTCTAGGCTCGTATTACGGTTCGGGAAAAGCGTCCCCCAGCGTTTTGAGAAAAATCTTCGCCGCCATCGTCTTCATCGCCGCACTCAATTTGTTGGTAGGATTATTGACCGCCTAGTGTCATGTCACACGTGTTTAGACGGGTATAAAATCGTGTAGGGGCAGGCCCCTGTGCCTGCCCATGTTCAATCCACTCCTTCATTTCAAGCGTGACATAACACTAGTCACGATCAATACTTCATCGCATCGCGGATCGACACGTCGGCGTCCCCAAATTCCTCGATTTCCGAATAGACCAGCGCCGTTGCATCGATATCATGCTCGTACACGTAATCGTGAACCTCCGCGATATAGGGAAGGCGTTCAAGCGCAGGGGCAACCCAGAAAACAAACACAAAAATAACCAACAAACCCAAACCGAGTTTGCCCCAATTCCTCAAGTTTGTCAGTCTTTCATTAGAAATCATAGTTATCAGTTGTCTGTTATCAGGATATATCCTTTGCTTAATAAAAAAGTTCATCCTTAAATCCTGGCCATCCAGGAAACGAAGTGCTGGAACAGCATTCAGACAAAAACAAAAACCCACCATTCGGCTAAACCCCACCCCATCACAGATAATCCGAGGTTCCGACATTCCCCGCAAAATTATCGCCGAGAATGCCTTTGTCGCTCAGGATGATATCGCCGACGCTTGTGAGACCATTCGAGGCATCGTAGGCCATCCAGTTCATCAGGCGCATCGGATGAACGATATACCACCGGTCCGGCCCCGGACTACGCACGTAGTACCGGGCGGTCCGGTCGGCGAGCGTTCCCATATTGCCCAGGTTATTCTCACGCCAATAGGTGATGTTGTGGTATTGGTAGGTCCCGACACTGACCGCTTCATTGGCGGCCCCGGAACTGAACGGATTGACCTTGGGGACGAATGGATCCATGAACGCGCCGGGAGAGATATACGAAACGGGGGTGGTCAGCTGCGACCAGACGTGCATGGCGTTTCCATAATAGCTTGGGATTTCGCGTGTGTCGCGAATTTCCCGTCCCTGATCGAGCGTGTACATTTCGATCGCGGTCTGGATACTCTTCAGATCACCCTTCACACGGCTGATCTTCGCCCGGACCTGCGCGTTCAGGAAATTGGGGACCGCGATCGCCGCCAGGATACCGATAATCGCAACGACGATCAGCAGTTCGATCAAGGTGAATCCGGTTTGGCCGGCCATTCGATTCTTCTCATCCATCGTATCACCCGGTAATTTCTACAGGATCGTGGAAGTGAATTCGGTTTAGATTTTCGCCGTAATGTCCGGGAAAACCAGGTAGAACATGATATACGCCATCGTGAGTGTCAGGATCAAGTTGAGGGTCTGCCCGCAAACGTAAAGGATCAGAGGTTTGCCACCGGCGAAGTACGATTTCAGTTCCCGGAAGTTCGTCGCCAGCCCAATGCTCACGAAAGCGAGACAGAAAAACCAGCCCCGGAAGATTTTGGTATAACCACGAATCACGCCGTTATCGATGAGCGCGTACCCGGCGTCCTGCCCCAAGGCCTGATAGAGAATCGAGAAAAAGATCGAAGCGGCGATAAAACCGAGCACGAATTTCGGGAAGCGATACCAGATTTCCATCGCACCGACGGTTTTCCCTTCCGCCTTCTCGACCTTGGCGCACCAATAGACCGCCACACAGAACGCGATCACCCCGATCAGCACGTTCTGGATCATCTTGATCGTCGCGGCCACATACAGTGCGCGGTCGCTCAGAAACGCCCCGGCGGCGGCGACGGCCCCGGTCGCATCGATCGTTCCGCCCATCCAGGCCCCGCCCAGCACGTGCGCCATCCCCACGCCTTTAATCACCCAAGGCATGACGATCATCATGATCGAAGTGAAGATCAGTGAAAGCCCGACGGCGAGCGTCAGTTCCTCTTTCTTCGCTTTACAGGCGGCGGCAGTCGCGATCGCGGCGGAAACCCCGCACACGGACATATCGGCAGAGATCGTAATATTCAACGTCTTCGAAGGGATTTTAAGAACTTTCTGACCGAACAGGTAAGACGTAATCAAAACAATGGGTGTCACGACCCATGCAACGAATATCCCTGGAACGCCAATCGCCAGAATCTTCCCAAAAAGAATCTCCGCGCCGAGCAGAACCAATCCCGTCTTGATATAGTACTCGGTCTGAACGGCGTGCATGATCCACTTCGGGGTACCGATGGTGTTACTGATGAGCAATCCGAAGATGATGGCCCAGGCGGCGTACCCGATCCCATAAGCTTTCATGGTCACCTGAGTGGACAGCAGGTAAGCCAACACGGCGAGAACGAATACCACCGGAAACGCCGTCAAAAAACCGGAAACCGAATTGCCCATGAATTTCACCCCGATCGCAAAGAACACGGCCAGGAAAACACCCAGCCCGATCAAGTAGACGATCTGATTGTAAGAAGAGACCGACGTTTTTTTCTTGGCGGAAGATTCGGCTTTGTGAGCGACACGCCATTCACCGATCGCGGCGATGGTTTTTTCGTTCAAGCTTTCGTCTTGATAGTTCGCCGCTTTTGCTGCACCTTCAGCGGTCTGAGCGGAAGCCAAAGCGGTCTTCGTTTCGGCTTGCTTGGTTTCATATTTCTTCATCGCCGAGGCTTTTTTCGTGTCTGCCTGTTCCTGGCTGAAGAGAAAAGCGTCAATGGGATTATGCTTCCATCCGTGCGGTTTACTCGTCCATTTCGCGATGGTTTTCGCGTATCCTTCACTCGACGCCTTGATTTTCTTTTTGGCGTCATCAGCTTTGTACCAGGCGATGGTATGGAACGGGGCGGCGTCGGCCTCGGCTTGCATCGCGGCATTGGCCGATTCGATTTTTTCGTTCATCCCTTCCGGGGGCTGTGACAGGAACAGAGCCAGTCCAACGACAATCAAAGCGAATCCCAGCCAGATTGCCCAGTAATCTTCCATTTTCCAAAGCGTGGAAATACCTCGATCGTCACTCATCATATTTTCTCCATTGGATAATCAGGTCAGTTATAAGAAAAAAAACAGAACGAAACTCATACAATATCTTGTATGTTAATATGATTGTATTGTCAATATGTGCCGTTGATTATTTCGAGTTTTCGACTTGAACTCTGTCCAACAAATAATGACGGGCAACCAAGTCCCCTCTCCATTCATGGGAGAGGGTTAGGGTGAGGGAAAACTGGAAACACAACCCGGCAAAATGAATTGGACACTCTACTTGTTGCCGTTTCGTTTTTGATGGGATGATGCGGTATCAGGCCGCGTCGGCCTGAGTTTCCGTTTGAACGCTGGTATCGGACTTTTCCGCTTCGTCCGAAACCGCATAGCCATAATAGTAGGTGATCGCCAGAGTCCGGTAAAGCAGGTGAGCGAATTTCGAGAAGGGGAAATAAGCCATCATCGACAGAATCAAGACCAGATGGATAAAGTACATCGAATACGCCAGCACGGGGATGTTCGCTAAACGAATCAATTCCGTCAGAATCCCGGACAATGCCAGTCCGAACATGATCCCGATGAACAGCCAGTCGTTATAGGTGCTCGCTCCCGATTTCTCAGAATCGGTCAGCCGCTGAACCAGCATCAACCCGGTTCCAACCAGAAACGCGAGCGCCCCCAAGTTACCGAGTATCTTCACCGGATGCATTAATCCAAGAGGCGTTTCCCATCCCAGAAGATAAAGCCCAAGAAACACAAACGTCGTCGTAGCGAAGAGCGCGATGAAGCCGTAGAACGTCAGCAGATGTGAGAGATAGCGTGGGTTGGCTTTATCGCATTCCTTGAACTGACTGTGAAGAACGAGTTCCTGGATCGCCTTGATGAGTCCAGGAATAAATCCTTTCGCGTCGGGGACGGGTGGACGCGGTCCTTCTTTCAGCGAGTTCCAGAATTTCAGCCCGCTCACCGCTGAAACTCCGGCGGCGAAGAACGCGAAGAAGCTGAACAGAAAGTCCAGCGGGAACGGATGCGGGAGAAAGTTCTTGAAGATAATTTCACCTTCCGGCATAAAGTTCCCGAACGCGCCGACGACGATCGCCATCAACAAGGCGGGAATGCCGATCAACAGCGGTAGAAATTTCGGTTGAGAGACGATCGTTCCCAAAAAAGCGGGTGAGGCATTATTTTGGTAGATATACTTCCGAATCGACGCCAGAATATCACCCGGATTCGCTTCACGCGGACAGATCGCGGAGCAGTCGTTGCACTGATGGCAGAGCCAGACATCCGGGTCTTTCAACAGTTGGTCTTTCATTCCCCAACTTGCCCAGATCATTTCCTTCCGGGGAAACGGGTTGCAGTCCGGCGAGATGGGACACGTGGCGGAGCAGGTCGCGCACTGGAAGCATTTCTTAGCCGTCTCGCCTCCAAGCGCCGCGACGTCGCCAATGAATTCCAAATCCGGTTTCGGTTTGAGAACGGAATTATTTTTCGCGCACGAACTTTGAGTGGTTTCCTGCTGATTACCGACTGGTTCTTCCATCCTATTCACTCCCAGAATTAAATGCTTTCGATATTATGTTTACTGTAGTGAAGCAGGCTGGAAGCCTGCGCTACAATGTTGAATGACTGACGAAATTACATCCCCTTGAATGGGTTGTAACCGATTTCTTCAATCACGTCTACAAAGTCGTTGATGATCCCAACGACTTTTTCGGCGTCGGTGATCTCCACTTGATGGAGTTCGACCCGCTCGTTTTCCAGCGCAAGCTGCGTCAATTTTTCACGCACGTTTTCGCCGCGCCGGTCGGCCAGTTCGCTGCCACGGATGTAGTGACACTGGTAATCATCGCCGTACTTGCAGCCCATGAGGATGATACCGTCAAAACCGCGTGACAGCGCGTCCGCCACCCAAACGATATTCATCGATCCCAGGCAACGAAGCGGGACAATACGCACGAACGGACTGTACGTCAAACCTTTCTGAGCCGCCATATCCAGCGCCGGGATCGCGTCGTTCTCGCAGGCGAGCACCAGCACGCGCGGTTTTTCGTCGAATTCATCCGGCACTTCCACGCTCTTAATCATGGACGCGATCATGTCCACGGAATAATCCTTGAAACTGACGATCCGCTCGGGACAGGCTCCCAGACAGATCCCGCACCGGCGGCATCGCGTTGCGTTGGGCAGCGGGGTTCCTTTTACGTCTTCGTTCAGCACGCCGAAGGGACACTCTTCCGTACAGCGTTTGCATTGTGTGCAACGCTGTAAGAAAAATTCCGGGTACGACTGGTCGCCGGCGCGGGGATGAACGGCCTCGCCGCGCGAGGTCATCTCCACGCATTGAATCGCCTTGAGCGCCGCGCCCGCCGCGTCTTCGACAGCCGATTGAGAATCCATCGGGCTGCGCAAGCAACCGGCAGTGTATATCCCCGTGCGCCGAGTCTCGAACGGGAAGCAGATAAAGTGCGAATCGGGATACCCGTATTCCAGCATCGGCAGATCGGGTCCCTGTCGATATTCCAAATTGAGAATGGGATCACCCGGCGACGGTTTCTTTGAAAGTTCGAGAATATCCGGCTGCGGTGTGTTCCCTTCTTCTTCCGCTTTGACAACGGCGGCCTTCGCATCGATCCAAGCGCGAATCGCCTCACCGTCGGCTGAAACCGGTTGCATCCCAAGCGCCAACACGATCAAGTCGGCTTCGAGTTCGATCTTTTCGCCGAGCATCGTGTTTTCGATCGAGAGGATCAAGTTGCCGTCCGCGTTTTCCGTGACCGATTGGACGTCGCCTTTGGTCAGAAAAACGCCTTGATCTTCCTGGACGGATTTATAGAAATCTTCATAATGACCGGGCGTTCGGAAGTGATCGTAAATAATGAACGCCTTCGCATCGGACGATTGCTCCCGCACGTAAAGCGCCTGCTTCAGGCACGTCAGGCTGATCACCGATGCCCCGTAAGAGAAATAGTCTTTATCCTGGCTGCCTTCGCACTGAATGAAGACCACGTTTTTCGCTTCGGCTCCATTCGAGGGCCGGGTGATCTTCCCGTTTTTAGCCAGTTCTTCCATCGTCACGTTCGTGATGACGTTTTTGAACTTCTTATAACCGAGACGATCCAGTCCCTCCGGCTCGAAGGGTTGCCAGCCAGTCGCCTGAACGATCGACCCCACTCGAATCGGACCGTTCCCGTTGTTCGATTTGAATGTCACGTCGAACAGCCCCGGTCCCCCGGCGATCTTTTCGATCTCGGTGGAGGTATGAACGGTGATGTTCTCATGGCCGTTGACTTGCTGGATGAGATCGGAAATACCGTTGGTCTCCAGTCGATCGAACGGTGCGCGGGTGGGATAGGTTTTATGCCATTTCGACATCCATCCGCCCAGTTCGGGTTGCTTCTCGACCAGAACGACTTTGTAGCCCGTCAACGCCGATTCGAGCGCCGACGTCAGCCCCGTCACACCCCCGCCGAGCACCAGGATCGTTTTATCGATCTGGGTGTGTTCCTCGAACGGAACGACGGGCTGCGTTTTTTGCGCTCTGACGATTCCCATGCGGATATAATCTTCCGCCATCATCTGGGTATCTTCGTCATTGGGTTTCTGACACCAGATCACACCTTCGCGCAGATTCACACGCTCGACGATCACGCCTTCGCCGAAGGGATCTTGACCGAAGTCCAAGCGTGAAGAAGGACCGGCCACTACCACTTTATTCAACGCTTCCGACTGAACGTCGTTTTTAATCGTGTTGAAATCGTCTTCGCTGCAATCCCCGATGGTCTTGCAGACGGCGACGTTGAATTCTCCTGCCGTTTTGGACAAGGCATCCAAATCAAGGGCTTCGCTGATGCCCCATCCCGTGCAGATATATACCCCAACCTTGTCTTCCATGCCTGCCTCCTTTTACAATCCCTGAATCGCTTTAAGTGCAACGCCGGTAGCCTGACGAACCGACCGGGCGACATCCACGGGGCGCTGTGCGCATCCGGCGGAAAAGATCCCTTTCGCGCCGTCTTTTGTATCCACAAACCCGTAGTCGTCATACGTAATTCCGTCGATGGGAATCTTATTCTCCGCCGCAGTCGGCTGCATCCCGGTCGCGAGCACGACGAGATCGAACGTCTCTTTCATTTTCTTTCCGCTGAGGGAGTCTTCCAACTCCACAATCGGGTCTTTCGTATCGGGGTCTTCGGTCACCATCCCGGCCTTGCCTTTCACGAAGGAGACCTTGTCGTTTCCGAGTAGGTCGTAATAGAACTTTTCGTGACGGCCGATGGCGCGCACGTCGATGTAGAAAATAGTGACGTGCGCTTCGGGATTTATATCTAAAACGTACCGGGTCTGCTTGAGCGATCCCATGCAGCAGACCGCCGAGCAGTAAGGAAGATGGTTCTCGTCCCGCGATCCGGCGCACTGAACGAAGGCCACTTTCTCGATCGCTTTCCCGTCGGACGGACGAACCAGTTTGCCTTCGCCCGGTCCGTTCGGTGACGCCAGACGTTCCATCATGACGTTGGTGATGACGTTTTCGCAGCTTCCGAATCCCAGATTTTCGATCTTTTTGGCGTCGTAAGGTTCCCAGCCGGACGCGACGACGACCGACCCCACATCCACGGTGATCTCTTGCGGCGCGGCGTCCAGATCGAGCGCGTCGGGACATTCCTTTTCGAGAATTTCCCGGTCGGCGCTGGACAAGGCGTCCTTATCCAGCATGTACTCCGGCGGAAACGCCATCGGATGCGGGTAATAGAGCGCCTTGGTCGTATTCATCCCCAAGTTGAAATCGTTTGAACGTTCGGATGAGAGTTTCGCGAGGGTTTCATCGGAGATGTGTGCGCCTGGCTTGACGTAACGGGGTTCGATCTTGATCGTCGCTTGATAATTTCCCGGCTCTCCGCTGATCTTCGTCACTTCCGCCAAGGTATGAACCGTGATGCGTGGATTGTTCTTGATACGCTTGAAATTGATCTCCATCCCGCAGGTGGGTGGACACATTTTGGGGAAGTAGCGGTGCATCTTCGCCACCCGCCCGCCGAGATAGGCTTCCTTCTCGACCAGGATGGCGTCGTACCCCACTTCGGCGGCTTCCACGGCGGCGGTAATTCCGCTGATTCCCCCTCCAATTACGAGTAGTGTTTTCTTGTTCGCTGTCATCGTTGTTTCCCGTCCAAGCAGAATTGCTTTACTCGGTCGCCGCTTCTTTTTGCTTCGACTCGAGTTCTTTTTTCTTCGCTTCCAGAATTTCGGATTGAACGGTCATCGTCGATTCACCGAACAGACTGAACTTCAACCAGTCGTATCCGAACTTCATCAGTTCCACATCGTCACTGCGAATTTGCTGCTGTCGATCTTCATCAACCTCGAACTTCTCTAAAAAACGACTCTCGAAAACGAATCGCCGGAAAGCGTCGAGATCGTAACATACCATAAATAACATTTCGATCTTCTTCTCATCGAGCGGATTATCAACCTGCATCCGGTGATGGAGAATGATCTCCTTAAAACACTCGCCCAGTTCGTTGTATTCGGCAATCCCCTGATCGTCCAGCCATTGCTCGATCGTCCAGTCTTTGTTTTCCTTGAAACCCTCACAGATCGGATCCTTGAGAATGAAATAAAACTCTTCATTAATGGGAGATTCGCTCTCTTTCGGCGAGGCCAGCCCCACCGGATACATCCGGCAGGCCCAAGGGCGGTTTTCATAAATGGTGCAGCCCTTCTCCGTATCGACGAACGGACAGCGTTTTGCTTCCGAGTCGTCCATTTTCAGTAAAACCACGGGATATTTCTGATTTCGATCGATGGGAAGGATCGTATAGCGATCGAGAAATTCTCTCGAGGTGATTCCCAGGTAGTTTTTCATACGAAGGATGTCGTACGGCGTGAGAAAAATATTAACATCCGCACAACAGGCGTTGAAGCATTTGACCTGATTGTGACAGGCAAACTGAAAACAATCTTGTTTCGTATGACGGGGGTATTCTTTCAGGATGGCTTCTTTCAGCCGTGCAATCTCTTCCATAACTTGAACTGTCTTCTCAAACCTTATCGAAAAAGTAAGAAGTCATTTCCCTTTCTAATCAATAATATGGTCCTTCATCGCGTCTTTCGACCAAACGGGAAGCGGTCCCTTTTCGCCCGTCGCGGGATCGAATCGGTGGCGGTAGGAAGCGTTCGCTTGGAATCGTGTCTGCATCCACTCCCACCCACGAACGAAGTAAGGGCACTCATCGCTGAAACAGACGTATTGAATTCCTTCGCCCCAACTGGAAACGTCCGGTGTCTTCCATTGTTTCAGTTCCGCCCCGCAATGTGGGCAGGTGTACACTCCCTCACTCTCCAATTCAGGCGCGTTAGCACAATGATTTCCTTCATTCATGATGTGATGAAATCCTTCAGTTTTTTTGTGGCCGCTCCAAGAACGGGAAGGAAGGAACCCCTCCGGACCATCGAGCGTCCGGAGGGGATTCATTCAGATTAATCAAACAAAACGTCCCGGCAGTTTCCACCGCCAAAACGGTCATTATTATTACAACCTTAGAATATATTGATGATATCTCTCTTCATCATCGTCCATTCGCCGGTCTTTGGATCGCACTTGCAGTTGGCGAAGCATTTCCAGTTTGCTTCATCCATCGAAGGTGTATCGGTACGGAAATAATAACCCGGCCACCGCGTCTCTTCACGGAACATCACAGTCCGTACGTGCGCTTCAGCCTGCCACATCCGATGAACGTTTTCCCAGGCTCTCATCAATTCGTGCAGGTCTTCAGCCGCCAGTTTTTCGGCATCTTCCCGCAGGAAGTCGAGCAGTTCCATCCCTTTGGTCAACAAGGCCTTGTTGGTCTTGAACTGGGCGGAAACACCACCTGCATATTCGTCCATGATTTTCTGCAGACGGAACATGAAGGCTTTCGGTTTGATGTAGTTGGGATTGATATCGGGATCGCTGGAACCAGCCTTGTTCGCTTCGAATGTATCGAGAGGCTGCAGGATTTCCGTTTTCAGTTTTTCCACTTCAGCGGCATCCACATTCGGCTGAGCGGCATTGTCGACACAGTATTTCACCGCAGCTTTACCAGCGATACGTCCCTCGGCGTGTGAACCGGAAGAGAATTTATGGCTGGAAGCACCAGTCGCATCACCTGCAGCGAACAGCCCCTTAACCGTGGTCATGTTGGGATAGCCCCAGAAGTAATCGGCGGGAGCCAAGTCTTCCGGCCCGCTGACCCAAGCGCCGGAAGCGCCGGAGTGGGAACCGATGAAGTACGGTTCAGCCGCTGCGATTTCAGAAGGTTTCTCTTCCGGCGCAACGTTCGTACCGGCCCACATGATCGCCTGAGAGATGGTCATGTCGAGGAAATCTTCCCATGCTTCGGCTTCCAGTTCCTTCAGTTTTTTCTTACGAAGTTTATCATCCGTTTCAGCTTCGGACAGTTTCTGGATCGCTTCTTCCGTTCTCATGTAGATCGGAGATTTACCGTCCATGATATCCAGCATACCCAGCCAGTTACGCAGGTTGGCGGGGACGGGTTTGACGTGACCGTAAGGAACCCATTTGTCCAGTTCGGGACGGCGTGTCTGCATGTATTCTTCGCCATCACAATTGGTTGCGCGGGATTTGAAGAGCAGGAACCACGCACCGACCGGACCGTAAGCATCCTTGAAACGCACGGGGATGAAACGAACTTCCTGACAGGTCATTTCAGCGCCGGCTTTCAGTGTAAAGTAAGCGCTGGAACCGGAGTTCCACGGCGGATACCAGGCACGACCCAAACCTTCACCGGAAGACCGGGGTTTGAAGACGTGAACCGCGCCGCCCATAGCGGCCATAACGGCTTTCGCCTTAAAGACGTAGAATTTGTTTTCGCGAACGCTGAAACCAACCGCTCCAGCAATCTTATCGCCATCCATCAACGGACCGACGATGAAGATACGCTCGTAAACGTTGTCCATCCCCAAGGCGTTCTTCGCCGCTTCGGCAACGACGACTTTGTACGACTCACCGTTGATCATCAGCTGCCAGCGTCCTTCGTGAACGTAAGCGCCATTATCATCTGTCCAAATGGGGAGTCCCCATTTTTCAAACAAGTGAACGCTGGAGTCCACGTGACGGGCGATATTGGCCACTAGATCCTCGCGGGTAATCCCCATGAGGTCGTTTCGGACGTAATTCACGTAATCTTTCAACGTGTTTTTTCCGTCTTTCAGGCCAACATACTGGTTAATGGCGGAAAGACCCATCGCCACCGCACCACTACGGTCCATCGCCGCTTTATCAACCAACGTCACTTTGACGTTATTCTTCTTTGCCCAATAGGCGGCTTCTACAGCAGCGCCACACGACGCCATTCCACCACCCAGGATCAATAGATCCGTGGTCACTTCTACTGTTTCAAAATTTGCCACAATATCACCTCCTTATCGGTTAAATGGTCGGCACTTCGGGAAGGCCGGAGGATTCAGGTTCTGTAAAGAGGCACGGGCTCGCGAGATCATCCGATCCAGTGCTCCATCCGCCATCGGGAACAGCCGCTCCTTCCGGAGTCGTCCGGATGGGGAACTTGAAGCGCTTCAACATCCCATTACGGAACTTAACCGTCCACATAATGGAATCCGTACTCCGTAGCGGAGTGACGCTGGCTCCCAACGGTACGAAATCGGCGTATCCGCGCACTTCAACTGCTTGCGTCGGGCAGATCTTGACGCAGTTGTAGCACTCCCAGCACATCTCCGGTTCGCAGTTGTACGCTTTCATGATGTCTTTGTTCAGCATCATGAGATCGTTCGGACAAATGTATTGGCACGCTGTTTTATCCAACGCTTTACATCCGTCGCATTTTTCTGGAATAACATAACTTGGCATCTAAACGTTCCTCCTCACTAACACGAGTGGTTAATGTCTTTACTTGGTTGCGATTCGATTCGGACAGCGCTCATGCTGCCCCTGGCAGATATGAACCGTGAAATTCCTCCTTTCCACGAAAGATTGAAAAAAATATCTATTCAAAACGAAACGACAAAAAGTCGAAAACACTTTCAGTGACCACAATTTATAGTATAAAGAAAGGCTGATGAAACACGATATCTTGCCGTTTCGTCTGCATGGTCTGAATTTTTACCGGTTCGTGAGATAAATCGAAACTTTCTCCCCACAAACGGTTACTCATTTCGAGTTATTAATCATTAGTTAATTCTCAAAAAAAGATCGAAAAACGACAGATTTCAAGGGAAAATCAGGTTAATTCCATTAAAAATAATATAAATATCAAATATTTCATTATTCAATTCAAGACTAAGTAAATAATTCTCCAAGTCAAGGCACGAAACACGATAAATATAAAATAAATAAATTAATATGATCGCTAAATAAATCTATTGTATGCCATGCAAAACTAATGGTAATTATGTATATATATACGGAATTCCTTGAGTTTAATGACTAAAACATGAGAAAAAGATAGATACGATTTACCTAATATGAAAGAAATCGGAATCAGATAATCAATCCAAAAGATAGATAATTAAATATCGACAAATTTATTAATTGAATATAAAAGCAGTGGTCAGCCTTCCGCCATCGGCTGCCAATCTCATAATCTCTTTTAAATGTATGTTGAGATATCTCTAATCTTTGTCGGCGTCGTTGGCGTAATACGCCAGAATAGCGTCTGCCAGGGAGGGAAGATCGGATTGTTTGGGTTGGATGTGGGATTGGAAACGGTATTCCTGAAGCGTTCGAGTGGTTTGAGGTCCAATCGACGCCAGAACGGCATGTTCCGCGACGTGACGGGCTTCCTCCTCACCCAGCCGATTGAAAAACGATTTCACGGTCGACGAACAGGTAAAGACAACACTATCGATTCGATGCCCGTTCAATACGTTCCCTTCGGGCGCTTCTCCCGGTCCCGAAGAGACGGCCACTTTATCCACGATGGCCCTCGCCCCCTTCAGCGCGGATGCCAGCCCACCCGGAGTGCCGCATCCATAAGGGTAGAGAACCCGCATCCCTTCCAGGGGATAGTGCGCGGTGAGTTCTTCGACCACCGTCGCCGGGCAAAACCGGGATGGTATTAAATCGGGCCGAATCCCGCGTTCGATCAGCGCGTCGCCTGTATCCTCCCCCAGCGCCGCGATTCGGATTCCCGCCAGGCTTCGGGAATCCTGTCCCTGTCCGTTCAGCGCCTCGAAGAACGCCTGCACGGCCGTCACGCCGGGAAACACGATCCAATCGTACCCGTTCACGTTCCGCGCGACTTCGCTCAGCCAGTCTTCCGCTTTCACCGGCTCGTGCGAAGCGGCTGGAATTTCTAGCACGTTCGCGCCTTTATCGATCAGCAACGCGGCCAGCCGTGACCGTTGAGACCTGGCTCTTGGAACCACGATCGTGCGCCCGAACAAGGGCCGTGTCTCGAACCAGTCCAGCCGTTCCCTCAGCCTTACAACCTCACCGATCACGATCAGCCCCGGTGGACGCAGCCCGGCGCGTTTCACATCATCCGCGATGGTTTCCACTGTCCCGGTCACGGTGCGCTGATGAGCGTAGGTCCCCCATCGAATCACGGCGGCGGCAGTCTTGGGTGATTTGCCGTGTTTCATCAACTCGTCTGTAATCCGGCGAACGCTCAGGACGCCCATAAAGACGACGATCGTTCCCTTCACTTGGGCGATGGCGGCCCAATCCACATCCGGTTCGCTTTTCGAAGCGTCTTCATGCCCCGTGACGGCGACGAATGCCGTGCTCAGGTTGCGGCAGGTCACCGGAATCCCAGCGTAAGCGGGTACGGCGGCAACAGCAGAGATTCCGGGAACGACCTCGAATTCCACCCCATGATCCCGCAGGTATTCGCATTCTTCCGCCCCCCGTCCGAAGATAAAGGGATCGCCCCCTTTCAGGCGTACAACGGCGTTCCCTGCTTGGGCTTCCTTGACCAGCAGTTCGTTGATCCCGTCCTGGTTCAGTGTATGTTTACCAGCTTTTTTCCCGACGTAGATACGTTTGGCTCCCGCCGGGGCCAAATCCACCAGTTCTTTCGCCACCAGGTGATCGAAGACGATCGTATCCGCGCGCTGCAGCACATCCCGGCCCCGCACGGTGATCAAATTCGGATCCCCCGGCCCTGCCCCGACTAACACCACTTT
>CAZSIZ010000086.1:0-6397 GCA_964606645.1 uncultured bacterium
CCTTCCCGGATTTTCTCCCATTTCAGCCCGAAGCAGTCCATGCCATACAGTTCCCATTTCAGGTCGAATTCTCCTCCCTCACGGCCGGAGTAGAGGCTGAGGGAAACGGGAATGGAAAAATGATTGATCCGGTCGAGAGCGGTTTTTACCTGGCCGTCAGTCAGGAAATCCAGACCGGCGTCCCTGGGTTTTGGATGGATATTCTGCCCGGCCATCGAGTCAAGGATCAGGAAATCCGGTGTGTTCAAGTCGCGGTAAGTGAATTTCGGATGCCCCGCAGGCACGGGGACGAATTCCTCGTAGCCGAACACTTTGCGGCTTCGGTCGTAATTCATAAAACCGTTGTGTTCCCACTCGATATCCTGGAGTTCGGTGTAGAGATACCCGCAGATTTTCTGATAGCGGCGCTGTTCCTGGGTGAGGTAATGGAAACACCAGGAGACGTCACGGTCGCCACTGCCCGCGCTGATCCCGCCGTACTCACTGTTGATAAGGGGCTGAATGCCTTGCTTGTAGCCTTTGAGGAAATTGAATGACGAGCCGGGATAGGTCTGCTCGACGACGTTGGCGATATGTTTTCGGGCGCGTTCGTGGGGATAGATATAGAAATGCCAGGAATTGATATCGGTAACGATGTGGTCGTAAAGACAGGGAGAATTGTCTTCAATCAAGCGAGTTTGATCGAGTTTCTTCGCCAAATCAAACATCTCTTTAACGAACTCTACCCGCTCCTGGTCTTTGAAGCGTTCAAGCCCCCAGGTTTCGTTAAAAATAACCCAGGAGATGATGCTGGGGTGGTTTTTATCCCGCGCCAGCGATTCTTTCAGCGTGAGTTCGAACGTTCGCTTGGCCTCATCGGTGAACTTTCGGAAACAGGGGAGGTCGTAGAGAACGGTCATTCCCAGGCGGTCAGCCCAGTAATAGAATCGCGGTTCGTCGACCTTGATATGGATGCGCAGATTATTGAAGCCGAATTCGATCGCGTCACGCACATCCGATTCGATGACCCGGTCGGACGGATACGTATGAATGCCATCGGGATGTAGAGACTGGTCGAGTGCGCTTCGGAGATAAAACGGCTTTTGATTGAGGAAGATATATTCGTAAGGATTGTCCCGGTATTTCGCGCGGGACACCTCGCGTATTCCGAAATAAGTATGAACCGTATCGACGACTCGTTTGCCGTCGTAAAGATCGACTTGAATGAAATAGAGCACCGGATTTTTCGGCGACCAGAGTTGAGGGTTCTTCAATCTCAGTTTCCAGTCGAACCCGCGATTCGATTGTGAGATTTCAGCGTTCTCGATACTGGCGGATGGTCCGGCTTTGTCCGGGGGATCGTCGGTCCGCATGTCGAGCCGCATTCCGGGGCCGATCGGCTGGCTGGGTTTGACGCGAATATCGACGGTTCCATCGACCACCGTCTGAATGTCGATATCGACAATATAAGCGGAACCGGGTTTGCTGCGCGCGTCCAGATAGACGGTCTGCCAGATCCCGCTCGTCGTCGTATACCAGCCCACCTGTTTGCCGACGGGATGTTCCCGGCTGGTGAAATCGGTGGCTTTGACGGTGACGACCTGCTTACCACTTTTCACCAACGCGCGATTGATTTGGATCGAAAACGGGGTATAGCCACCTTCGTGTTCGCCAAGGAAAACCCCGTTGACCCAAACCTTCGCCGACCAATCAACCGCGCCGAAATTGAGAAAGACTTTCTTATCACGCCACGAACGGGGAATCTTAAACGTGCGCTGATACCAGGCGACACCTTGATACTTGGGATCGGCAATGCCGGAGAGTTTGCTTTCCCAGGGATAGGGCACGGTGATCTTCCGGGGCCAATGCTTCCTATCGGCTTTAAACCACCCCATTTCCTCTCCAGCATTATCAGGATCAAAGGCAAAGTTCCACTGCCCGTTCAGATTCTTCCATTCATCCCGCCGAAAGTCAGGCCGTGGGTATTCCGGCCGTGGCACAGCAGCATAGACAGCATTTGCCACAGTAACGGTCACGAACAGGATCAGAAATAGTTTGATTGGTTGACCCCAATATATTTTCATGGTTTTACACTCCTTAGAAAAGTCCATCGTTAAAATCCAGCCTATCATATCAACGATCCGCATCCCATGTCCACAGCACCGGCGCGTCTGTTATCTAATAGATTTCGATCTCTCTGGGGAAGGTTTCAATGAGAGGATTTTAACAAGAATTTATATCAATTTTTCAAGATTTCTTGGTCTCAAGCCCTATTTTTTCAAGTTCTTTCTCTATTTTGTCATTGTCGTATTCCGATATTTCCGTCCATCTCTCATTCCAATAATTCGGTCTGTTGAAATTTTCACTGAATATCCAGTGAAAAAAGAAAATAACTAACAAACAAAACAATCCCAATAAAAAGATTGGGAACCTTGTTGTTTCTTGAGAATCAGGAACCAATCCTAAAAGCAAGACGATAAACAACACTTGAAATATATAAAATAGTTTAATGTAGTCTTGGCTATGAACTATGTTGCTTGGGGTTTCCGTTGGAGATTCTGTCTTGTCTGAGTTCTTTTCAATTCTATTCAATATATGCCAACCATAAGAATAATTGGAATTAGATGGGTCTTCATGAAAAACTACGAGATAACTTCCCATACGGTCAACGGCATCTTCAATTCTATAAATTATCCAAGAGAATGCCACGATGACACAGAAAGAGGTGAGCATCAAAAAACTGGATAGGAGAACCGGGTTTTCAGCAAAGGATGTATAAATAATATTGTCGTGATTCCTCTCAGCAATCATGTATAAAACTGGAGCGTTCAGTGAGAATAGAGACGCAAGACCCCATTTCCAAAAAGAGAATGCCTTCTCCATATTAGAAAGCATTTCGGTTCGTATACAGTTATACTCCTCTTTTTTCATATCTTTATCCATGATTCCACCTGTTCACATTCAATTTCAAATCAAAGCAAGGGCGTATCTAATAATTTTTTACACCAGGATTCGTATTCTTCGTCGGTCTTGTATTTTTGGAGAGCAAGACGTACCGATCCGTGAAACCACGAAGAAAAACGCTTGTTCAATTGCTTCGTTTTTTCTGTTATGGGAGGTATTCTTGGGAGATCGACATTGATTAACTCAATCCAATCCTTCTTCAACGATTCCTTCGACATCATTCCACCTCGCAGATTAACGACCGATTGACTTGATTCTTCTGGAGTATTCGACATTTGTCAAGTAGTTTTTATTTGAGATTATTCAGGAGAATGATGGCGAATGATGCTCAAAGTTGCCCTCGTATGGCTCAAAACCTATCCCCAAACCCAAACATACGGTACGATTTTCCTTATGGAATGAGTTTCAATACTTGAAAGGAGTTTTACGGATTATCATGCGAAAAACATTCATCTTCACAGCACTTGCAGCGTTCGCCCTTGGCGCGTTGACGGCGGTTCCCGCAATGGCGCAGTACCCCGATAAGGCGGGGTATACGGCCATCTTCAACGGAAGCGACACCTCCGGCTGGACCGAACAATGGAAAGGGGTTTGGGAAGTAAAGAAAGGGATTCTCACCGGGAAACAAGATCAATCGGTGGGGAAAGATTCCTGGCTCTTCACGACTGAGGAGTGGGACGATTTCTCTCTGAATCTGCAATTCAAAATGACGAAAAGCTGCAACAGCGGGATCGGGATCCGAATGCCGAAAGGCGTCGAAGGCCGCCCCTCGAAGTACGGCTACGAAATCCAGATTTCGGACATCGACGACAAGTACCCCACCGGCAGCGTCTTCCGGCACGATTCGGCCAGCAAGAAACTGCACAAACCCGCGCAGTGGAACGACATGAGCATTATATGCGTCAAAGACCACATCGTCGTCTATCTCAACAGACAGAAAGTGACCGACGTTCGACTGGACGGCTCGAAAAAAGGCCGCATCGGACTGCAGGTTCACGGTGGAGAATCGCTCAAGGATCAGGTCGTCGAATTCAGAAACATCAAGATCAAAGACCTCAAGCCGCAATACAAAGCCGCGCCCTCTCCGATCCAGTTCAAAGCACATCAGCTGGACGATCTGCTTAGCGAAGGCTGCACGATTGTCGATATCAACGCGGACGGTCAGCTCGACATCACCTGCGGCCCGAACTGGTACGAAGCCCCCGATTGGAAAGCGCACCAGCTGCGCGACGTCAAAATCCAGGGCGAATACATGAGTAATTACGGCGAAGTCGCGATGGACGTCAACCGCGACGGCTGGCCCGATATCGTTTCCGGCGGCTGGTTCGATCCGAAAATGTGCTGGTACGAACATCCCGGCCCGGATCGTCTGGACCAGCTCTGGAAAGAACACGTCATCGGCACCGGTCTGAACGGGACGGAAGCGATTTGTTCGTTCGATATCGATCACGACGGCCGGAAAGACATCATGGTGAATTTCTACAATCAGAATATGCCAGCCACCTATTTCGCTTATGTTGGGACGGACAAGAGCAAATCCGGGTTCGAACGTCGCATTGTCGGCCATCACGGGCGCGGACACGGGATGGGCTTCGGCGATCTCGACGGGGACGGCTTAGGCGATCTCCTCACGCCGGACGGCTGGTATAAAAGCCCGTTGAAACCGAAAACTCAATCCTGGAAATTCACCAAATGGTCGGCGACTTTCGGTGCCGAACATTCGGGAATCCCCTTTGCTGTCGATGACTTGAATCTCGACGGCCTGGCGGACGTGATCTACGGCAACGGGCATGATTTCGGGCTGTACTGGCTGGAACAGACCCGCGACAGCGCCGGGCGGGTGGCCTGGATTTCCCACCTGATCGATGATACCTACTCACAGATCCATTGCCCGATCATGGCCGATCTGGACAGCGACGGAACCCGCGATCTCATCACCGGCAAACGCTATCGAGGCCACAACGGAGGCGATCCGGGCGCGAACGAACCGCTCTGCATCTTCTGGTATCAAATCGAAAAAGGACCCGATCCGCTGTTCACCAAGCATATCGTTTCGTACGACGAGAACATCGGGGTCGGAATGAATTTGACACCTATCGACGTGGATAACGACGGCGATCTGGATATCGTCGCGCCAGGGAAGACCGGTGTTTATTACCTGGAAAACAGAACGAAATAGGTTGGAATGAATTCAGGGCGAGGTCTTTTCGACCGGCGTTAGGGAAAAACCGGTGGGGAGTACGGAAATCTGATACGTGCTCCCCACTTTTGCGCTTTGAGAGACCGCCGAACCGTGGACGATCTCAACGAATGGAATCGAGTCGCCGTTCTCATACATCCACCGCCACCATTCCTCCGCCGGACGGTCGATGAGCGTGTAGATCGTGCGGTCTTTTCTGCGTTCGTCTTCGATGGAAAAATAACTGCCTTGGATGCGGGTGAGTTGATAGACCGGTTTCATACCGAAGAACGTGAAGAAGGATTTGAAGCGGATCACGTTGCCTTCCAAACTCCAGCGGTCGCCCTGGATGAGAAATTCTTTGGATAAGGCGTTCTGATTACTCGATACGGGAGTACCAAGTTCGTCGATCTGTGCTTTGAAGAAACTGCCCGGGGTGGACTGAGTCACGGTAATCATGGCGATCGGTTCACCCACCACAAACGCCCGGTACGACTGCAAAAACATGGCCGCCTGCAATGGCACGATTCCCGACAGACCGAGGATGACGGCGCTGAAAAAGGAGAATCCATCGCGCATGAATTTTCTTCGACGAAGCCGATATCCCGTTTCAGGATGCTTCCGAACCCGCTTGGAGCAATTGTACAGAAAGAGAAAGGCAACCATCAGCGCGATGATCTCCAGCGTAACCGCAAAACCGTACAACGCCGTCAATAAATCCATCGTTTCAACCGGTCCTTCCGGTGATTTGATCGGTTCAGAAATAGTCTATCATAAAATTGTCACTCTTGAAATGATGTGTTGGATTGAACATGGGCAGGCACAGGGGCCTGCCCCTACACGTTCCTGTTCCCTATATAAATACGTGTGACAGACTACTAGGATAAATTCGCGGCTGCGATCGCTTCGTTGACCGTGAATTTTTTCTCGTACAGTGCCTTCCCAACGATGACGCCGGTGACTTTGTCTTCTCCGATGGAACGCACTTTTTCGGCCAGCGCCCGGATATGATCGAGTTGTCCGATGCCGCCCGACGCAATGACGGGAAACGGAGAGACTGCGGCCATCGCTTCGAGCGCCTCCAGGTTGGGGCCTTCCAGTGTGCCGTCGCGGGCGATGTCGGTATAGATGACGGCGGCGATGGAAAGCGAATTAAATTCTTGGACCAGGTCCGTCGCTTTTACTGCGCTATCTTCGCGCCAGCCCCGCGTCGCCATCATGCCGTCCCGCGCGTCGATCCCCAGAACGACTCGATTGGGAAAACGGTTTGCGGCG
>CAZSIZ010000086.1:6407-20261 GCA_964606645.1 uncultured bacterium
CTAATTCCGGTTTTTCGAGCAGAACGCTTCCTAATATAACGCGGGAAACGCCCAAATCATTCAACGCAAATTCGATGGAGGCCATATCCCGCAGCCCCCCGCCCAGCTCGGTCTGGCAATCGGCATTGTTCACGATGGACTTGATGGCGTCCTTGTTGACGATCGCACCGTCCTTCGCCCCGTCCAGATCGACGATGTGAATCGTTTTCGCTCCGCCAGCATGCCATTGACGCGCGATTTCGTCCGCTCGGTCCGTGTAGACCGTTTCTTTGTCGTACTCGCCGCGCAGCAGGCGCACCACTTTTCCGCCCCGCAGATCGATTGCTGGAATGATTTCCATTTAAGACTATTCCTCCTTGGTGGATGAACCGAATTTCGATTCGGTTCCATTGAATAAACGCCGAATGTTGCTGTGATGCCGTAAAACGATCAGCAGCGCGGCTATGGCAGTGAATATAAAAACCTCGATCGAGGGAGCGCCATCGTGTTTTAATCCCAGTAATATCCCACTGGCAATGACCAGGGTCATTGCCAACAGTATGCACGACAGAGACATATAGCGGGTTGTTGAAAGAATCACCAAAAAGACAAGCACAGCGGCAAGAAATGGAATTGGCGTTAAAATCAAGAAGACACCGGCAGAAGTAGCAACACCTTTCCCCCCGCCTCTGAAACCGAGGAAAATCGTCCAGTTATGTCCAGCGATCGACAACAGACCGGCCGCAATCGCGATGATTTCATTTCCATCGGCAAAGTAATGGGCCAACAAAACCGCCGCACTGCCTTTGAAAATATCGAATACCAGAACCGGGATGCTCATTTTCGCGCCCAGCAGCCGGTACGCGTTCGTGAATCCTAGATTGCCGCTGCCGTGTTCGCGCAAATCGATCCCCTTGATCTTACCGGCGATAAACGCGGAAGGGATCGAGCCAAGAAGATAGGCAATGATCATACTGACTGCAACGTTCATTCGATTGGCCTGCCGCTCCGTTTCTTCCAGATCAGCCGCAGCGGCGTTCCCTTGAATTCAAACGTGTCATACAGGCGGTTGATCAGGTAGCGTTCATACGAAAAATGGATCGCTTCGGGGTCGTTCGTAAAAGCAACAAACGTCGGAGGGGCGACTCCGGCCTGCGTCCAGTAAAAGATATAGGGAACCCGGCCCTTATGCGGCGGGGCGGGATGGCGGATAAGAATGGTTTCGAGCAACTGGTTCAGTTTCGCCGTGGGAACCCGCCGGTTGTAGAAATCGAGAATTTCCTCGACGTGCGGGAAGATGCGATGGACGCGCTGTTTGGTAAGTGCGGAAACGAATTCAATGGGAGCGTAATGTAAAAAGGGGATCCGATCCCGGATATCCTTGGCGTACAGACCGGCCGTTTTTTCGTCCTTTTCGACCACATCCCATTTATTGACAATAATAATGGCCGCTTTACCTGCGTCTT
Organism: uncultured bacterium; assembly: GCA_964606645.1. Taxonomy (GTDB): domain Bacteria; phylum Hinthialibacterota; class Hinthialibacteria; order Hinthialibacterales; family Hinthialibacteraceae; genus CAZSIZ01. The sequence goes on from CAZSIZ010000086.1 coordinate 7,853, forward strand.
TGGCATTAGCGAAAACCTTGTCGTCGGTTTCGGTCAGCCCTTCGGTTGAATCGATCATCAACAGGGCGATATGACAGCGGCGGATGGCTTCCTGGGCGCGGATGAGGGTGAAACGCTCAAGGCCCTGACTCATTTTTCCCCGGCGGCGAATCCCGGCGGTGTCGATGAGAAGATAGGGCTTGTCGTTGACCGTAATTTCCGAATCGACCGGATCGCGGGTCGTTCCGGAGACGGGCGAGACGATCGCGCGGTCCGCTCCGCAGAGGGAATTGAGCAGGGTCGATTTGCCCACGTTGGGACGGCCGATAATGGCGATACCGGGACGGTCGGGCAATCCCTCCACGGGAGCCTCGTCAGGCACGTACTCGACGATCGCATCCAGTAGATCGCCGATCCCGGTCCCGTGAGTCGCCGAGACGGGATGCATCTCGCCGATGCCCAGTTCGTAAAACGGGGCCATCGACTCCTCTTCATGCTGGGGTACATCCACTTTGTTGACCGCAATGAGGATGGGCCGTTTTAAGCGACGAAGCAGCTGGATGACGTCGTGATCGGCTGGGGTGGGGCCGATCTTCGCATCGACGATCAGAAGCAATACGGCGGCGTCACGGGCCGTCAGTTCGATCCGATCCTGGACGACTTTCGAAAACGGGTCTTCTTCCGGGCCGAAAAATCCGCCTGTATCGACGAGCGTAAAACCTTTTCCGTTCCAGTCGGTCTGCCGGTACTTGCTGTCGCGAGTCACGCCGGGCTGGTCGTCGACGATCGCATCCCGATGGCCGATGATCCGGTTGAACAGTGTCGATTTCCCCACATTGGGACGGCCAACGATAACCACCGTCGCCTGATTGCCCGATTCGAATACTTTCAGTGTCTGGTTCATATATTAGTTTTCAGTTCTCAGCCAAGTAGGGGCAGGCCCCCGTGCCTGCCCGGTTAAGCTCAAGCTTTCAGTATATTGTAGGTTCGCTAAAAAAGTCAGACCTTCCAGACAAAACAGAACGATATCAGCAAGCCAGTACAATAGGCCCCCAGTCAATAACGCCTGGAGGCCCATTTCTTTTTCAAAATTTGATTGAATCATTTTTCAGGATCGTGAGGATCGATTCGTCATATTATCCAACCGGCTCCTCATGTTTCTCAACGGGCGTTTCTTCATATTCCAGCAGATCGCGCGGTTGGCATTTGAGTTCACGACACAAACCTTCCAACGTTGTAAAACGAATCGCTTTCGCTTTATTGGTTTTCAGGATCGACAAATTCGCAATCGTGATTCCCACCCGTTCCGAGAGTTCGGTGAGCGATAGTTTACGCTCGACGAGCATCCTGTCTAAGTTGATGACGATTGGCATGATAGCCCTCCTACACCGTTAAATCCTGCTCGTCTTTCAGAACGACCGCACTTTGAATCACTTCAGCAAGAAGAAAAACAACGGCACAGAGAAAATAAGCGCCGTAATCGACATCTCGTATTCTGAAATTTTGAAACATCCCCAAGAAGAAATGGGTATGAAAGTACCAATGGCTTAAACTGTAGAATAGTCCATCGACGATATTATAAAGAAGGATCAACAAAGCGAGTATTCGCAATCGTTTGACATTGGACGTGGTGAATGGTTTGCACAATGCGAGATGGTTAAAGATTTTCCACAGAAAGACCAGTATTAAAAAAACGACGATCGAACGAAATAATGTGTGGAGAACATTGATCGAAAAAGTCGGGATGTTCTTTACAAGAATCGATCCTTTATTAATAAACGCTTTTACTTTACCGCTTTCATCGAATATAAGTTCATTGTCTGGTAATGAGTAATCGACTTTTAAACCGACCTCTCCATAATTGAATGTGACGACACTTGGGTAACGAAACTCATGGTTTTTCAAGTAGTGATTAACATTCGTGTAATGATACAAATAATGATGAATGTACGTGATTGCCGAAAAGCAGATGCAATACGTCATCACGTGCTTCAAAATCCACGCGAACATGGCTTTTTTGAAACCGAAGACAACTCTTTCCTTGTTATCCCATTTCTGCGCCTTAAACTTATTCCAATCCCAATAGAGATAGGCGACAAACAAAACATAAAAGCAATACCAAATATACTTGTACATAAAAACGTGATACATGACGAACTCCTTTTTTATACTCATATTTTTATCGATAATCAATTTAAGATTATCGTAAATCAATAAATCTTTATCGAATTATAATAAATCCAAAAGTGTCTGTCAAGTGGATTTATCGAATTTCGATAAAAAAAGTGAATGAGGTTTATTATGGTCTATTAGGTCTTATCCTTTTGCAAGACGCTCATTTGCTCAGAAATAATTATATTCAATACCCTTATTTCTGGTATAATGACGAACCTGTGAGCCTGATCCAACAGGACTAAAATTGGTAGTAAGTTGTTGATTCGTCTAATAATACATAGTAAACTCGCGCCAATTCGGCACAAATCGAAGGGGGCATACCATATCATGACAGGTCAAGTGGATTTTCACGATTTATTCGGCGTCAAGAAAAATACTTCTCTGGATGAGTTCAATCGAAAGAAGAATTCCCAATCATTCAACAAATCAACCACATTTTTATTTCTGTGTACATTCGTGTTTGGATTGGCGGTTTATCACTCTGTGGCCTATGGGGCATCCAAGGATTCGGTCGAAAAATCGGTTTACGGGGAAATGCCGGACGGCGCGGCGATCGATCAATTCACATTGACCAACGCGAACGGACTGGAAGTCAAAGCAATCACTTACGGCGCGATGATAATATCGGTTAAGACACCGGACCGGAATAAGAAATTCGAGAATATTACCCTTTGTCTGGATTCGTTCGATGATTATCTGAAAGGCCATCCGCTTTTCGGTTCGGTCGTCGGTCGTTTTGCCAACCGGATCGCGGACGCGAAGTTTCCATTGGATGGAAAGGAAATTCAAATAACGCCCAACGCGGGGAAAAATCATATCCACGGCGGAGGGACAGGTTTTCAAAAACAGGTCTGGAACGCTTCCATCGTGTCCGATCCCAAACGGAACGCGGTCGATTTGACTCACACCAGCCCCGATGGTCACGAAGGCTACCCAGGAAAACTCGACGTTCGCGTACGCTACGAATTGACTGGCGATGACGAGCTGGTTATGGAATACACGGCCACGACCGATAAACCGACGGTTCTCAATTTAACGAATCACGCCTATTGGAATCTGGCCGGGGCAGGTTCGGGCGATGTGCTGGATCACGTTCTGTTATTGAACGCTGGCCAATACCTCCCAACAAACCGGCAGACGATCCCGACGGGTGAGATTCGTCCAGTGAAGGGAACAGTCATGGATTTCACGAAAGAGATGACGATCGGTTCTCGGATCGATCGGGTTCCCGGCCAGAATTACGATCATTGCTATGTCGTGAATAAGAAATCCGGGAAGCCCTTGTCCTTTTTCGCTCGTGTCTACGAACCAAAAAGCGGGCGGGTGATGGAAGTGTTTACAACCCAGCCGGGCGTTCAGATTTACACCGCCAAACACCTGAGCGATCGCTACAAGGCGGGCGGCAAGGCTTATGGGCCATACCACGGCCTTTGTTTGGAAACCCAGAACTATCCAGACGCCCCGAACCATTCCAATTTCCCCTCCGCCGTCTTGCGACCCGGAGAGACCTACAAGCATAAAACCATCCATAAATTCAGCGTAAAACCATAGAATTCAATTAAAATCGTATTCTTCTCCCGTCGGGCCTGAAAGTTGCATAAATACTATTCAATCAAACAGAACAGAGGAGATTTGTGCCAATTCGGCACAGGTTGAGGGAGAGATACGGTCATAATGGCAGGGAAAGCGGATTTTTACGATACATTAGGCGTCAAGAAGAATTCCTCGCTGGATGAAATCAAGAAAGCCTATCGAAAAAAGGCGATGAAATTTCATCCGGACCGTAATCCCGGTAATAAAAAAGCCGAGGACAAGTTCAAGGAAGCCACCGAAGCCTACGAAGTTTTAAGCGATCCGGACAAACGAAACAACTACGATCAATTCGGCCACGCAGGGCTTGGAGGCGGATTCGGATCGGACTTCAGCGGGGGGGCCGCGTATCGTGATTTCCAAGACATCTTCGGCGGATTCGGTGATATATTCGATGAATTATTCGGAGGGGGATTGGGCGGATCACGCGGCCGGTCGCAATCGCGCGTTCGCCGCGGGGACGACCTGCGCTACGACCTCGAGATTAACCTTCCCGAAGCCTACACAGGAATCGAACGCCAGATCGATGTTCCCAAACAGGTCGCTTGCGAATCCTGTTCCGGTTCGGGATGCGCTTCCGGCCATTCACCGGAGACGTGCCCGCAATGCAGTGGGACAGGACAGATTCGGATGACCCAGGGATTTTTCAGCATTTCCCGCACTTGCAACCGCTGCGGCGGGGGCGGGCGGGTCATCAAGAATCCATGCGTGGCCTGTCATGGATCCGGCCGGGTTCACAGCAACCGGAAAGTGACGATTAAAATCCCGGCAGGCACCATGACCGGCTTGAAACTGAAAGTCACCGGTGAAGGTGAAGCCGGTTTGCACGGCGGGCCATCTGGCGATCTGTACATTTTCCTGTCGGTCGCGCCGCATCCGATCTTTCAACGAGATGGAGACGATCTGCTCTGCGAAATCCCGATTTCGTATCCCCAGGCGGCACTGGGAGCGGAGTTGAAAGTGCCGACACTGAACGGTCATGTGACGATGAAAGTGCCGGCGGCCACCCAAACGGGAAAACTGTTTCGCTTAGGCGGAAAAGGGATGCCAAGCCTGCGCGGCCGGGGCCAGGGAGACCAGATCGTGCGGATCGTCGTCGAAACGCCAATCCGCCTGACGCCCCGCCAGCGCGAGCTGCTTGAAGAATTCGCCCAAATCAGCGGTGAAGAGACCAACCCTCATTCCCAATCGTTTTTCGATAAAGTCAAACAAGTATTCGGGGGATAGTGGATAAGGAGCCGTATAATGAAAAGTGCTTACGAATTGGCAATGGAACGTTTGGAGAAGGAATCGCCTTCCGCCCCCCCACTCACGGACGAACAGAAAAAGGCGCTCGCTGAAATCGATCGAACCTATACGGCGAAAATCGAAGAAAAGAAGATCCTCACTCAGCAGGAACAAGCCCAAAATTACGGCAACCCGGAAGCCATGGAAACCATTGAAGAACGCATGCGGCAAGATATCCGGATTCTGGAATCGGAGCGCGATCGAAAGAAAGACGAAATCCGCCAATCAACCCCGAAATAAAGTATCGAAACCGTTCTTTTTTCTGCCTCAATCCATCCTGTTTTCGATCGATTGAGCCTGTACCGCTTGATTGAATTCATATTTTGACCAAAAATTTCCAATTACAATAATTTTTTTAGAGTAGACTTTATAGAATCTTTCAATCATGGAGGTATGACAGTGGATCGGTGTTTTCAAGGTGAATGGGGTTTCATCCTTGGCTCATCCAGTGGTTTTGGGCTTGGAGTGGCGAAAGAACTGGCATTACGCGGGATGAATATATTCGGAGTCCATTTCGACCGCCGGTCCGCGATGGAAAAAATCAATCAGGAAATCGAGTCGATGAAATCGAACGGCGTCGAAGTGGTTTTCTATAACGCCAACGCCGCCGACGAAGGCAAACGGCAGACCACCCTTCAAGATATTCAGGAAAAGGTCAACGGAAAGCCGCTCAGAACGTTTGTGCATAGTTTGGCGTTCGGTACGCTCAAACCCTTCTTTGCCGATTCACCGGAGAACGAAATCACTCAGCCCCAGATGGAAATGACGGTCAACGTGATGGCCAGCAGTTTGGTCTATTGGGTGCGGGATTTGCGGCAAGCGGGATTAATCGGTCAAGGCAGCCGAATTTTCGCGATGACCAGTTCGGGCGGACACCGGGTATGGAACGATTACGGGGCCGTCTCGGCTGCCAAAGCGTCGCTCGAATCCAACATCCGTCAAATCGCGCTGGAATTGGCTTCGGAAGAGGTCTGTGCCAATGCCATCTGCGCCGGGGTGACCGACACACCCGCGTTAAGAAAAATCCCCGACCACGAAGTCATGCTGGAAGGGGCGAAGAAAAGAAATCCCTTCAAGCGCTTAACGACGCCCGAAGACGTAGGCAAAGCAATCGCCGCACTTTCGCTGCCCGAATGCAGCTGGATCACGGGTAACGTCATCAACGTAGACGGCGGCGAAGATATTGTGGGTTGACGGGAAGATCAATTCAGACTGGAACTATTTACGAGGCGCGATGGCATCATGCATCGCGCCTTTTGTTTGCCCATCGAAGCGGGCAAACCATCATTACTTAACAGTACGACCAAGGCAAACCACCCTTGTCTTTTTGACAGCCTATGATATTTTCGAGTTGAAAGGAGGAATCCAGGCTTAAACAGGATCAATCAAAATTCATATCAGGCGCTCAATTCACAGAAAACAGAACAAGAAGGGAAATATCAATAATGAAAAAAGTCTTGATATTCGCTATTTGCATGGTTTTCGTTTCCGTCGTTTATTCGGACGTGTATTTCGAGGAGAATTTCGACAGTTACGCCAGTGTGGTAGGAACCGGTGACCGCTCCGTCCTAACGGATCAGGGCTGGGAATTCGTCGCCACGAACGGTGCCATAACCAATAATTACACTGAAGTCTCAGTTGAATGGAACATTGAGGTCGGTGAAAACGGATTGAATCGCAAAATCAACAATGGCAACCGCGCCGGTCTCAATCCAGTCGATGTCCGTGGTGAACCCACTACCGGCATTTTTCTTTTCACGGACTCGGACGCCTTTGACGGCACGTGGACCGATCCTCGCACCGGTGTGGATATTGCCGCTGAAGGACAGAACCTGACTATCGGTTCGGGGCAGTCCTACGACGCCATCACCCCGGCGATCGACTGTTCCGCCGCCAATCAGGTCTGGCTGCATTTCGACTCCGCCACCTGCCTGAACAACAATGGTTCCGCCTGTTTCGTTATCGACGTCAAAGTCGGCGATGGCGACTGGGTGACGAAATTTTTCCGCGCCGCCCCCTCCCGTTTCCCCGATAAAAGCTACGGAGGCGTTCAGATCACTGAGAATTTCACCACCGCTGATTACGATTTCCCCACGGAAGGCATTTACGGTAAAGACGGCAATCAGGCCGGCACACACGGTCCCATTCACGCCGATCTTACGGATATCGCCGCCGGTAATAGCGATGTCCGCATTCGTTTCCGTCACTACGAAGGCGACTGGGACTGGTGGATGGCTGTCGATAACATCGTCGTCGATAACATGCAGCCTCCCCAGGGAGACGAAATCGTTTTTGGACCCATCGATTTTGAAGACGGCGTTCCCGCCGAATGGAACCGCAACAACGAAGGCGAAATACACAGTTGGTTCGACACAATGGATTATGTCGAAATCGATGCGCTGATGAACGCCGATCCGCTCGAGACCTACAAAGACGGTGAAGGTCTCAACCGATTTGCGGGTCAGGGCTACGCGATATACTACCCGCTGGAGGGAACACCGATCGCCGAAGATGGGACGATCGATCCCGCCATCATCGGAACGCTCGACACCCCCGCCATCGACTGCTCCGCCTACATGCAGGTCTTCTTCAATTGCTGGAGCGAATTCAATCCCGGCAACCTCGCCAGTGTGAATTTCTTTATCGAATTCAGCGTTGACGGCGGTTCGACTTTTGAAACCTTGTTCAATTTCAACCAGGGACTGCTCGAAACCGGTGAAGGTTCGCGCGCGCAGGAACACTTCATTCCTGTCCCGGAAGCAGCCGGTCAATCCGTCATATTCCGCTTCAAAGGCGTGGGTGCCGATGGCGATCGTTTCTTCGCTATCGACGACGTCACCGTCACAGGGAGCAAAACCACGAGTGTCCCCAATTGGAGCCTCTTCTAATCACTTGGCAAGAAATCACTATAACCTGATGGGGAGACGTCAATCGGCGTCTCCCCTTTTGTTTGTCCAGCGAAGCAGGCGCTGCCGTATTCATGACAGCCTCTTCAACCTTATTTCTTCGTTTTTCAAAAAATCGAACTGATTCTTTTCGTTCGCTGAAATATTGAAAACATCTCCTTCTTCTCTCCAAAATCCGTTATACTGAAATCAAAGGTTGAAACATGATGAGAGCCGTTTCTATTCCACTCTTTCTGGTTATCGTTTCGCTAATTACGGCCGGATGTTCTCATAGAACCTCCACCGTACGAGATGAACCTCACTATGTTACGGAAAAATCCCTGACACAGGAAACCGGCAACCGAACCGAAGAGAATCGGGCGGAAACGTCTTCATGGTCCGTTATCACCGATCCTGTCGTGCTGGAAACCGATTCACGTTCCTTGGGTGATAAGGAGGTTCTTTACCCGGAAATCACACCCGAAACCGCGTGGGCATTCGATTCAGGTTATTTGAACGGCGTGGGTGATGACGAATGGCCGATCGTGGAAGACGAGTTGGATTTCCCGAATGACGGCCCTTATGACGACGATTTATTCTACCGATATCACTATTCCTCTTATTTTGGATATTTCCCTAGCCGTTACCCACCCTATTGGTCTCATTACCCTTATTTCCGCTATCCTTGGTATTACTATCCCGGGCATTCCTTTGGGCGTGTGGCCGTTATTCACGATCGATCGAATGGAACGGTAACCACGGTTGGATTATGGCCTCCCGAACCGGTCTTTGTCAGCCCTCTGTCCGATGTGAATCCATTCTGGGGATACTCGTGGGGCGATCCTTGGTACCGGTATCATTTGATGCCCTATCACTCGTTCGGTTATCCCTGGGGGGGGCTGTGGTATCCCCCCTATCATTTACGGCCTTACAACGTTCCTGCCGACAAACCACCCAAAACCGAACCTCGCGAATCCCGTCCGATGATCCACGAACGAAAAACCGCCCCCCGGATATCCACTCCAATTCCCGCAATTCCCAGTGGGGCATCATCGAGAACACCTATTTATGCAACCGCGATAGAAGGAAAACAGGCGGAAAAAAATTCCTCTTCAACACTCATTTTGTCAGAACCTGCCCGTTCGATATCTCAAGCAGAAAGAAAGAATCCATCATTAACCAGTTCAAATATTTGGGGAAGATCCCGCTATAACCATTCAATCGAACCGATCCGGACAATGAATGAAGAAGAGAACGTTCCTCTCGACCTTTTTCAGTCGGCAAGGAAAAGTAGGCGAATATACACCGAATCCAAAGGCACTGCCCGATCGAGCTGGTTTACTTTTTTAGAGAACGTGCGAATCGAAGCGGATTCATCCCGCTCATCCAATCATTCCTCTTTCGAGACAAGCGATTTCCTTCCCGGAAAAGGAACCCGGCAAAGAGGGGCATTCTCTTCACCTCGAAGCCAAAGTGCCTTTGATAACGATCGTTTCTCGATCCCTTTACCAAGAAATACGCCGAATAACAAGATACGGTCCCCTTCGCATACAAACGCAAGAACGCCATCCGCTTCAGCCCATAACCGCTCTCGTTCGATATCACCCACGATGAACACCGGCTCTGAACGCTCGTCGTTTTCTTCTGTCCGGAGCAGCCAATCCAACCGTTCCATCAGCCCATCGAGGTCGGAATCGTCGTCAAAACCGAAATCCAATTCCAAAGATTCCAATTCCTCACAAGAACACTGAATTGGGCTTTCTTTTTTATAAAACCGTTCAAATTCTTGATACGATCGATTCGTGTATTAAAAATGCTATAAATAGGATGGATAAAAAAAATCAGCTTATTATACGCATTAAATTGAAATAGCACGGTTTTTGCTTAATACAATTATAGCTTATATAATTTACATAGAATTATAATTTCGGACTAGATATAGAAATAATTACATAAATATGTAAAATAATATTCAAGCCCGATCGAAATTTGTTTTATATCGATTATTTTTTTATGGAAGGTTTGCGTTGAAGATTCCATTTTTAAAAACCGGTGACGATCTTCCTTTTGTCCTGAGCGGCAAACCGGATCGAATTTCTCAAACACTTTTCGGGAAGTATGGGGAAGAAAAGCGTTGGGAAGCGCTTGATGCGGTTTCCATGCAAGGACAAACAGGCTGGTCTCAAAGAATACTTTTGTGGATACTCGCGACCGATAACGTCGAAATGCGGGAGCGGGCCTGGGAGATTCTCGACAATCTGAAGATTGATTACGAACTTCTCGTCAACGAGTTGTCCTGTCCCATGTGGCAGGTACGAGTCGGCGTGATCCGCTTGATTGCCAAAAGCGGACGATTGGATACCGTGCGGTTATTGATCGCCGGGATCGAAGACTACCATCAAAACGTCATCAATGAAACCAACCGCAGCATGATTCGGTTGATCGAAAATGCGAGAATTCGCAAAGACGATTCAGAATTGCCCGAAGAAGAAGTCCACGACGCTCTCACCGCACTGTATCAACCGCTTTACACGTCCAAACGTTCACCGCGTTTTCAAGCGATCAAATTTCTATTTAAAGTTGCCCCTCTCGATGAAAACATGTTCTGGGACATGTATCTCAACTTGGATCTTCCTCAATACACGACACTGCACGACGAATTCATTCGCTACCAAAAGGAAGGCTCGCTAGACGTTCTGTACCGGGGATTGCTACAGAAAAACGAACAAATTCTCGAACGAATCACCAATTTCATGGCCGTTGCGGTCAGAAACAGTGGGGATAACGTCAACTATCATCTGAGTGCGGTGCGTACGCTGCCCCGGGACGAATTCGTCAAGGTGGCCTTCTCGCTTCAACATTATCGAATCCTCGTCGAAATCCAAGGTTTAATCAAACACATGGCTCCACCCGAACGCATCGTACTGTTCGATTTGCTGGAAGCGGTCGGCGCCGAACAGAATCTAGGTTTCTTGCTGCGCTGCCTTCAGTTGGACGATACGCGAATTCGAATCCGGGTACTGAAAATACTGGGTGAAAGTCAAACGTTGGGTTTGCGCAATGAAGTCTACGAATTCGTCTCCGAGACGATCGATGAACAAGTCGTATTAGCCGCTTTGAGGTATTTTCAGAAGAAAGGGGATCTATCGACTCTCGAAAAAATCTCCCATCTGACCCGCAGCAAAACAGCGAAGAAAAAGATCAAAAAAGGCGTCATCAGCACGATGTTCAAGATTATGAAGGAAACCTTGCTGCGAAAATTCGAAGAATTTTCTCATGCGAAACGCCTCAAGATTCTTTCCTCTTTGCTACGAATGAAACCGACTTTCTTTCAGGATGTGACGTACCTTTCCGAATCCCCTGAAGAATCCGACCGGATCAAATACTTGAAAATGCTTGAAGCCGAAGTGCTCAGTAAGGCGATGAACGATTACCGGCGTATGGCTCAAGATCCGAATCCAAAAGTACGCGCCACATCGGTCAAAGGATTCGAGAGAATCAAAGATGAAGAAATCCGGTTTAAACTGATCAAATCCTTTTTCAAGGACCCCGATCCCCGTGTCCGCGCCAACGTTGTCGAATTGCTTCCGGATATCGATCCAAGCGAACACGAAGAGATTCTGAACATCGTCAAGAAACTCGCCAATAACGGTCAGCGCAGGGAAAAGGCCAACGCCGTCGCCAAACTCCTCAATTGGGGATATTCCGATTTTGAGGACAACTTGCAGGAAATGCTCACCAGTGATGACGAAATGACGAAAACCAGCGCGCTTTGGGTGATCGGAGTGACGGAAATGCCCCATCTAATCAATCACTTAAGGGAAGCGGCCAACGATTCCCGCGCCCATATCCGGCAGATGGCGGTGAGGGGAATTGGAGTGAAAGGGACAGAAGAAGATTTGAGGGCATTAATGCCCTTTCTGCAAGATCCCGACCGGGGAGTTCGACAGGCGGCTCAACATGCCTTACGAAGCAGGCTCAATCTATCCTTTGAAATTGCGTAACACCCAAAACGAAACGGAAAAAAGTCGAAAACACTTTCAGTGACCACAAGATATAGCATAATAATTGGCTGATGAAATACTATATCTTGTCACATCGTCTGCAAGGCCTGACTTTTACCGGATCGTGAGCAATCGTTATGAGAAAGCGCGCAGTAGCCCTTCGTTACGACCAGGATCGGGACTCGGCCCCAACGGTCGTGGCCAAGGGATCGGGTCTAATCGCTGAAAAAATCATCGAACTCGCCGAAGAATACGATATTCCTCTCTATCAAGACCCCGACCTCGCCGAAGTGCTGTGTACAATCGATCTTGGCGACTATATCCCACCCGATCTTTATAAAGCGATCGCCGAAGTCCTTGCGTTCGTCTATCGAATGAATGGTAAATTACCTAAAAATAGATGATTTTTAGATCGTATTGTGATATACTCCTTTTAAAGTCAGACCTCGCAAATCCACTCCTAAATCGACCCATTTTTTTGGACATCTT
>CAZSIZ010000087.1:0-20253 GCA_964606645.1 uncultured bacterium
GTACCGCCGGGCGCGGATCGTGCACGGCGATACCGTCGCGATCAACACATTAGCCTACACCAAAGCCGTGGTGGATGGCCCCGGCGTCTCCAGTCTGTTCTATCACTTCGACCGGGTTCCGGCAGTACTGGCCGCACCCGGTCCCTCGCTGGAGCGGAATATCGAAAAGCTTCAACGTTTTCAGGATCGCGCGCTCATCGGCTGCGTCAATACCGCGTATCCCATTCTTCGCGACAACGGCATTTGTCCTCACGTCGTTTTTGCGATGGATCACAACGAGCGAAACGTGCTGTCGTTCCACAATCACACGGCGTCATCCCAAACTTTTCTAATCGCCGATCCCCGCATCAATCCGCAAATCATCCGGTACTTTCAGAACCGGGTCTTTCTGGCGTCCTGGCGGGGAACCACGGAAACGATCGGCGAACCTCAGCCGCTCGGACAGATTCCCGTTCCCGATCGAAGCGGGAACTCCATTTACTTGTGGCTGCAGCGGCTTGCCGGGAGTAAGGGGGACATTTACGGTCCTGGAAGTGTGGCGGTCGCCGGTTTTCATATCCTAGCGCGCATGGGGTGTCAGCCGATCGTGCTGCTCGGCCAGGACCTAGCCTTTTCCGAGAATAAAACATACTCAGACGGAACCATCTTCGACGATCGAAGCCTGCCCCAGGATGCCCTCGCCGCGCACGAAGTGGAATCCGTCGACGGGCAGACGCTGCCGACCAGCGAAACGCTTCACCTCTACAAGCGATTGCTGGAACACGAAATCAAACGCTTTCAGGTTCCCGTGTACAATGCCGGTTTAGGCGCCATGATCGAAGGCACGATCGCGGCGCGGCTGGAAACAATCGAAGCCGAGATGCCTGAGAACAGGTTTAACGTTTCCGAACAACTCTCGATGCTCTGTCAGGCATACATCCCGTCGATCGATCCCGGCAGTATGCGTTCGTCGCTGAGTAAGGCGCGTGAGGAACTGAAACGCTTCGCCGAACGGGCCAAAGCGGGGCTGGTTCGGGTTCCCGATTTGGAAACACCCTTGAGTGTGGAGCAGAAAAGCGAATTGCTGGACCGGTTGAAAGAGACGGTCCGGTCGTGCTCGACAGATTACCCGCTCGCCTTGGAACTGCTGAACGAACTGCTGCAGGAATCCCACTTCGAATACGAGGACAGCCGGTGGCTCAGTCTGATCCCTTCCAGCAAACCCGAATCGCTGCTGACGGATATCCGCAATCAAACCCGCATCCTGGATTCGTTCGTTAGACAGGCGGGAACGCTCGGTTCACTGCTGGATGAATGTCTGGATAATCTGTGAAACTTTATAGCGTAGGCTTCCAGCCTGCAATGTGAAGTGATGCAGGCTGGTAGCTGGTAGCCTGCGCTACAAAAAAGCTATTGACTCACAAGCGGCATCCCCATCTGCGGCCAGATAAGCCATACAAAAATGGCCAATACGACCATCAATATCAAACTGGCAGGAATCCCCGCAAGGAAAAACTCGCTGGACTTGAACTGCTTGCTCTCATAAGCGATCGCATTCGGTGCCGCGCCGACCAGAAACAGAAACGGCATCCCCGCCGTCACCAGGCAGCCGAATAAGACCAATTCGGGAGCGACGTTCAGATACTCCGCAATCACCATGGCGACGGGAATGGTGATCGCAATGGCCGCCACGTTCATGATCAAGTTCGTCATAACCAGGACGAAAAATGAAATTCCCAGCACGAACACCAAAGGATGAGCGTCCGTGAACATACCCAACCAATGAATAGCCAGCCACTGAGCCGCGCCGGTATGGTCCAAACAAAAACCGATACTCATCGCGCCGCCGAACAGCAGGATAATATTCCAAGGAATTTTTTCGAGATCCTCGACAGACAGAATCTTAAAAAGGAAAAAGAGTACGGTCGATGTGAGAATAATCGCACTTTTATTGATCGGTTGGAGAACGGGGAAAAACGACCGCATACTCAACGTCGCGACCGTGAGGATGACAATGACTAAAGTGATCAATTCAGTGGCCGTGACCGGTCCCAGACTGGCGTTTAGCGCACGCGCTCTTTCGCGCAGGCCTGGAATCGTTTTCCGTTCGGGGCGGTAAAAAACCATGAAAAAGCCCCAAAGGATAATGACCATCACCACCCCAACGGGAAACATGTAGTACGTCAGTTGAAAAAAAGTAATTTCCCGGCCCGTGGCGTCTTTGAAGAAACTGATGGCGACCGCCCCCCGCGCCGCGCCGAGCAATGTCACGATACTCCCGGCCCCGGCGGTGAACGCCATGCCGATAAAAAGCCCTTTCCCGAAACGGGTCGGTTCATCGTCTTCTTTGTACAAGGCGTAAATCGCCATCAACAGCGGAAAGACCGTGGCGGCGACGGCGGTATGGGCCATGATGAGCGTCAACGACGCCGTCAACACGAAACACCCGAGGTAGATCATGCTCGTGCGTTCCCCGACCAGCGTCAGCATTTTGTACGCCATCCGTTTGGTCAGTCCGGATTTCGTGAACACCAATCCGATCGTGATCGACGCGAAGATGAACATAACCGACGGGTCCATAAAGTCGTTAAAAGCCGTTTTCGCATCCCGGATACCGAACAGCGCCTGAACCACACCGACCATGAGGCTGGTCACGCCGATGGGAACCACCTCGAATACCCACCACGTCGATGTCAGCAGAAAAAGCGCCAACGCGCCCTGGCCCTGGCGTGACAATTCAAATCGTTCTCCTTGGGGATCGACCGCGTCGGGCCACTGACCGGTGCAATAAGTCATCACGAATAATGCAATCCCGGTAAAGATAAAAAACAAACGTTTCCGATCGAAACGAGTGACTTTGACACTTAATTGAGTAGTCGTCGAGGATGAGGAGGTTTCTGGAGTGGTATGAGTTGTATTCATGGGGTAACAATGTCTCCTGAATCCTTGTAAAACCTTTTTCCGTCAGGATTGTTCTTGCTTGTTCTTCAACAGGGTCTGGGCGATTTCACGGTAGACTTCCACGGTTCGAACCACGCCCACAACAAGATCGTCTTTTAAGACCGGAAGCAAACTGAGATTATTGTTCACCATCAGATAGATAATCTTCATGATGTGATCGTCGGAATCGACGGTGATCTCGGCGGGTATCATGATTTCGCTAACGGGACGTTCGGCCCGTTTCTGAAAATCCTTGATAATATTGGCGTAAGAAAAGTCGGACAGATTCGGATCGATCTGCACGTCGAACAGTTTTGTACTGTATTGAAGGGGTTCGTTCGACAGGAATTTCGGCTCGAGTCCCCGAAGGATATCCCGTCGGCGCACGATCCCGCTCAAACTGGAATCCAGGTCGAAAACCAGGAGCAGCCGGGGAAGCGATTTTCGGCCGTGAACGGTGATTTGATGCTTTTCCATTTCTTCCATCGCCTGAAGCAGCGTATACCAGCATGGAATGTGCGGGTAGTCTGCCAATGGAATCATTAAATCCTTGGCTCGTTTGTTCTCCATCAGCTCGGCCCTCCGTCAAAACGAAACGGCAAAAAGTTAAAAATACTTTCGATAACCACAAGATAGTGTAGAAAGGATATCCAATGAATAACGTTTTCTTGCCGTTTCGTCTGCATGATCTAACTTTTTACCGGATCGTGGTTTTGGGTGAATTACCACCCTTTTGAATCTAAAATATTTTTAATTTTCTCTTCGGCTTCCTTCTCGGCGAGAATCGCCTTATGAGTCTTCGCGTTCTTGATTTTTTCAATCAGTTCATTGATGTCCGCCGGTTTCTCCAAAAAGTCCGCGGCTCCCAGTTTCATCGCTTCGATCCCGCTTTTGAGATCGCCCTGTCCGGTCAGCAGCACGACTTGCAGGTCGGGATGATCTTTGCGAAGCTGTTTCAAGGTTTCCAGACCGTTCATTTCCGGCATTTGCAGATCGAGCAGAATGATATCGTAGCTTGTCTGTTTGATCGACTCCAGCGCCTTCAATCCATTATCGGCCGTCTCGACTTCAAAATCCCTGGTTTCCAGCCGCTGGGCAAGGACACGCGTGAAATCCACCTCATCATCCACTAACAAGACTTTACCCTGTTTCATGATGGGTCTCCCTGAAGATTGTAATCCTGAAACCGGCTGGATGCGCGAATTATTCGCCGATCTCTGAGATTGTACTGGGGAAAGAAAATACCATCGATAACCGATTGTTATCGGATGGATGTTCCACTTTTCCCTGAATGGTATAGGCCAATTGTAACAAGTCAGACAGCCGGTCCTTTTGCCCGTCCGTTTGAATCGGTGCGTCACCCGTCAGATAGACGTCGACGCGCGATTCCTGCTTCCGGCATTCAATCTCAACCGTGCTCCCACTCTCCAATGAATTGAACGCCAATTCCAGATAAGCGAAGAGTGCCTGTTGGACGATAAACCGGCTGCTCATGATGGAAAGAGGGCCGTCCGAGGGATGAAGGTTGAGCGTGACGCCTTTGACCGACGCCAAGCGCTGGGCAATCGTCACGGTATCGTCCAGCACGACGGCCAGATCGAATTCCGAAACCGGTGCGTCCAAACTGTGGGCGGAGCGATTGAGCCGTTTGACGATCCCTTCACCACGCTGAATCTGTTTTTGTATGTCTTCCGAGATAGTGGCGAATCGTTGAGGATCGACATCCATGCCCTCTTCGATGCCCAGAAGGAGATCGTTCTGAAGACCGGCCAGTTCGTTGACGATCGCCATGACGTTATTGATCTCGTGCGAGATACTCGCCGTCATTCGGCCAAATAAGACCAACTCGTAATTACTGCTCATCGTTTGGTTTCCTATCCGCTTACTCCACGGCCTGTTCCATCTTTTCGATCAGCGTATCGATATCGACCGGTTTGATGAGATAATCGAACGCCCCCTCGCGCAATCCTTCTTTGCTCTCTTCCAGAGAACCTCGGCCAGTCTGAAGGATGACTTGCGTGTTGGGATGTTTTCGCTTGATCGTTTTCAGCAATTCAATCCCACTGATCCCCGGCATTTTAACATCCAGCACGACGATATCGAATTCCTGTAATTCCATAGTTTTTAACGCCACATCACTTTGAGTGACGGCAACCGTCTTAATTTTCCGCAACGTAAGACGCTCGGCCAATGTGTAGACCAATTCCGCTTCGTCGTCAATGAGTAAGACGCTGTATTTTTTCATTGTTTATCCACTTACGATCGTTTTAACGATGGGCAAGGTCACCGTAAACGCCGTTCCCTTGCCCACTTCGCTTTCGACTGTGATCTGTCCTCCGAGTTTGGCCACGATACCGTAGGTAATCGATAGCCCCAGCCCGGTCCCGGAACTCTTTTTCGTGGTAAAAAACGGCTCGAAGATATGATCTAAGTTTTCCTTGGGAATCCCAGTTCCGTCATCGGAAACCGAAATCGCCACGTTTTTATTGTCAACGGTTTTTAATTGAATATCGATGGTCCCACCATCTTTAACCGCCGCAAAAGAATTGTTGATGATATTCAGGAACACCTGCTGAAGCTGCCCCCGGTCGCTTTGGATCATAGGAAGGTCGTCAGGAACATCGATCGTGACATTGAGATTGCGGTAGTGAGCCTCTTTGTCAAGAAATCCAAAAACATCGTGAATCAGGCTCCCCAAATCGACCGTTTCCGTCTGCATGTCCATACGTTTGGCAAAACCCAGCATCCGGTGGGTGATCGTTCGGCACCGTTCAACGGAAGTGATGATCGAATCAACAAATTTTGAGATTCGGTTTTTGTGAGGAAAATCATCATCAAGTGACAGGAAATCTTTCATCAAGCCAGCTTTTTCGAAAATGATGGCCAGGGGATTATTGATTTCATGCGCAACTCCGGAAGCAAGCCGGCCAATGGAAGCCATCTTGTTCGTGTACTCCATTTTGTGAAAGAGAGCGGTTCGTTTCTGATCGGCCGTTTGGATACGGGAAATCAAATACGTGGAAGTGGTGATAATTAGAACGATGACGATCACCACGCTGACAATCAGAAAAAGAAGAAATTCCCGCCGAAGCGCAAACCAATTCTTTTGTAACAATGCGGGATTGGATGCCACCATAAAAATGAATGGAGATTGTTGAATGTAGGAATACGCCAGGATGAAGGGTTGGCTGTCCAAAGCGGCATCTTCGATTATTTCCGTTGCTTCCGAGAGTGGAGGAACCGGAAACGGACATTTTTCCATCACATTTCCGTAATACCGCGAAGGCGTTTGGAAAATCCCGTCCCGGCTAATCAGGAAAGCGTCGCTCGATGGAGGCAGCGAGAGCGCGCGAATACGTCGATGCAGAATATCCATATCGACCGTGGCCCGCAGCACGTGAAACGATTCGGCCCCCTCTTCGGCTTTGACGGAGATGACGAAATGGGGAAATTTGCGATAACCGGTAAACATATCGCTAACGGAAACGCCCCGCAAAACAACTTCGTGAAACCAGTCTTGTTCGGCGTAATTCTTTCCCAAAAGATCGTAAGGCCCGACATACGAAACCTGGCGTCCCTCAGAATCGATCACCCCCAGATCGACGAAACCGCCAAACGTCCGTTTCAGATTCGTTAAAGTCAATGCCAATTGTTCCTCATTCCCCAAATCCTGAAACGACTTTTCTCGAGCGATGAAATTCATGGCAAACCGGCGTTCTTCCAAGAGGAATTCCAACGCTCGTTTCATGTTGGACGTCTGGTGGTAAATCGGCTGGATCATTTGCTGGTGCATGGCTTGCTGGAACTGAAAGTAATTCGCACCGGTCATCACAATCAACGGAAGTAAACAAAACGTGGAAAGCAGAAGGACGGACCGCCGCCAAAGCCGCCGGTAAAGATGATCGCGGACTTCACCATCCAGGGTTTCCAACGCTTCCTTTAAAATAATTTTTTCCCAGAGCTGTTTTAATCTCATCGGTTTCCGGTGATGGCCTGGGCCGGGTTATGAATCTGTGTTCTCTATGGATTCAGCCTTTTTTTGGATTTTTTCATACGCCGCTTTCATGGTCTCGGCGAGTTTGTTGATATCGACCGGTTTCTGCAAGTACGCGAAAGCCCCCAACTGACGGGTTAGCGTCTCGTCTTTTTCCGAACCGTGTCCGGTCAGAATGATAACTTCGGTATTGGGGTAGTCCCGTTTCATCTGGCGCAGAACGTCTTCCCCTTGTATTCCAGGCATTTTCAAATCCAACACCACGACATCGGGTTCTTCGTCCTTGACGAACGAGAGGGCTTCTTCACCGTTGTGAACGACCTGGGATGGAATTTTTCTCATCTTCAGACGTTCCGACAGCGTCAGAACGAATTCCTTCTCGTCATCGACCAGCAGCACCTGTGAAGGCACCTCGAAATCGAGAGGCGAAATCCGGGGGCGATCGAAATGAGGTCCGGTCCGGGTTTCGACATCGGTCACACCGGGAACGGTTTGGGCGATCGACGTCAGTTTCGCCTTCAACCGTTCGAGGCGCCACGTATATTTGTCGATAGTGATGACGGTCTTCCCTTCGACACAGGCCGTATCGACGTCGTACCCTTTTTCGATCAAAGCGATATTGACCTTGGAGGCCAAAACAAAATCCTCCACAGCCTGTTGGGTAGCAGACGTCGATTGAAGCGTCTCTTTTTTCGCATTGTCAACGATCAGAGCCACCGCTTCATCGACGGACATCGTGTGGATGGGAATTTCGATATCGTAGAGTTGAGTGTCCCAGGGAGTGGTATCGAAAAGATACTGGGTCCATTGACACTGAATTTCGTCGTCGTGCTCGATTTGCTGAAGGGCATTTTTCTCAGGCAGGTTTTCACTTTCGATCGCTTGCTCAACCCGACAGCCACGATCGGCAATGACACAGACCCGCAGAATGTGATTGAGCGTTTTGGGGAGAAGATGCGCGGCAAAACCGGGATAAACGAAATTGTCCTGTTTCAGATAGTCCGCAAAAGCCGCCTGGATATAGGCGATATATTTTTCCCGTTCATGGGTGACGTTGTTCAGTAACGAGGTCTCCCCATGCAGGGCGCGTAATAGTTTATCGTAGGGGATGTGATGGTTGTCCGAGGCGAGTTCGAGTATTTCTCTCTCGACAAACGCGTAACCGAGTTCGCGCGCAACCCCATCGGCGATTGATTCGCCATGACAGTACGAACCGCAAAAAAACGTGATAACGGGCATAATTCCTCTCCAATAGTCTGGTCCGAAATTCGGGATTGGAAGAAACTGGCAACCCCTGTAAAGGCATCGATTCAACGATTGCCACGATTTCCAATTTCAAATATAACATTCGTCTTAAATTGTACCCTATTTATCAACCCGGTTCCAGATATCAATAACACAGTGAGAGCATATTATTTCTCACAAAGTAGAAACGCCTTCTGTCGAAAGGGGATTGGACTGACCGGGTGGCTCATAGGTCGTCCGTCTTCCCTTGCTGTCCTTGAAAACCCTGACCGAGGATACCGCTGTCCGACACCATGATATCCCCCGTGCTGACCAGGCCGTTCGTCGAATCGTACGCCATCCATTCCATAAGCCGCTGGGGGGAATGAATGTACCACCGGTCCGGCCCCGGGCTACGGGCGACGTAAGCGGCTTGGGGATGGGCATTGTCAACCGCGCTCTGCAAGTTGAATCGCCGCATGGTGTTGATGTTCCGGTAATGATAGACACCGTCCATCACCGCTTCCCATGCCGCGTTCGTCGGTCCTGGATTTTCGATGGGCACGAATGGATCGAAGAAGGCGCTGGATGGAATATAGCCGATCGGTGTCGTCAATGGAGACCAGACGCGGAAACCGCGTTGATAGATTCCGGCTCGATTCCATTCGTTGGGATCGTTGATATAGCGGTTGTTATCGACTTGATACATCCCCATCGCGGTGCGCACGCTACGCAGATCGCCGAGAACGCGCGAGACTTTCGCGCGCATCTGCGCGTTGAGAAAATTCGGCACGGCAATGGCGGCAAGAATGCCGATAATCGCAACCACGATAAGCAGCTCAATCAGCGTAAATCCGTTTTTCTTCATGCCTGGCCCCCATAAAGGGAAAAGGTTACTCCCGATTTCCAAATTCGGCTGAAGACTGAAAACTGATAACGGACAACTTTAAAAATTATTACCGCCTCCAGAACGGAAAACGATATCACCGATACTGTTCAATCCATTAGACACATCGAAAGGAACGCCCCGCTGGGGATCACCCGCTCCCGCCGCGATACCGAACGTCTTATCCGGACCGCTACCGATCAATGCGAATTCGCCCAATGCGAGTGGTGTTAAATTGATATATTCCGCGATCCCTGGCTTAAGCGCGTTGAAATTGTGGTTGTAATCATTGGTTCCCGAATGGTTCAGATAAGCAGCTTCGAAATCCCCATACCGGTAAGAAACGCGCTCTCCACTCGGTCCAACAAAAAACGGATCTTGAGGGATCGACGACATATAAGAGACCGGACTCGTCAAAGGGCCAAGCACGGCGAACATATTTCGGCCACTGGGTCTGGGGCAGCTCGTTCCCATGCCAACACCGCTGAACAAATCCTCAAGCCGTTCGCAGCCCAGCGCGGTATCGTCATCCCACCAATCCACGGGATAAGCACCTTTATCCACTCGAAGCGTCATCACCGAGGTTGAAAGGGATTTCATGTCGGAAGCGTTTCGCGCGATTTTTGCTTTGATCTGCGCGTTGAGAAAATTCGGTACGGCGATGGCGGCGAGAATGCCGATAATCGCGACCACGATGAGCAGTTCGATCAGTGTAAATCCATTTTTCTTCATGCCCGGCTCCCGTGGGGGGCGTCTTATTCCCAATTATTTTTTAGCGGATTTGAAATCAAAACTTCCCGTCGCGCTGTTCGTAGTGAGTCGGTTTGTCGAGAGTGGAACCGCCCATTTCGACCCAGTGGGCCACCCAGCCGATCACCCGCTCGATCGGAACCGAGGGCGGTCCGAACAATCGACATGACTGACCGGCGTTGTTGAGTAGGGCAGTCTCGTTTTCAGTCCCATCGAACACGGGTTCTTTCCCGAACCGTTCACCGAACGCCTGCGCCAGTTTGCGGATCGATAGGATTTCCGGTCCGGCAATGTTAAGAATCTTTGCCGGGCTGGCGCAGAGATCGAGGGCTTGCAGCGTCTGAGCGTTGGCGTCGCCCTGCCAGATCAGGTTGACATATCCCATCGCCAGCGGGATGGGAACGCCGTTGAAGACTTTTTGCGCAACGTCCAGCAGAATACCGTAACGGGTCTCCACCGCGTAGTTGAGGCGCAGCACCGCAACCGATGTGCCGTATTCCCCGGAAAAATATTCGAACATCCGTTCGCGTCCCAGGCAGGACTGTGCGTATTCGCCCACCGGGCCGATGGAATCTGTCTCCGTGGGACCTCCGGATTCGACGGGTGTAAAAGGATAGATGTTCCCGCTCGAGAACACCACGATACGCGAATCCCGGAACCGTTCGGCCACCATCCCCGGCAGGTAGACGTTCATCGCCCAGGTGAGTCCCTCGTTGCCGGTCGAACCGAATTTGCGCCCGGTCATGTAGATCACGTTGGGAACGTCCGGCATGTCGTTCAACGCCTGCCGGTCCAGCAAATCGCACGAAATAGTTTCAATCCCGTGACGGTTCAGTTCCTCGGACAGGCCAGGGGCCGAGAAACGCGAAACACCGATCACCCGCCTCTTGATCCCCGCCTCATCCGACGCGCGTTTGGCCATACGCGCCAATGTCGGCCCCATTTTCCCTCCCACGCCAAGAAGCATGAGATCACCTTCCAAACGCTTCATGGTATCGATCGCACCGGGAGTGGGCCGGGACAGAATCTCTTCCAATTCGTCAACAGTGCTGATGGTTTTCGGTAATGTCATCATGCCGTTCATTCTCTTAAATTGACTTGAATAAATGAATCGATATACCGATTTTAACACACAACAATGAAAAAAAATATTGGTACTCACTGACTTTTAACATAAAATTGGGATTATCCCTAAACGGTTTTGTTGGTAAGATAGATTCATTCCAGATTAGTCTATCGAGAAATAAGTGTGAAACATCTGCTTCTTATTGGGGTCGGCCCCTTACCATTCTACGAATCCGATCGTCTCTACGGTTTCGGTATCCGAACGTGGCAATTCGCCCAGCCGTTGCTGGACGCCGGGCATCGGGTTACTTTAGTCACGTGCGAGTTCGGGATTCACCGCGAAAGCGACATCCGGATCAAATACCGCTCCAACCCTTCCGAATGGGCCGCGATCGAACACATCCCGCTGCCCCAGCCCGGTCCGCGCAACACCAACGTCATCCTCTCCCGTATCGAAGAGATCCTCCGAACACACAACCCCGATGCGATCGTCACCGCCGGGTCCACCATCGCGACAAATCTCGCCGCCTGTCTCCGCACCGATCTTCCGATTTGGATGGATATGTTCGGAGACCTGTTCGCCGAGGTTCAGGCGAAAAGCCCGTTCGCGTCTGCGGGAGACGACATTGAGTTCTTCCACCAGGTTCTCAGCCGGGTGCTGCTGCGGGGCGACCGGTTTTCGGTGGTTTCAGAGATGCAGCGGGGAGCGGCCATCGGCCAGCTGGGGCTGATGGGACGCCTGAACACCCACACCCTGGGTGAGGAACTGATCTACACGATTCCTTGCGCCATCAACGGTAAAGTCTCCCCCGTGCGGCAGGAACCGATGCTTCGCGGGAAAAAAGTTAGTCCGTCCGATTTCCTGGTGTTATGCAGTGGCGGTTTCAATACCTGGGCCGATGTGGATACGTTATTCGGATGCCTCGAAAGTGCGATGGAAAAAGACCGGCGAATCCATTGCATCGTAACCGGCGGAGCCATCACCGGCCACCACGAAGACGGCTACAACCGTTTTCGTAGCCTGATTTCCAAAAGCGCGTATGAAAATCGCTTTCATCTGCTCGGCTGGCTTCCAACCCAGGACGTCGACCGGATTACGATAGAATGCGATATGGGAATTAACATCGATCTCCCCATTAACGAGTCGCTCCTGGGAAGCCGGAACCGGATGTTGTTCTGGCTTCAGTGCGGCCTGTCGATCGTAACAACCGTCACCACGGAAATATCACAGATCCTGACCGGGAATGGTTTGGCGTTCGGAGTCCCACCCGGCGATGCACCGCTGGCCGCCTTGAAAATCCTTGAAGCGGTTCAAAATCCACACGACCGGAAAACACAAGCCATTCGGGGAAAACGTTTTGCTTATCAGTATTTGTCTTACGAAGAAACCGCCCGGCCGTTAGTGCATTGGGCGGAAAATCCCGTCAAGGCATCGGACAATCGGGAGCGGGACCGGTTTGGAGGTCAGCCGTTCAACCGGGTGGATGCAATGTGGCATTCGTGGGCGTTTCCTGAAACCGACGGGATCGGCGATCCGTCTTTACCCCGCCCGCCCAAAGCGGTTATTCACACCCGGCCTCATGGAAAGAGTTGGCTTCGGAGATTATGGGGGGGATAACGATCGATGGCACAGATTAGTATTATTATCCCGCATCATCGGAACAGCCGGATGCTCACGCCGCTGTTTACTTCGCTGATGGCGATGGATATGCCTTCGGAGCACGTCGAAATCATTCTGGCGGACAACGGTTCGACGGACGGATCGGTTAATTACGTGCGGAAGCACTTCCCGTCGGTGAAAATCTTCCCGCTGGGACGCAATGAAGGATTCGCCCCTGCGCTCAACAAAGCGGTGGAGGCTTACGAATCCACGTGGGTCTGTTTCCTGAACAACGACGTGCGCGTCCATCCCGATTGGCTTTCCAACCTGCTTCATGCGGCCAACAAGATCGACGCACCCTGCTTCTCCTCCCACTTACTCGATTGGCAGGGGAAACACACTCAATTCGCCGGGGGATGGATCAACCTGTTCGGCAAGGGATTCGAAAACACTCAGGTCCAGTCGGATTCGCCTTACGAAATCTTTTTCCCGTGCGGGTGCGGAATGATGATCCGGCGGGAGGTCTTTCAGAACATCCGGGGATTCGACGACGATTATTTCATGATCTACGAAGACATCGATCTCGGATGGCGGATGCGGCTGCTAGGCGTACCGGTCTATTTCGTCCCCGACGCATTCATCTTGCATCGTGGGCACGCGTCGCTCGATCACGTACCGTATACCAAGAAGGCCTTGTATTACGAGCGTAATAGTTTGGCAACCCTTTACAAGAACCTTGGGGATGATTCGCTGAACGTGGTGTTCCCATTGGCGTTGCGGGAAGCATTGGCGCGTGCGATGGGCATCGGGGGGATCGGTGTTCCCGTGCGGTCGTCACCGGACGGTTTCGCGGTGATGGAAGGTGTCAACGAATTTTTCCGTCACCTCCCAATGTGGAAGAAAAAACGCGAAATCATCCAAGCATACCGCCAGGTCAGCGACGAGGAAATATTCAAACGGTTTTTCCCCCGCCCGTCGGAAGTGTGGGCCTTCTCGGAAACCCATTACCGCAAGATCGCTCATCCCACCGTGCAGCCAATCATCGAAGAGACCTTCCAACGCGCATGCGATGCCCTGGCTTTGGCATAAAAACATCATCCTCAATCCGCTTGTCATTCGACTCATGTATTCATGATAAATGAGTATGGATTCTCCGGGCGAGTTCGGCAGTGATACCAGGGAGGGCCGTCAGTTCGTCTTCCGTGGTGGAGCGGATGGCTTCGATGGAGCCGAAGCGTCGAATCAGGGTTCGTTCTTTCGCCGGGCCGATCCCCTGGATTTCACACAGCGATGTTTTTTTAATCCGTTTTCCGCGCAGTTTTCGGTGATAGCCGATCCCGAAGCGGTGGGCCTCGTCGCGAATCTGCTGAAGAAGCCGTAATCCGGGATGGCGGCGTGAGAGGCGGATCGGATTCATGATGCCGGGAAGGAAAATCAATTCCTCCTGCTTCGCCAGGCTACAAATCGGGAAGTGCTTGATGTCCTGCTCGTCCAGCGTTTCCATCGCGGCGTGCAAGTGCCCTTTGCCGCCGTCGATCACGATCAGGTCGGGTGGCTCGGCGAAGCGTTTCTTCTCTTCGGCGTTTTCTTCACCGTGTTGAAAGCGCCGCCGAAGCATTTCCTGCATCATAGCGTAATCGTCGATGCCATCCACGCCTTTGATCTTAAAACGGCGGTAGGCGGATTTCTGCGGTTTCCCGTCCTGAAAAACCACCATCGCGCCGACGGCTTCTCCGCCCTGCGTGTTGGAAATATCGTACCCTTCCACCCGAAGTGGAAGCACCTCCAATTTGAGCGATTCCTGCAACGCGATGACGGCCGGGGCGATCCCCCGCGTCACGCCATGGAGTTTGCGGTACTGCTGTTCGGCGTAATGGGCGGCGTTCTTTTCCGCCAGTTGAAGCATGGCGTGTTTCGCGCCGCGCTGGGGGATTTTAATGGCGATCGCGGTCTCCGTCATCAACGACAACGCTTTCTCCAGACTTTGAATCCGCTCCTTGCCAATCGTCGACGGAAGAAATATCTCTTTGGGGATATCGGTATTACGCGCGTAGAACTGGATGAGGAAGGCGTTGAGAATTTCTTGCGTATCAGCCTGGGTAACGTCGTCGAGAAAGTGGCGCGACGTGCCCACCACGCGCCCATTGCGGCGTCGGATGACGGCGGTGCAAGCGATATCGTGAACCCGGGCGAATCCGGCGAAATCCTGATTCTCCACCGTATGGTGAAACATTTTCTGGCGTTCGATGTGTTGTTTCCCCGCTTCCAGGATGTCGCGGTAAAAGGCCGCTTTCTCGAACGCCGTCTGCTCCGAACACTCCCGCATCCGGGAGTCGATCGTTTGCAGAACGGCCTGATGTTTGCCGCGAAGAAAATCGACCAGTTCCTGACAGAGCGCCGCGTATTCGTCCTTAGGGATGACCGCCCCGCAAGGCGCACAACAGCGGTTCATCTCGTAATCCAGGCAGGGGCGCACGGTGAGCAATTTCTCCGAATCGTATTTACACGTGCGCAAGCGGAAAATCTCGTGCAGGGCGGAGAGCATGCGGCGGGCCAGGGTAGCGTGGGGATAGGGGCCGAAATACTGCGCCCCATCCGCTTCCACGGTGCGGGTGATATACGCGCGGGGAAAGGCTTCCTGGGTAGTGACTTTGATGTACGGGTAGCGTTTGTCGTCTTTAAGTTTGACGTTGCAGGAAGGATTGTGTTTTTTAATCAGGTTGTATTCCAGCAGCAGCGCCTCAACCTCGTTGTCGGTCACGATGGTATCGACGTTGAAAACATTTTCGACAAAAGACGAAGCATACTGCCCGTCCTTCCGACGGCAATGCGAGCGCACCCGTTTTTGAATATCGATCGCTTTCCCGACATACACGATTTCCCCCTTGGCGTCTTTCATCAGATAGACGCCCGGTTCATTCGGAAGAAGTGATAGTTGCTTGCCGGTAATCATAAAAGGGCCTGAATTACAGAGTGGTTTAATAGTGACATAAAGTATATCAGGAGATATTGTTTATGGTCTAATGGTAAAAAAGTCTTTGAATAATCGATAAAACCTATTCATCCTCGCAGCAGGTTGCGGATTTCCTGTAGGGCGCTTTTAATGAGGATTTTACGGCTGTAGGGGTGAAGCTGGGGGCAGGACATGCAGGGGGCTGGCGGGTTTCCATCATAAATCTGCCGACGCAACGCCGCCACGAATTCACCATCACGAAGCCTGTCGAGCGTGCCGCCGTCCAACTCGCCTACTTTCACATTAGTCATATAACAGCATGGGAACAATTCTCCGCGTCCCTGGATCATTGCATTACGCCATAGAAAGAAACAGAAATGGCTTGGTTTCTTTTTTGAAAGATGGAGATGCGCTGGTTCGGCTTCTTTCTGTGACCGGACATACTCCAGCGATTTGAGATACGACATCGGATCGAGATCCCAGAATGTGAAGGGGATGTTGAAATCCTTCGCCCGCTGCCTGGCTTCTTCGACAGCCGCGAACAACGTTTCCCGGTTGAGTTCCAATTCTCGCTTTTTGGCTTCGGACATATAGATGACGGGATGAGCGATAATCTCCTGTGCACCCACTTTCGCCGCCAGAGCGGGAAAATTGGGCAGATCGTTCAGATTGTGAGGCATCACACCGAACGAGAGCATTAGATGCGGCCGCGGCGAGAACATCTTATTCTTCATCCGAGTGAGGCGCTCGATGTTTTCGACGATCTTCTCGAATCCACCCGGTGGTCGAACGATATCGAACGTCTCCGTCGTGGCGGCATCGAGTGAAATACCGATGGACTTGATCCCCGATTCGATCGTTTCACGGCAGCGCGTCTCGTCGAGCAAGGTTCCGTTGGACGAGAGGCTGACACGGCCCCCGTGCGAGGTGACATATCGCACCGTCTCGAAGTAGTGCTTATCAATCATCGGTTCGCCAAGACCGTAGAGACTGACATCCACAGCGCGCTTGAGAAAAGGCTCCAGGCTTTGAAAATAGGCTGGATCGAGGCGTTCGTCGAACGGGGTGCGGTTTCCGTCGTGGCCCTCGCGCGGACACTGGATGCACTTCAGATTGCAGAACGACGATGTGCCCAGCGATAGTTCGATCGGATAGGCACGCGGTTTCTTCCGCAGCAGAATCAAATCCAGATACGCTTGGAATACATTGTATAATTTAAGCCATTTCATCAGCAAAAGCGTCCTTTGGGTAATAGTGTATTTCGGTTTCACCAACAGCGGAATACGCATCGAAACATTCTGAAATAAAAAGAGTTGCGGAGAATCCGAAACCGGCGTTGAATGACAGTCAATAAAAACTTTCTATATGATTGATACAGTTTAGTCATTCATTGGCCGACAATAGGAAAATTGAGTTAAGTTGTTTTTCAGACGATACGGCAAAAAGTCAAACCTTGCAAACGAATCGGCAAGATATCAGTATTCATTAAACAATCATAATATGATATCCTGTTGAGACAGATAAGTGTTTTAGACTCTTTGCCGTTTCGTCTTGTCAATTTCAAAGGTGGAGGGCATACCGATGAAATCGCTCGCCTGGATTTCCCTTTTTCTATCACTCGTCCCAATTTCCGTCACAACGGTTTCGGCTCAGGACCAACCGGTGCTTCTCGAATTCTCCGGCGATACACTTGAAGAGAATGGTGTCACCGTCACAGGAGCCGGATTTGGTTCGTATCCCATCGCCGCCGTGTTTTTCGGCTCGGTTCCGACCGGCGACACATTCGCCGAAGCAACGGATGGACACGGGGCCATCGTCGCAGCCAGCCCCGGCCAGGGAGTCATGATATTCGGTCCGACAATCGAGACCTCTAACGCGGCCTTGATCCGCTGCTCGATCCAAACCGACGCCCCCCACGCGTCAGTCGTCATGGCCACCATCGGACAAGGACCGGATGTTTTCGTCGGAACCAACACGCCGAACAATGGCGCTTTTTTCGAAAATCAGTACCGGCGGCTCTCGTTGTTTTGCATCCCCCCATCGACGGGTTTTCAACCGCTCGTACAGATTGTGAACACCAGCGAAACCGAAATTCTCACGGTCTTCGTGGACAATTTTGAAATCATTCCACTCGATCCAGAGAAGTATTACAGCGCAAAATTTCTCGACGGTGACGAAAACGATCCCGACGTCATCAGCGTCGATTCGGGCGGAGCCATCACCCCAACTCCGACAATCGTACAAGATCCGAACGCAACCCCGCTTCCGACGGCCACTCCCGCCATTGCCTCATCCACCGGGGAATTACACATCGCGAACCTATCGTGGAATTACTTGCCGCCTTATCTACTGGATTTCGATTTTTCGCTGCGGGATGAAAACGGAGAAGCCGTCAACAGCGATCCATCGCAGTTTGGTATCACCTGTATGGAAGACGGAAATCCGGTAAATCTATCCGAAACCGGAGCGCGTCTGACCCGCGCTGCCAACAAACCGTTGAAATGTATGCTGGTGCTGGACTACACCCTGGGTATGGCCGATCCTCAGGTCAACGGAGACGCCAATGGAGACGGAGTCTCGGATTCTATCGAGGCAATGGAGCAGGCGGCGAAGGATTTCATCGACGGATTGAACGACGACGCGCAAGTGGGGATCACTGTCTATCATCGAGACGAAGCGCCCCTGCGCGTGATCGGGTTCATGCAAAATAAGGACTATCTGAAAAGTATCATCGATACGATTCTTGACGAACAGGTCCAATGGCGGTTCGGTGTTTCACGCGCTTGGGATGCAGCCGATGTCGCCGTGCAGGAATTCGGAAGCGTATCGAATCCGGAAGAACGGATCGTGGCCTTTATCTCGAACGGGCGTGACGATACCAGCACGAAACAGCCAGCCGGAATCATTCAGTCGGCGCTTGATAATCAGGTGAAGGTTTACAGCATCGGCTACGGGACCATTCTCGATCCCAGCGCCCTGCAAAACATCGCGAACCAGACACTCGGCCGGTACGGAACGGCGGAAACCACCTCGCACATTGCGACTCAATTCAAGCAGATCGCCGACGAACTCGACGGACGCTATACGCTTCGCTGGGCGACGCTCAAACGTGATTCGACCTTCTTTACTCCCTCGTTCACACTCTCGCTGGAAGAATCGGAAGCGACCTACATCGGAGAAGAGGCTTATGCATCATCCGTTTACGCCGACGATCCGATGCAAGGCGTGCTGCGGGTCATCGGGTCGGAGACCGTCGAGGGCCGAACCGTTGTCTTCCTGCGTTCGGACTACACACCGCAGTGGATTCGCCACATCCACCTGCACGTCAACGCAACCGTACCCTATACGGTTGAGCGGGTTCCCGAACAGCAAGGCGGTTTATGCGAAGGCTGGAATCTGACAATGACCGACGCGGAGATCGGCGGCACGTGGATCGATCTCGAAAGCACCAATCCTAAAAATCCATTTACGTCGATTCCCTTCACCGCCTTCGGTTCATTGCTGAAATTCGAGTTTCGCAACGTGACGGAATCCATCGATGTTCTATCGTGCGGGTGGTCCGTCGATAACGAAATTTACGCAGAGTTGGACGGTCAGACATTCGAACTGATCCGAAGCGATTCACTCGATCCGATTCCAACCTGCACCCCGACGCCGACCCATTCCCCAACACCGTCTTTTACTCCAACGCCGACGTTGACCCCGAGTCCAACCCATACCCCAACACCGTGGCCGACTCCGGAATCTCGTTTGCTGCGTGTCGATCTTCCCAACTTATCGGCTGACCGCATCCCGTTCGATTTTATCTGGATTCCGCAGGGAACGTTCATGATGGGGAGCCAAACAAGCGAAGAAGATCGCGATTCGAACGAAACTCTGCACGATGTCACAATCACCCAGCCATACTACATCGGGCAATACGAGGTCACCCAAGCGCATTGGAAAGCCGTGATGAATGAGAATCCATCCAATTACATCGATCCCGCTAATCCGGTCGAAAACGTCTCGTGGATACAATGCCAGGAATTTATCACTCGTTTGAACGATTTGGGGCTTGGTACATTCCGCCTGCCAACGGAGGCTGAGTGGGAATACGCCTGCCGCGCCGGAACCGAAATCCGTTTTTACTGGGGTGACGATCCGTCCTATCTAAGTATCGATCTCTTTGCCTGGAGCATCGTAAACACCGACCAATCCCAGAACGCCGGATTGAAGATTCCCAATCCCTGGGATCTATTCGATATGGCCGGTAACGTGTCCGAGTGGTGCCAGGACTGGTACGATCCCTATCCCAGCGTTCCACAGATAGATCCAATCGGCCCCGAAACCGGAAACTCGAAAGTGATCCGTGGCGGGGGATGGAACTCGACCAATAATCTCCTACGCTCGGCCAGCCGGGGGAAAGCCTCACCCGACCGCCGAAGCTATGCCCTCGGTTTACGCCTCGTCCTGGAAGTGGAGTAAGGGATAGTGTGGCTCGTTGCTCTTCGAACTAACCTTGTTTATTATTTTTCGTCAGAATCAGGATGACCTGGATGGAAGGATATTCAGGATGTTTGAAAAGTTTTTATCCCGTTCATCCTTGAATCCTGCCCATCCTGATAGACCGGGATAGTAATCCCGGTGTTTCTGACATAAAGGGATAGAGAGGCTCGCTGCACTTTGAGCCTCCCCAACTTAACTCTATTCCCTAACAACATAACTTACCTATTTCTTATCTGATTTCCCATCGAAACCGCACCATCCTTCCAAATTGAGGGGGAAACGGGGCGCACTAGCAATTTGAGAAAATCCACCGGAAAACTCATGTTGGACGAAGCGGCTACGCCGCAGGAATCGTGAAGCCAAGGTGATCGAAACGA
>CAZSIZ010000088.1:0-20110 GCA_964606645.1 uncultured bacterium
GAAGCGTAGCCCACCATTCACTATCACAAGTAAATCAAAAAGGACGGGAGACTCCAATGTACTTAGCCCATTTGACAAATACATCATTCCACAGAATCATTCTGGCGATGGCGCTGTGTGTCGCAGCGACCGCTCACACTGCCGAGCCGATTTATCAAGCCACTTTCGACGACACGAATTTCGAGGCAAGTGGCTGGAGCGCAGCCGCCAGCGGCGGGGGACAGTTCGATCCGGCTTCCGTCTCGATCGGCCTCATCCCCGTCAGTCCTTCGTCACCCGATTATTCCAATGGCCGGGGCATCGTAATAACCGCCTCGCCCGGTCAAGGTTCCTTCCTGGTAGGTCCGGCAATCGACGTGGGGGACGATTTAGTCGTGCTGCGGGTATCGGTGTTAGCGCTGGCGGGAGGCGGAAGCGTAGCCGCCGGGGCGTTGAACACTCTCCAGGGCGGTACACTCGCCGACGCGGATGGCAGTGTCACTTACGCCATCGAAGCCGATTCGCAGCGATACGTGGACGACTACCAAACCATCACGCTTCTTTACCGGCCCCGACAGAAGGCAATCGTCCCGCTTCTGCAACTGGCAGTGAGCGATGTCGAAGGCGCAGGTCCAGTGACGATGATGTTCGACAATTTCGAGGTCTACGCGCTCAACGAATCCACCGTCGCCGATCCGGTACTACGGAACGTTTTCGGGATCGGGTTCTCTTCCTCGCCTCAAGTGACTCCAACACCGACCGTGACCCCCGTCTCTCCGGTACTTTCAACCGCCGAAATTTCGGTCGATTCGACTTATGAGTTATCACCCACGGATGACGATAAGGAAGCGTTCGATCCCAGCGCCGCGTTCGACCGGAATTCCGTTTATTCCGTTGTAGCCGCCGATTTAACCGGCGGATTTCAAGATATCCTTCTCCGCACGATCGATAACAATACCATTGGCGATCCCGTCACGGTCAATAAGACGTTCGAGGATACTGCCGCCCAATCACCGGACATCGCGATCGATTTCGCTGGAACCCACCACGTGATCTGGGCAGACAATCGAAGCGTTCAGAAACTTTTCAGCGTTTATCTCACGCCGATCGATTCTTTCGGCAACCGCCTTCTTGAAGGGGATTACGAAGTGAACGATCCGTACGACGACACCAACGTGGCCGAACCGTCCATCGCGAATGATGGCGATAACCTCGTTGCGATCTGGCGTGACGACCGAAACTACGTCTACGATCTTTACGCCCGGCGAATGCGCTGGACCGGAGGGCAGATCGAGTCAATCGACAGTCACGATTTTCTGGTCAACGTTCCCTTTGAAAATACCAACGTCGCGCAATCCGATGCCTGTATAGATTCACTTGGAAATATTATCGCCGTCTGGTCGGACAACCGCCTGATCCTCAACGAGAAAAAACGAAGTGATATTTACGCGCGCATTTTCAATATCGACACACAGCCGACAACGGAAAACATCTTGCCCCAAACGGTTTTGGAAATTCAGCTAAGCGAATTGGATACGGTATACTCGAACGCCACCGATCCTCATATTGCCAGTATGGATGGCGTCTACTTAACCGTTTGGCGCGAAAACGATCCCGATACGGAACGCAGTTCGATTCACGGCGCGGCAATCGACGATCGGGGGCAGTTCGTCACTCCTGAATTTATCATCGATGAGGACAGCGCGGAAAGCCGTAACCTCGCTCCGGATGTCACCGCACTGACAGTCGGCGAGTTCTCTTATGCAAGCACCTTTTTCATCACGTGGCACGACGCAGCCAACAACCGAATCGTAGGCCGCATTTATGATGCGAAAAACAATCTCTTCCTCACCGATCCCACGACTTTAGCGGATAGTGTTTCGGGTGTAGGAACTACCAGCCTGGCGATCGGAGAGGATTACGATTTCATCACCGCCTGGGACGCGGCGATCGGTACGATCACCGATCTCTTCGGCCTTTCCGGCAAAGTGGGCACCGGCCTGCAGGAACTTCAGTCCACTCTCTCCGCCCCGAAACTGGTTCGCGAGCAGGGAGCGGTGGCGAAAAAATTGCATCGTGAAAAAATCGAACCCATTCGTTATCTTCAATCCCAGAAGATTTCAAGAGAAATGATCCTCACGTCCCCACAAAGAGATCGCTAATCATCCTTGTACTCTGACCAACAAATAATGTCGGGTAGCTAAGTCCCCTCTCCCTCTGGGAGAGGGTTAGGGTGAGGGAAAACTGGAAACACGACTCGTCAAAATTAATTGGTCACTCTACTAGTCGCATCGCACTAACTGGCGGACTGACGGTTACAAAAAAATAATTCTATATTCAACTGAAAACTGATAACTGATAACTGATAACTGATAATACGGGATGGGTTCGTTGATTTTTTATCTTACTTCCGTGACTCGTGTTCGTGTTTTTAAAACAGGATCGAGCCATTGATTCGATCGTTGATTACGATGGCGTGGTAGGTGGAGAATCCACGATTTTTTCATCCAGTGTGTCAATTCTGAACGCATCGTGCCGCCGTTCAAGCGTTTCCCGGAATTGGTCGGCGATAAATTCAATCTCCACATCTTCCATTTCATGCTCGAAAACGTCTTCATCCGCGTTAGCGAAAAACCAACCGATGGCGTGATTGATGGATTCCTCATCCTTTACTTTCAATTCAATCAGGTAAGATTCCATATTTTTCCCGAAGAGGGCGGCTTGATGGTTGGTTGCTTTCCGGTCCGTAAAATCGGAGGCGGTCAGTTTGGTCCATTGACTGTAATCCATGATCGTTTCCTTTCTATTGGATGCGGGGTTTTGCTGAAGGTCCGTCAATAAGTCAGACCTTGCAGACGAAACGGCAAGATATCGGTATTCATAATCCAAACGTCATAATAAATCTTGTGGTCACTGAAAGTGCTTCCGACTTTTGCCGTTTCGTTTTATCTACCCGCATCAAGATTTGAAATACACGTAAATATCATCTCATTAAGTGTATCCTTTCACGAAAAGGGTATTTGTCAAATACTTTTTTCATCAATCGGAAAAAAACAGAACGGAAGAAATAGAACGTCAATATCAATATCGATAATAATTTAACTAGAAATGGTTTCACTTTTTTATAGCCATGCAGGATAGACCACGCCTGATCAACCCACCAGCCTATACGATGGATCCCCCTTTATCGACCCACCACCATAGCCAAATCAAGCAGGAGGAAAGAGGATGTCACGGGTTTAATCGTAGGGGCAGCCCCAATGCCATTAAGTTAAGCATATTGTCCCCTCTCCCTCTGGGATGAATGGGCCGGGGACATGGGTAACACATCGAAGTGGTATATTTTTTCTTGGTAAGGAGGGCGATAATGCAAAAGCGTATCGATTTTTCAAAGACTTTTTTATTAACAAACCCTAATCCGGCAGAGCCGGAACCAAACAGGATTGTCAATGTAGGGGCAGGAGCCTCGCCCTCCCACTTAGTCGATCTCCCGAATTAAATGTTTTGTGACCGTTTTGCGATCAATTTGACAGATAAGGGACTAAACTCTGCCCTTAAACCTTGTTTTTAAAGAATCAGCCACAAGATGATGCCTAGGAGGAGTGAGACGGCTATCCCAAGGGGAATCGTTCTGCGGAGGATATCGCCCTCTTTTCCCATCGCGCCACACATGGGCGCAGCGAGCGCGATCTTGAACGGTGATGAAACCGATCCGATCGAGGCTCCCACCGCCAATCCCGCCGACAGCCAGGTGGCCGATACGCCCATGAGGTTCGCGGTCTCGACTTGAATCGGCCCAAACAGCATCAGTGAAGCCACGCCGTAGCCGGTCAGGAACGTTCCCACCCAACCTAAAAAGGGTACGAAGACGGGATAGAAACCACCGGTGAGCGATTCAAGACCCGACGCGATCAGCCGGGGGATGTTATGAGCGGCGTTTAACTCAAAAGCGGAATCGTAACCGGAAAACGCGATAATCTGGCCCATCACACCGAAGAGCACCATCGTGATCGACACACGTATTCCTACTGTTGTCGATCTATTCAGTAACGCGCGCAATCGAAAATCCGAATTTCTGAAGAGAACGACGCCGAGGACACCTGCTGTAAATAAATAGAGATACGCCGAGAAAAACGGGCGGAAAGTGATGGCGTGAATGGGGATCACCCGGACGGTCCATGTCAATCGGTCGAAGGTCCACTCGCGCAGTATGGGGACGGTGTTGACCAGCAGCAGCGAGACCAGAATAAAACCAAACGGGGTGAAATCGCGCGCGATCCCCCGGTTCCACGTCAACTGGCGCGTGCCGAATAACACGATCGCCACGATCAGCGCCAACCCGCCGAGCATGCCCGACACCGTTACGCCGACTAAATCGACCGCCAGCAGCGCCACTCCGCTCACGAAGAAACCGCAGCCGATGGGAAGCATCATCCGCCGCCAGGGCCGAACCGGGCCGTCCAGAAAAAATGGGATACTGGCCGCCAACATGACTGTCGAAGGGATCGAGAGCCAGGCCGCCGCCATCGCTAAGTCATACATCGGCAGGTTCGTAATCAACGCCAGCACGGTAACGATGATGCCCGCCATCTCCAGGGTCATCAATCCGGCATAACCGATGACTGACAGGGCGGTCGCGCTCGTGGGAGAGAGTCCGGTGGCCCGCAGCATCGGCGCGGCGACGAGCTCGGCGATGACGCTGGACCCTTCCATGAAATTCCCGACGCCCATCGCGATGAGCAGTTCGCGATGGTAGGCGTTCTTTACACCGCTCAAGAACCACTCGGCGATTCGTTTCAACGAACCGGTTTCCATTAACAAAAAAGAGAGGAATATTCCCGCGAACACGACCAGAAGCAAGGGCAGCGTCGTCAACGCTCCATCCAGCGCGGCTTGGAGCGCGACGGATACCGGTGTGTCGTAAACGACGATCACCAGCGCTGCCGTGTATACCACACCCGCAATGGATAGGTCCAGAGCCGGACGCTTGAAACCCACGGCGAGAACGATCAATAACAGCACGGGCGACCAACAGAGAAACAGGGATATCATTGAAACAGGGTATAGGGTTTAGGGGATAGGGTTTAGGGGCATTGTAGAATATTAACGGGGGGATCACAATTTGGGGCGGTCTTTCTTTTGTAATTCTAGTAAAAGCGCCTTCAATTCATCCAACTGCTGGCTGTTATTTTCTGCCAAATCTTGTTTTTCGTAAGGGTCTTGGGCGAGGTGATAGAGTTCTTCTTTTCGAGCGTTCGTGACGACCAGTTTCCAATCGTCTTTTCGTACTGCTGTCGTTTTTCCTGTTTTCCAATACATCGTACGAGGCGGAGTATCCTGTTTTTCGCCGGTGATGTGCGGCCACCGGTCGATCCCGTCCCATTCCAGACTGTGTGAAGGCTGATAACCGGCCAGCCGGCATAACGTCGGCATCCAATCGACGACGTGCATGAGGACGCTGGGTTCACTGTCGTTCAGCGTTCCTTTCCAATTGACGAAGGCCGGGACGCGAATTCCGCCTTCGTAGACCTCACCTTTCCAGCCTCTTAATGGCCGGTTATTGCCCAGCACTTTATGCGGTTTGTCCGCATAGCGGCCATGATATTGAGTCGCATTGCTCCAGCTCTTTTGTCCGCCGTTATCGCTGATGAAAACGATCAGGGTGTTTTGGCGGATTCCCTTCCGGTCCAGGGCACCGGCGATGCGTCCGATCCCTTCGTCCATGTGACTGATGCTGCCGTTGAACCACCGGCGGGAAGGTTCTTTTTCATTTTGATAGAGCGCCGTCCATTGGTTCGGTTCATCCAAGGGGTGGTGGGGAACGCTGTAGGCGACATACAGGAAGAAAGGCTTGTTTCGGTCTTGTTCGATGACTCGAACGGCTTCATCCGTGATCAGGTCGGTCGCGTGACCTTTTTCTTCGATGTAACGGTCGTTCTTGTGCCAGGATTTCACGCCGGTTTTATAGAGATGCGTGTAAGGGTCGATCTGTCCGTGAAAGTATCCATAAGATGAATCGAAGCCGTATTTCATGGGCGTCCAATCCGGGGGGGAACCCATGTGCCATTTACCGGAGATCGCGGTGAAGTAACCGGCATGGCTGAGGGCGGAAGCGAGAGTGACGGTATCCTCCCGGAAAATCTGGCCGTAATCCGGTCCCGTTACACCATACCGGCTTGGGTAGTGACCGGTCATCACACCGACGCGGGTGGGGGTGCACGTCGGGCAGGCGTAATGATGGGTAAAGCGCACGCCTTCTTTCGCCAGCCGGTCGAGGTTCGGTGTTTTGAGTTCGGGATTATGATAGCCCACATCCGCCCATCCCATGTCGTCGGCGATAATGAAAACGATATTGGGCTGCTTCGATGGAGCGTTCTCCTTCCCCGATCCTTTCATCGGACCGGCCAAGCCATTCAGCGCGGCCATCGCTCCGAGTTGAGCGGTTCGTTTCAGGCATTCCCGTCTGGTCATAGTATTCACAGTCATTCTCCATTTCATTCAAGTGGTTTTAATCAAAATGCGGGTTGCAGGCAACGATACGGTGATAAGACTTGAAGCATTTATTTCGTTCGGCGCTTTGGAAAAAACGGTTGCTGGATCAGTTTCCCAGAACGGTTCGCTCTTGGACCGATCCGCCGAAACGGCCGATGTCGCCTTCGCTGTAGAGGCCGTTGCTGGTGGTGTAGATGGAACCTGCATTGCCAGTGATCGGATGCCATTCCACGCCGTTGGCCCCGTGATCCGGGCCGTAACTGGAGAGGCAGTAACCGGGATAGTACTGTCCGTTCATGGCGGCGGAGACGTTGGAAAGGCGCGCCCAGCTGCCGTTGTAACTTACGTATTGA
The DNA here is from genome assembly GCA_964606645.1 of uncultured bacterium. GTDB lineage: Bacteria > Hinthialibacterota > Hinthialibacteria > Hinthialibacterales > Hinthialibacteraceae > CAZSIZ01. The sequence goes on from CAZSIZ010000088.1 coordinate 6,825, forward strand.
TAACTGAAGATCGTGTCGTCGGGATACCAGTTGGTTTTCTCTCGCTGTGGTTTGAAGATATCGGTGAAACCGACACGGTTGATATAGGCCACGGGTGTGGTGAGTTCGTGCAGGTATTCGATATAGACCGAGTAGGAGGAATGGCCTTGTCCGCTGCCGATCGGCCGCCCATCACTCGCGCGACGCGGGCGCGGGTCTGGGCGTTGAGGAAATTCGGCACGGCGATGGCCGCCAGAATGCCGATGATCGCCACGACGATCAGCAATTCGATCAATGTGAACGCGCGTTCTCTCATCACTCGAAACCTTTCCAATAGCAGGGTTTAGGGTTTAGGGTCTAATAAAGTTATTGTGAAATTGATATGCTTTTGCATTATTACCCTCACCCTAACTCTCCCAGAGGGAGAGGGGATTTGGTTGCGCGACATTATTTGTTGCCGTTTTGCGATTGAATTTTCTGGTAAGAGACTAACATACCAACGTGAGTGAGAAAAGGTTCTATGGGATAAAACGCCGGATCGAACCGAAGGACCGAAGCCCATTCGATGCGTCGAAATCCATGTGCCAGCACCCACGCCGGAACGCTTCTCCGGGGAAATACCGAATCATGGAAGGGCCGACCGAATACAGGATCGCGAGCCGGTTTCGGAAGTCCTGAGTTCCATTCATCTCGCTGGGGCCTGAAAACGGACTCCAAAACGTTCCCTGAGATCCTTTGCGGGTGAAATATTCCGAGGAAAGAAAATCCCACGAATCGGGAACCCATGAGGCGTTCGCGGTATTGCTTCCCCGGTTGAAGGGATCGCGGGGAAAGGCTGTCACATAAGAGACCGGGGTGCTCAGAACGGCGATGTGAGAGACCATATACGTCGGCCAGGAACCCGTATTCATGTCCGAGGGGACGTCGTTGCGGTCGGTCTGATAGGTGATGATGGCGGTTCCGAGCGTCTGAAGGTCGGCCTGAACGCGCGATATCTTTGCCCGGATTTGCGCGTTCAGAAAATTGGGAACGGCGATCGCGGCCAGAATCCCGATGATGGCCACCACGATCAGCAATTCGATCAACGTAAATCCGTCCGGTTCGTATTTCATCCTGCTCCTTCGATTCAATCCAACCGGAATGTACAGGGGCATGCCTTGTGCCTGCCCCCGTTCAATAAGAGGTGATTATTATTCAAGCACGGCTCCACTGGCGGCGGAAGAGACCACCCGGGTGTAACGCTCGATCACTCCGGTTTTGATCTTCGGTTCGGGTGGAGTCCATTTTTCGCGCCGCTTCTCGAGTTCGGCATCGGACAAACGCACGTTCAGCGCGCGGTTGGGAATATCGATCTCAATGATGTCGCCTTCCTTCAGGAGACCGATGGGACCGCCTTCCATCGCTTCGGGGGAGATATGGCCGATGGAGGCTCCCGTCGTTGCGCCGGAGAATCGGCCGTCGGTAATCAGCGACACTTTCGAGGAGAGGCCCATGCCTTTAACGACAGACGTCGGGGTCAACATTTCGGGCATGCCCGGTCCGCCTTTGGGGCCTTCGCATCGGATCACGACGACGTCCCCTTCCTTGATCTTGCCGCCGAGAATGGCTTTAACGGCTTTATCTTCGGTATTAAAGATTCGGGCGGGGCCGCTATTGGTTAGCATTTTGGGATCGACTGCCGATGCTTTGACCACGCTTCCATCCGGCGCGAGATTGCCAAAGAGACAGCACAACCCACCCGTCTTATGATAGGGATTACTGAGCGAGCGAATCACGCCGTTTTTGGTTCCGGTAGGCGATTGGCTGACATTTTTCTTCAATGTCATTCCCGTGACGGTGGGCGTGTTTCCACGAATCAGTTTGCCTTCGATCAACGTATTTAAGATGGATGAAACGCCTCCCGCACGGTTCAGGTCTTCCATGTGATATCCGTCTTTCGCGGGAGCCATGTTGCAGATATGAGGAATCTTATCGCTGATCTCGTTGAAATCTTCCAGCGTGATTTTAATTCCCGCTTCATACGCGATCGCGGGGATGTGGAGCGAGGTGTTGGTCGAACCGCCGAACGCCATATCCAGCGCAATCGCGTTGAGGAAAGCGTCGCGAGTCAGAAGATCGCGGATTTTGACATCATTCCGTATTAGATCGACGATCTGATTCCCCGCGATTTCGGCCAGGCGAATCCGGTCGGAGAAAACGGCGGGGATCGTCCCGTTGCCCGGGATCGAAACGCCCAGCGCTTCGGTGATGCAATTCATCGAGTTCGCGGTGAACATCCCGGCGCACGATCCCGCCCCCGGACAGGCGGAACCACAGGAACTTTCGTAATCCTTTTTAGAAATTTCGCCGGTTTTCGCTTGTGCGATTCGGGCAAAGAGATCGTCCAGCGCAATCGCGTCACCTCGATCGTGACCCGCCAACATCGGACCGCCGGAGACAAAAACGGTGGGCACATTCAGTCTCGCCGCCGCCATCAGCATCCCGGGCGTGATCTTGTCGCAATTGGAAACCAGCACCAGTCCGTCGAACGGATGCGCCATCGCCATGATCTCCACGCTATCGGCGATCGTCTCGCGGCTGACGAGGGAATACCGCATCCCCACGTGGTTCATGGCGATACCGTCGCAGACACCGATGGTGTTGAACTCGACCGGCGTACCACCCGCGATATAGACCCCGCGTTTGACGGCGTTGGCGATCTTGTTCAGTTCGATATGGCCCGGCACGACCTCGTTGAAGGAGTTGGCAATCCCGATGATCGGCTTATCCAGGGAGCGTTTCGACATTCCGGTGGCATACCACAAGCTTCGGTGCGGGCCTTTTTCGACCCCTTTTTTCATCACATCGCTGCGCATCGTTCGACTCCTCGCTCTTTTATGAATCTTGATGATATCGTGTTTGTTCGATTGATACGATCCTAACGTTCCAACCGAATATTTCAAGCGTAGGGATGATTGGCCACCGTGTAGTAATCCTTTGAAATCCCACGACTAAGACAACCAATCCATCTCACTCCATAGAATGAAAGCCGCGCTCTTCAGTCAATAGTTAATAAAGTAACTTGCATATTGCGTAAACACCTTGACCTTTTCCGTAGGTATTAGGTATAGTATTATCTCTATTCTATAGGAAGAATGGCCGTACATAAATGCGATGTGGGATATCATTATCCAAGCGATATTAGATAAATATGCAACTATCTTGAGACGCATCATTTATTTTGGAATCCTCAAACCATCCAGCATTTTTCCTATGAACCGATCAATTTTTCTTTCTGGGTGAATACAATTAATTCTGTTCCCATCCGTCACGCTCACACGGATTCAGGGCGGGCAGGGATGACAAATAAGTCAATTATTATAGAACGAATATTTTATTTTCAGCCGAGGAGACTGTTGTATGCATATCGTTGTTAGTATCAAAATGGTTCCGGACACGACTCTCGTGAAGATCGATCCGGTGACCAACACCCTCGTGCGCGAAGGGGTTCCCTTCATTACGAATCCCTACGACACCCACGCCATCGAAGAGGCGCTGCGGGTCAAAGACCAATATGGAGCCACGGTGACGGTTATGTCGATGGGGCCGCCGGCGGCGGATAAAGTGCTTCGCCGCGCGCTCTCTATGGGAGTGGATAAAGCGATTCTTTTGAGCGACCGGGTATTCGGTGGAGCCGATACGTTGGCGACTAGCAAGGTGTTGGCGGAAGCGATTGCCCGGATGAATAAAGACGAACCGGTCGATCTGGTTTTCTGCGGGATGCAGACTATCGACGGGGACACCGCCCAAGTCGGCCCCGGAATCGCCTGCCGGTTGAACTACTCTCAGCTGACGCTTGTCGATAAGATTCTCGATCTGGATATGGCGAATAAAAAGATCAAAGTTCGACGGAAATTGGAAGGGTATTACGAGATCGTCGAATCCCAGTTGCCTGCTATGATTACGGTCGTTCGCGAAATCAACACACCGCGCTACCCCACCGTTCCGGGTAGGCTCCAGTCGGACGAGATCGTTGTTCCCGTCCTATCGAATGATGTGCTGCGTATCGATAAAAGCAAAATCGGTTTAACCGGCTCACCGACCGTCGTGCGGAAAATATTCGCTCCCGAACGGGAAAAAGGCGAGATCATCAACGGCGAAGAAGAAAATAAGGAAAAAGCCGTCACGATGATGGTTGATAAAATCTACGATTGGGACATTCTCACGGAAGATTAACGACAGGAAAATATAGGTTAAAAAAACATGACCGATCAGAAACCCAAAAGACCCAAAAAACCCCTTGGAAAAGCCCGCTTGCTTGAAGGGAAATGTATCGCGTGCGGCGACCGGTGCGCAGCCGCCTGTCCGGTGGATTGCATAACAATGCTGGATAACGGTGAGCCGGAAATCGCTCTCGACCCATGCACGGGTTGTAAAAAGTGCATCAAAGTCTGCCCCTCCGACGCGTTGGAAATCTTCATGACGCCGGAAGATTATGCCCAACTCGAAATCTTCAACAAGTGGAAAGCCGAACGCAAAGCCGCTCGTAAAAATGAACCCCAGGAAGAAGAACCTGCTCCAGAAGAGGAGGATGAAGACGCCGCGATCAAGAAAGCGTTGGAAGCCTGGAAAGGCGTCTGGGTGTTCGTCGAACAGGTAAACGGTGAAGCCCATGTGGTTTCCTGGCAGCTGCTTGGAGCCGGGTGGATACTGGCTCAGGACTTGGGCGTCGAATTGTCCGCATTCATCATCGGCGACAACGTCGGACACTTAACCGAAAAAGCCTTCGGTTACGGCGCGGATAACGTCTACATCGTCGACGATCCCGTCTACAAAAATTATCGCACGGTTCCCTATCTTCGAGCCAGCACCGCGCTGGTGAGAAAATACAAACCGGAAATCATCCTCATGGGAGCGACCGGACTGGGGCGGGACCTCGCGGGAGCCGTGGCCACGGACCTGAGAACGGGTTTGACGGCGGATTGCACCGGTCTGACGATCAGTATGTCCGACCGCCTGCTGGAACAGACCCGACCCGCGTTCGGCGGAAACATCATGGCGACGATCCTCAGCGCCGTTCACCGGCCGCAGATGGCCTCCGTCCGTCCGCACGTCATGCCGAAACCGGAATTTCAGTCCGGACGGAAAGGGCAATTGATCACCGAATCGGTGGTCGTTCCCGAAGATGAAATCACCTCCAAAGTCCTGGAAATCATTCAGCAGAAATCGGACACGACCATCAACCTGCCCGGCGCCCGCGTCATTGTCAGCGGGGGCAAAGGGATGATGGCTCCGGAGAATTTCTCACTGATCCGAGAGTTGGCCGATCTGCTGGGCGGATCCGTGGGATGTTCGCGCCGGGTGATCGACGCGGGTTGGCTGCCCTACGCCCATCAGGTCGGGCAGACCGGAAAGACCGTCAAACCGAAACTTTACGTTGCATGCGGGATTTCGGGAGCGATCCAGCACTTGGTCGGGATGCAAACCTCCGATTTTATCATTGCGATCAACAAGGATAAGAACGCTCCTATTTTCGATGTCGCCCATCTCGGAATCGTCGGGGATGTCTTCCAGATTCTCCCCGCCGTGATCGAACAATTGAAGCAGAAAGTCAGTCAAAAAGCCGTCTAGGGCGGTATTAAAATATGTTCGGATTGAATGCGTTACGATTTGTAAAATCCCATGCTTTTCTGGGATTTTATAACCGCCATTACAAACGTATTTTTGAAAATTAGCCTAATTGGAGATACAGATTATGAGCCGGATTGTTTTTGGAGCCGTCGTTGTCGTTTCACTCGGCTTTTTCGCCTATAACGTTTTTAAACTCCTAGCCTTGCTCTGCCTTGGGCAATGGGAAAACCGCTTCGATCGCCTGGCGATACGGCTGAAAAATATGCTCGTCTACGCCTTTGGCCAGATTCGAGTCGTAAGAACCCGCTATGGATTCAACCACCTTATTATCTTCTGGGGCTTCATGACCATGCTGATGCTGAACGGGGAATTCCTGATCGCCGGGATCTTCCCGGAATTCTCCTGGTCGTTCCTGGGCGATATCCCTTACAGCATTCTGTTGATCGCGACGGAAGTGATGTCGCTGGTCGTGCTAATCGCCGTGTTTGCCGCCGTGATTCGTCGTCTCTTTTTCCGTCCCGCTCATATCGATCTCTCGATGGATGCGTTTTTGATTCTCTTTATGATTGCCGCGTTGATGGTTGCCTATTTCGGCTACCATGCGGGGGAGATCGCGTTGCAAGAGACTGGGTGGGCCAAAATGATGCCCATATCGCAAGCCGCTGCCGCTTGCTTCACCGATTCGACGGTGGATCGGGTTCATTTCATCACCGAACTCTTCTGGTGGATTCATGCGCTCGTTCTGCTGGCGTTTTTGAACTACCTTCCCTACAGCAAGCACCTTCACGTCTTGACGGCAATTCCCAACTGTTTCTTCCGCAGTTTCGAGTTCGTCCGAACGGTCCCGCGCTTGGTCTTTAAGAAGAAACGAACCTTCGGTGTTTCCAAAGTCGTTCAGTTCACTTGGAAAGACCTGATGGATTTCATGGCTTGTACCGAGTGTGGACGCTGTCAGGAAGCCTGCCCGGCCAACAGCACCGGGAAGCCTCTCAATCCCAGAGATATGATTCATCGTGGAAAATACAATCTGTTTGCCAACGGCTCCGGCCTTTTAACCGAACGCCCATTCGATTCCCTGGGAAGCGCTCCTATCGATGCGGAGATGGCCGTTCCTCTCATCGCCGAAGGCGAAAAGAGTATGCCGGAAATGAACCTCTGGGAATGCACGACATGCGGATCGTGTATGCAGCAATGCCCCGTCTTTATCGAGCATGTGCCCAAGTTCATCCAAATGAGACAGCATCTGGTGATGGAGCAATCGAAATTCCCCGACGAGTTGCTCGCGTTCTTCGAAAATTCCGAACAGCGTTTCAATCCCTGGGGAATCGCGCCGACCGACCGGGCCAAATGGACGGAAGACCTCAACGTTCCGATCCTGGAAGAAGGCAAAACCGTGGAGTATCTCTATTTCGTCGGTTGCGCCGGTTCGTTCGATTCACGCGCGAAGAACATTGCCGTTTCGATGACGAAAATCCTGAATGCGGCGGATGTCTCCTGGGGTATTCTGGGCACGGAAGAACGGTGCTGCGGTGACTCGCTTCGGCGGCTCGGCAACGAATACGTGTTCGATAAAATGGTTCGTGACAACATCGATATTTTCAACCGTTTCGGTGTAACGAAGATCGTCACGTCCTGTCCTCACTGCTTCAGCACGCTGAAAAACGACTACAAGCAATTCGGACTGGAGATCGAAGTCATCCATCACTCGGAATTGATCAAGGAACTGCTCGGGCAAGGGAAGATTCAGATCAAGAATAAAAGTGATGAGAAAATCGTCATCCACGATTCCTGTTATCTGGGACGTTACAACGATATCTACGACCAACCGCGCGAAGTTGTCCAGGCGGCCTCCGGTCACGAGCCGCTGGAGATGGAACGGACCGGCGAGAGCAGCTTCTGCTGCGGCGGGGGCGGCGGCCTGATGTGGATGGAAGAGACGGAAGGAACGCGTGTCTTCATCGAACGGACCAACGAGGCCTTGAAACAGAATCCCTCGACCATCGCGCTGGCCTGTCCCTATTGTATGACGATGTTCGAAGACGGTGTTAAAGAGGCTCAAGCCGAAGAGACGGTTAAAGTTAAAGACCTCTCCGAAATCGTCGCCGAATCGATGGAGTGAGAAATTCAGGGTTTAGGGTTCAGGGTTTAGGGTTTTTTGTCTCTTCCCAGTCAACTGTCAACTGATAATTGATTAAGCCTTTTGGCTGAAATTCCGCCATTTCAGCTGATTGATCCGCTTCAACGCATACCCCACTTCACGAAGATAATCCCCATACACGATTTGCGCGTGGAATCCTTCCATCTCTTGAATCAACGCCCGTTCGTTGCCGTCGATGGAGATATCCATCTGTGAACGGCAGGCGGGAAGGTTGGGACATGAGAGGATATTTCCCCGGAATCCCTGCCATTGAGTGCAATGGAGGTCTGGAATGATCACAGTGACGGTTTGTCCTTTGGTATATTGAACCCGTGTGGCCGCTCCAAAGTTCGATTCGTAGTGGGTCATGACGGTCACCGGTTCGTTATCGATCCCGTTCATTTTCATGGGAGCCGAGCAGTGGGCGACAGTAAATATCCCGTCGTGAGGAAAATGAGTATTGCACAAAAAGGTGGGTTTCCCGGTCGTCCAGCGCAGAAACACGCCGGGGCATGTGTGCGACAGGTCGGTATGGCAATAAGCGGTGAATCCTTCGTCGTTTGCCAGAGCAAGAACCAGACAGGGCGGCGTACCGAGCATCTCGATCACTTCCCGCCCCATGCAAAGATCGAAACCGAAATTCGACGCCTGTTTTTCGTTCAATAATTCACGGCATACGTGAAGAGTCAGGAATGAATTAAAGACAAATTTCTGCTGGGTTGCCAGCGTGAGGCCAGGGCGTTCGAGAAACGTTATTGTTTGCCGTTCGATCTCTTTCACCAAATTTGCGCTGGCTCTGGCCTTTTTTAAGCGTTGGGCAAAATCGGGCCGGGGGATGATTTCAATTTCGTAATCCCATACGTCTTTCGCGTGTGTGGGGCCGTTTTTCTGCGCCGGTTCGCTGTAAGCGGTCAGGCTGCCGATCGCCAGCATTTTCGTGCCCTTGGCGTTTTTGAGACCGTAAACCGCCCGCATCCGCCAGATCAATTCGTTGTAGTCATCGACAACAATATCGTCAACGTCCATGTTGGGTTCCGTCATGGCGTCTTCACTGCGCCGCAGAAAACGCCAATGAGCGATCTCATGGAACAAGTAATTCGGTTTGGTTTGATGGCGGATAAACATGACCGGCACGGCTTTGGACGCGGTTAATGCCACATACAAAGAAGTGCCGCCACCGGAAGCGAACATAACGATCATGTCGCTTTCGGACGCAGCGGCGGTTTTGGCCTGAGTTTCATCTCCGATCGTTTGAAGGGGCAGCACTTGAATCGGGAATTCCGTTTTCACCGCCAAGTATTGCAGGTCTTTTTCAATCCGTTTTGCTTCCGCGTCCACTTCGCTCTGGTTGTGCAAATCACCGTAACTGCGCCAGCTCGTCATCTCTTTGGGGGATTCCAGGTGGTACACCAGAACCGGCAATACGCGAAGCGGTTTTCCGGCCGGTAACGTTGACTTCGCAAAGGATTCTTGAATGACGGAAGGATCGGCTTTTGCATTGGAATTAAAGGCAAGGCTTCCCATAGCCCCCGCGCCCAAGCCCCCTAAAAAACCTCTCCGGTTCACATTATTTTTATCGTTCATGATCCCAATATCCTCCTCGATCGCAGGCAGCGACCCATCATTCTATCACACTTTAGAAGCGAAGGTTTAGGATTCAGGGTCTATGGTTTAGTCGCTCATCAGTCAAAACGATTGCAAAACGGTCATATTTAGGAGGAGGATTTGACGTGGACATGGGCAGGCACAGGGGCCTGCCCCTACATTGAGAAAACAATTTAGTAGCGGCTCTGCCGGTTGAGGATTTAGAGACGAGGATAAAGCCTTCTGCTTCTTCCCAAACGTCTTTTTATTTTGTATGCTGAGAAAATTTCGGGAGGCGATTATGACGGATAAGAAACAATCTAACACTTCATTCGATAAGAAAAATGAAATGCAAGCGGAGTTGAACGACACCCAGCAAACCGAATGCGGCTGCGCGACGGACAGCGCCTGCGATGTCGACCGGCGGACGTTTATTAAAATCGCGGGGCTGGGAGCCGCATCACTGTCCGCGTCCCCGGCTTTTTCGGAAGCGCTCCAGGCCGATAAAATTCGGCATTTCATTCCAGCCGATAAGCCGCTTTCCCCGGAATGGATCGAGACGCTGTTCGCCAAAGGAACGACGAAAATCTATCGCGGGGAAGAACTGAAAACCATCGGGATGCCGGTCGGGGGGATCGCAACGGGTCAACTCTACCTGGGCGGCGACGGAAAATTGCTGTATTGGGATATCTTCAACGAACATATCTTCTCCGGCTATGGGGCGGACTGCTACCACTCGAACACCCCGCCCGCACCGATCGATCAGGGATTCGCCATTCGCGTCAAAAGCGGGAAAACGATCCAGACGCGAAGCCTGGATAAGCGCGGCTTTCCTAGCGTGAGTTTTACGGGCGAATATCCCGTCGGCGAGGTTCTTTACGACGATCCGGATTTCCCTGTCTCCGTGAAGATGAAAGCCTTTTCGCCGTTCGTTCCGCTCAACGCGGAGGATTCCTCCCTGCCCGCGACGGTGATGAAATTTACGATCAAAAACACAGGCCGGGCCACCGTCACCGCCACGCTCGGCGGCTGGCTGGAAAACGGAGTCTGCTTCAACAGTGGGCGTGAAATGCACGGCGAGCGGGTGAACGCGCTTCGCCGGGGCCGCGATTTCACGTTTCTGGATTATTCCGCCGAACCGAAACCTGCCCCTAAAACGGATAAACCGTCGGAAACATTCGCGGATTTCGAGGGTGGCGATTACGGCGAATGGACCGTTGAAGGCGAAGCGTTCGGCCCCGGACCCGCACGGGGTAAAATCGCTCACCAAAACACCGTCAGCGGCTATCAGGGCAAAGGACTCGTCAACACGTTTTTCAACGGCGACGATACGAAGGGGCGACTTGTTTCTCCCGAATTTACGATTCACCGCCAGTACATTAATTTTCTCGTCGGCGGGGGAGAACGTCCCGATCAAGTGGGCATCTCGCTGATCGTGGATGGAAAATCCGTCCATACCGCGATAGGTCAAAACCGGGAAACGCTGTCCTGGGGCAACTGGGATGTGCGTGAATGGATGGGCAAGAAAGCGCACATCGAAATCTTCGACAACGCCACCGGCAGCTGGGGGCATATCAACGTCGATCAGATCGAGTTCGCCGACCGGCCTCAAACCAAACGGCGCGGTCCCCTGGACGATCAGGAAGACTTCGGAACGATGGGGCTGGCACTGTTGGGCGGTAAATTCGGACAGATGTCGTCGCTCTCAATTCCTGACGGGGAGATGCCCGAATCGCTCTTCGACCAAGACGGTTCGCTCGCTCGATCTCCTGAATTCGGCGAAACGGCTCGAAAGGATTTCGGACAGACGCTTCGCGGCGCGCTGGGGAAAAAGATTCTCATCAAACCGGGCCAAAAACGAACCGTCACGTTTCTGCTGACGTGGTTTTTCCCCAACAAATGGATTCCGGGAAGCGAGGAGAAGGAAGACCTGCGCGGACGGAATTACGCCAACCGCTTCGACTCGGCGTTTCACGTGGCCGAGAGCCTTGCGTCCAACTACAAACGTCTGGAAAAAGAAACCGATCGCTGGCGGGAGACCTATTACGATTCCACTTTACCCCACTGGTTCCTGGACCGTATCCACTCGACCGTCTCCTATATGGCCACGTCGACCGTGCAATGGTTCGGCACAGGCCGCTTCTGGGGCTGGGAAGGCGTCGGTTGCTGTCACGGGACCTGCTCGCACGTCTGGAACTACGCCCACGCCATCGCCCGATTGTTCCCGGAACTGGAGCGTAACGTGCGCGAGCGGCAGGACCTGAGCGTCAGCCTGCAAGACGACGGAAGCGTTCACTTCCGGGGCGAATTCAATAACTACTGCGCGATGGACGGCCAGGCGGGAACCGTGCTGAAATGCTACCGCGAACACCTGATCTCCAAAGACGATTCGTTCCTGAAACGCAACTGGCCGAACGTCAAGAAAACGATTCTCTACCTGCTCGGCCAAGACAACAACGACGACGGGCTGATCGAAAGCAGCCAGCACAACACGTTCGACATCAATTTCTTCGGCCCCAACACCTTCGTCGGCTCGCTCTATCTGGCGGCGCTTCGTGCGGCTGAAGAGATGGCGAAACTGAACGGTGAAAACGAATTCGCTCAGCGCTGCCATGCCGTCTTCGAGAAAGGCTCCGAACTCTCCGTCAAACGCCTTTTCAATGGCGAGTATTTTATTCAGGATGTGGACTTAAAGAAGCATCCCCAGCATCAATACGGGCAAGGCTGCCTGTCGGATCAGCTGTTCGGGCAGGGCTGGGCGGATCAGTTGGGATTGGGATATATCTATCCGAAAGAAACGGTCCGCGCCGCGCTGAAATCGATCTACAAATATAATTGGGCAACCGACATTGGCCCGCAGAACGAAGTCCATCTTCCCGAACGAGTCTTCGCCCGGCCGGGAGAAGCGGGCCTCTTCACCTGCACCTGGCCCATAAGTGAACACCTCAAGGAAGGCGTTCGTTATAAAAATGAAATCTGGACGGGGATCGAGTATCAGGCCGCCGGGCATCTGCTGTCCGAGGGTTTTCTGAAAGAAGGACTGGCCATTATTCGGGGGATTCACGAACGCTACAACGGGACTAAGCACAATCCCTTCAACGAAGTCGAGTGCGGCGACCACTACGCGCGGGCGCTGGCCAGCTGGGGTTGCCTGACCGCGCTGGAAGGATTTCATTACGACGGCCCGGCGGCATACCTCGAATTCGATCCACGCATCACCCCTGATAAATTCCGCGCCCCCTTTACCGCCGCCGAGGGATGGGGAACGCTCGAACAGACGCGAAAGAAGGGTAAGCAAACCAATACAATCGCCGTTCGCTGGGGCACAATTCGCCTGCGTTCACTCGCTTTTCGCATATCGGATCAGGGAAAGGTTAAAGTGCAAGTCAAGCGTTCCGGCAAACCCGTCCCGTGCGACTATACACAGAATGGCAGCGATCTTAAAATCGCCTTATCGAAAGAAATCATAATTCCCGATAAAGAAAAATTATCCATCACGATATCGGCAGTATAATCTAATTCTGGAAAGATCAATGGCGAATTTAGTTGTAGGATGGGCTTAAAGCTAAAGTAGGGTGGACTAAAAGTGCAAGCGAGCCTCACCATTCCTTTCAATACGATTCTTCAAATGTATCTTTCCTGTAATGGTCCAGCCCCATTATCTTACTGACGATTATCGGAGATATTCATAATGAGGATAACGAGTAATATAATGCAGCAAATAATGATGACAGGCCATGCCAAAAACGTAAAATCGATCCTGGTACTCTTGAATAACTTGGTCTGGTTTTGATTTTACCAAACGTGGAGGCCGGGGATTCGGAGAGCGAATTCGTAAAAAAAATGAGCGATCGTTTCCATGACAACCAACCTTGGATTTAATGAGTAAATTCCCTTTTAATAACATTAAACAACGGATTATCATTGAAGTGTACCCCATTGTCAAGACAAATTTTCACCTATTTTAAGGTAGGTT
>CAZSIZ010000089.1:0-19684 GCA_964606645.1 uncultured bacterium
CCGTGGGCCAGCCCGGCAACGGTTTGTCCCACGGCGGCAAGACGTTCGGCCTCCAGTTTTTCCTGCTCTAAGCATTTGAGTTCGCGCAAATCTTGAAAGAAAGCGGCGCTCCCGATGAAGGTCTCTCCGCTTCTTAATACCATCCCGGAAAATCGGACGGTGATGCGTTCGCCATTGGAGTCCAGCACATCCGTCTCTTCGAGCACACAGTTCGATCCTTGCTGGGCGATCACGTCGAGGAAAGCCTGGGGCACAAAGCGGTCGATCATTTTGCGGCCGATCACTTCCGAGGCCTGGAATTGAAATAAATTCTCCGCCGACGGATTGAAGATGTTGATCTCTCCTTCGGTATTCGCCGCAATGATCCCGTCGATGGATCGCTCGATCATACTTTCCTGGAAATCGAAAGATTCTTTTAATTGGTTTTCCAGAGATTTCGTTTCCGTCATATCGAGCGCCATCTCGATTACATGAGAGGGGCTTTCTTTCCCTCGGCTGAGAGGCGAGGTGGTCACGTAGTAATGAACGCGATCCCCATTTTTATTAATTCCACTTTTAGTCGCCGTGTGAACCTGGCCGTCCTCAAAGGTTTTTCGAGCGGGGCAATTCTCGCACGGTTTATTCAAATGCCTGTACATCTCGTAGCATTTTTGGCCGATCGATTCACCGAACGTGTTACGGAAAGTTTCGTTGTTTCGGACGATTTTCATCTCTTCGTTGATAACAGTGATGTAGCAGGGAACGCGGTCGAAGAGAATGTTGTATTCCCGTTGCAGCAGCCGGTTTTCCGTCACGTCTTGCGACATTTCGATGATGTATGGGACGTTGCCGTTCTCATCGACAATCGGTTCAAAATGGACGACGTAATAAGCGCGTTCTCCTTTTTGGTTGATGCGCCGTTCTTCGCTGACTTTCCTACCTTCGTGTGTGAAAAGCGCATTCGCCTGACAGGAGGGGCAGATTTCGTGGCGGTCTTTGAATACTTCGTAGCAGAGTTTATCGTTCCAGACGCCGAATGTGTCAGTGAAATTCTGGTTCGCCTCGACGATTCGAAGATTCCGGTCGATGATGGCGATATTCGCCGGAACGCGCTCGAAAAGTTCTTTCCGCAGCCAGGATTTTAATTCATTTTCCTGCATCGGATTCACCGCCTGTTAAATCCTGAATAAGTTGAATTAATTTCTCCACATCGACCGGTTTTTCCAGGTACGCCGCTGGCTTGGGAATATTCTTATTATGGATGAGTGTCCGGAATTCACGGTCGAGGAAATCCGGCGCGTTGCTTAAAGCGCTGATAAAAACAGCGGGAATGTGTTGTGTGCGCTCATCCAATTTCAGTTCCCGGTAGAATGCAATCCCGGTCTGTTTCGGCATCATAATATCGAGACAAATCAGATCGGGAGTCTCCTGTGCGATCCGTTTTTCCGCCTCCTCGATACTGCGTGCCTGAAACACTCGATAGCCGTTATTTTCAAGCAGTGTCGCCAGGTAAATAACGATATCTTCCTCGTCATCGACGATCAGCACTTTTTTCATTTCCAATAAGTTTGCCGTTTTCTTGCTCACAATTATTTTTTCCCCGATCCATCGTTTTCAAAGCCGGAGCCATCCACCTCGTCCAGATCGGGAAGCGCCTGGGCAGGATGAGGCGGACTGACGTGACAGGTTGCGCATTGATCCAAACGGTCGCGTTGAACGATCGGACCCTGTTCCCGATGACACTCGATACATAGATCGTGCATGGCGTTGACGTAGCTTCGGGTCAGGTAAAAGTCCGGTTTGGATGTATCGAGACCGGCGAATATCCGCTTATGGCATTCCACACATTGTTTCGCACTCGCTTTCGATTTCGGTCGATCCGCCGGATGACATTCCCCGCAGGATTCGTTTCCATTCAGTGTTTGCTGATGGAATTCATGGTCGAAGATTGAGGACGGCTTATACATATCGGAGTGACATTCATAGCAGCCGGTTGGACCGTCTTTCGGCTTTCCGGTGTGGTGGCACTTGATACAGCCTTCCCGCTCCCCTCCATACAACTTCGCCAGGCGTTCTTCGTGTTCCTTGTGGTTGAACGAAACGAAATCGCCCGAACGGTTGCCGTCGATGACGAGCACGTCCCAGCCACTCGCTTTTCGCACCGGAGTTGAATCACCCTCGAAACCGGGAAGTGCCTTCGAGGAAGAATCGCGGCGGTAAAGCTCATAACGAGGACGGCGATGATCGAAAAAACGCGGAAATTATGGTTGAAGGTATCTCCCAGCCAGACGCTGGATGTCCCATCGAAAACGGGAAGTTCGTATTTTTGTTTTTCGGCATCAGGACTTTCATCGTGTTCGTCGATAAACAGCCGGAAATGTTCGGCGCAGAAGATATATGCCAAGGCCGCGCCGCTGACGACCGCCAGACTGACGCCAATCTCGATCCAGGTCGGGAAATACGATTGGCCGGGCAGTTTTTGGATCGCGATCAGCCCGACGTCGAACCGGTTCATCACAATGCCGAGAACGACCACGATTGCACAAGCCAGTAAGACGTCCGCGCGCTGCCGCATGGTCTTAAACGAGAGTAAAACGGCGGGAAGCAAAGCGCCTATTCCCACTTCGACAAAGAAGAGGAGGCTTTGCCACGAACCGTCGAACAGGAAAGAGAGTTGATTCCGAACCGCCAAATCGGCAAACCGAATCGCCAGATACAGGAACAACACAACCGATGCCGCCCGGCCCAATCCTGCGAGCAGTTCAATCTTAAGTTTGTGATTGAAAAGCCAGGAAGAGACGAAGGCTTCCAAGGTGACCATCATTAAACCCAGACAGATGGCAGAGACAAAGAAAAACAGGGGAAGGAAGGGAGAATACCACAGCGCGTGCAGCCGGTGCGGCACGATCAGGAAAAGCGATCCCAAGGACGATTGATGCAGCGTCGAGAGAACGATTCCCGCAATGACCAACGGAACGGTCAACCACTTGAGTAGCTGATGAATTCGTTGAAATAAAGGTTTCTGGAAGAGTGAATGCTCTAAAACAACCGGCGCGAATTCGAGCGCTAAGACGGTGAGATAGAGCATGACGCACCATGCGACCTCAAAGAGCACCGAATGATGCTGCCAGTAAATCATGGCGTGCCAGATACGCCAGGGCAGTCCAAGATCGAACTGCAAACCGACAGCGACCGCGATGTAGCCCAGGAAAGCGGTCAACACGGCAGGGCGCAGGATCGGGCGGTATTTTTCCAGATGAAAGATGTAAACCGTGGCCGCAATGACGAAACCGCCCGCCGCCAGAGCGACGCCGCCCATCACATCGAAGACGATCCACAATCCCCACGGCACACCGTCGGACAGGGCCGTCGTCGCGCCCAGCCCCAAAAGAAATCGCGCGGCCGCAATCACGACACCGGCGGAAACGAAAGCCCACAGTATGGATTTAACAATAAGGCGCTTATTCACGTTTTCTCCTTTATGTTTCTTTCTCTTCTTCGCCGCCGCTCAAACGCATCCGCCGTTCGATGATCCAATGAATCCCCGTCATGGCCACTCCCATCCCGATCGCCACCGTGGGCACTTTGCTCAGCGCCGCCCAGGTGTATTCGGGGAGTGGTGTGTTGCCGATGCCGGGTTTCCATGCGAGAAAATCGAGTGGAATGTTCGAGATATACAGAACGGAGGTTCCTCCGGCTTCGAATTCACCGAAGACTTGGCCGATGTACTGATCCTGGTTTTTATTGATCCGATTTTTCGCCAGCACAATCAACTCATCGCGTTCACCGAAAATCGTTGCTTCTTCAGGGCACGCTTCCACACACGATGGAATATTTCCATCTTGAAGGCGTTCGTAACAGAGCGTACATTTTCGGATTAAGGGAATCGCTTTGTCCCATTCGTACCGGGGAATGCCGAACGGGCAGGCCATCATACAATACCGGCATCCCATACATTTATCCTCGTCGTAGACCACGGCTCCTTCAGGCGTTTTATGAAGCGCGCCGACGATGCAGGCCGACGCACAGGCCGGTTCCAGACAGTGGCGGCATTGTTTCCGTACGTACTGGTCTTTCCCGTCCTTCGAGACGTGTAAAACCGAGGTGTAACGTTGCGCGGAAAGTCCGTCGTGGGTGCGGTATGGCCTTTCCGGTTTGAGGGGCAATTCGTTCGCCATGTTACACCCATCCACACACTTGTTGCATCCAACGCATTTGGTTGTATCGGTTAGAATGGCTTTCATATCGATTTCACCTCGCCGTGGACTTGAACGGCCACATCACGCCCCGCTTCCGGTGGGAATTTCCACGCCAACTCACTGGTCAGACGAACCAATGGGAAAAGAACGCAATGCGTAATTTTTGAAAAAGGAATGAGCACGAAAAGAATGTCTGCCGAGAGTACGTGGATCAACATCGTCACATCGTAGGGAATGGGATTATACGGACGCGACGCGAAAAATCCGGTTAAGAAAATCGCTTGAATCAATATAAGAAGGAAATAATCCGAGAAGCCGCTGATAGATCGTGAATTCCGATTGAAGAACCGGATTCCCAGCAAGACCGTTCCCCCGGCGACTGTCAGTAAACATAAACTATCGGCAGCGATTATAGGCAATCCCGGCCATCCAAAGCCAATCGACGAGCGCCAAAGGTTGATATGTTCGACCAAAAATAGGGGGATGAGTATCAAACCGGCGTGAAAGACGAAAGACGCAATACTGGTGACCGGCAGAATCCGGTGGAGCCGATGGATGGGGATCAACCAGGAACACGTGTTTATGATGATTCTCAAGTAGTTGTTGTTGCGGTCTCGCGCGCGGTAAATCATTTGCCCGATTCCCCAGGCCGCAACGATCAGATGTCGCGCCAGTCCAAGAACCATGATCAGGAAAGCGAATCGAAACAAGGGACCACGAGCGAATTCAAGCCATTCATTCATTGACGACACTCCCTTCAGTATTTTCCGTTGATTGAGTATTCGGTCGAGGCGCTCCCTTTGGATATCGGAGGGCGCGCAGGATTAAATCGTGCAAACCGACAACCGTCGCGGGGATTTTGTAATACTCGACCAACTCTTTCAATTGTTTTTTACAATTGGCGCAGGGGGCCACGACGATCTCGGCACCCGTAGCGCGAATCTGATCGGCTTTGACTTTCCCGGCGACTTTCATCCGGTAGTCATACACTTCGTCGACCGATACCGTTCCCCCGCCCCCGCCGCAGCAATAGTTCTCCCGTCCGTGGGGAGTCATCTCGACGAAATTTTTCACGAACGAACGAAGGATCGTGCGCGGCTGGTCCACGATCCAACCCGACCGGGCGATATTACAGGGATCGTGATACGTAACGGTTTCAGTGATCGCGTCGGGGTCTATATCCAATTTCCCCTGCTCGATCGCGTTCAACGTATATTCCTGAATGCTGATGACGGGAATTTCCTCTCCATCGTTGAACGTCGGCACGAAGGCTTTTGCCGAGCGGGAAGCGTGACCGCATTCACCAATCAGGATTTTTCTTCCCCTAAGACGCCGGGTTTCGTCCATCTCTTTTTGGACGGTCCGCCCCAAAACAGCATCGCTGTAAAACAAGCCGTAATTGATGCCGTCGAAATATTTCGTGCCGATCGTCCAGTTGTCCTGATCCCCCGCCGCGAATAGAACCGCCGCGTTGCCCATCAACGTATCCGGTTCGAGCAGATAATCGCTGACCGCCGGAAAGAAAACGTATTCCACATCTTCCTTATCGATGGGAAATTTGATGGTTTGGCCGGTAAGCTCTTCCAACTCCTCTTCAAGAAACTCGCAGGTGTCGATCATCGCGGGAGCGGGGATGGCCGAGGTGTTGGCGGTTTTCCCTTCGAGCTGTTCCCGGACGCTGACCAGCAACGCTTTGGGAACGATTCCCATTTCACTGAGAATGTTTCGTGTCAAACGCATAATCAGACCGTGATCGATTCCCATGGGGCATTCGAGAAGACATCGCCGGCAGCCGGTGCAATGGTAGAAACTGTCCAGCATTTCGTCGATCGTCTCTTCCTGGAGAGGCGGTTCTCCGAGAATTCGGCTTCGCAGCCAGCCCCCCAGGGTGAAATGACGCCGGTAGGTATCCAAAATCAAGTTGGAGCGATAGCACGGGATGTCTTTGGGGTCGCCTGTGGCTTGATAGAGCTGACAGGCGCTTGCGCATCGCGCGCATTTTGTCACGGCCCGGCTGTAAACATCCAGCAGCGGTTTATAGTTGGAATGTCTCAACACGGCCGCGAATATATTCAGAAATTGTTTCACCCGCCCTTTTTCCAAAGGCTTCTCGATGTAATAGGGGTACTTTTTCGCTTTGCTTTCAGGGGGCGGTGATGTTGCCGTCGTGGCTGCCATGTATCTTCCTCCATCATTGATAGCGAACGTCAATCAGCGGCGTTCGATCGTACTATTCTTTTCGGTCGATTGATTCTTCATGCAATGTTTTTCCCGCCATACCGCTCTTTCGGTGCAACTCTCAGTGATTGGAAACAGCATCCCGCCCGCGCGGCGGTCCCGCCCGATTGAAGAAATGACGGGTGCGCGACATGAGCGGTCTAAGATGGCGTTGTACTCCGAGCAAGGTCCAACGGTTACGATCAAATCCGTGTCGGAATGATTGAGAATGGATGCTATATAGTGAGGATCGCAAAAAGTATCGCCGAATGAACTCTCGCTCTTGGAGTGCTGCTTCCCAAAACAACAACAAATCGGCAACGTTTGAATCGAAGCGTCTAATTGGCCGAGAATCCATTCCATTTCGGAAAATACGGCGCTGCAAAACACCATGCCCACCTGATTGCATTTGAGCGAGTGGCAATAGGCCCCCAAATCCTCCATCCGGGCGATGGGTCCGCCCGTCAGGCTGGTCAGAAAAAATGCGTGTTCGCTGGAAGCGGGAACCTCCCGGCTCATTTCACTGATAGACGATTGAGTGAAAGCGGTGCAGCCACCTTGTTTTTGGCAACTCCTCGTTTTGCACTCCAGACAATTCACGGAAAAAGAAGGTGGATTGAAATCCTTCTTTTCCGTGATGCGGTCTCCATCAGGATGATCTCTTTCCTGATCGGGGCCTGCTTCCGGTATCCCGATTCGCTTGTATCCGAACCAGGAATGAAGACGATTTTCCGATAAGGCCGTGATGACATCCTCGATCTCACCAGCCACGTTTCCAATAATCCGGATTCCATTGGCTTCTAAGTGACTTTGCAATTCCCGCTCGATCCCTCCACAGATCAGGAGATCGATCCCTCTCTCGATCAGATAGTCAACCCATCTTTCCTGCGTGTGAGCGAGATCGATCTTTTTCCGGGAAACCACGTTTCTATCGGTCAGTTGAATCTCCATGAAATATTGCGCGCTCCCACAGCGGGGAGCCACACGATTTCCAAAAAGCGGGATAGCGGCGAATTCATTCATCGATTTTGTGTGTATCTAGTGCAATCGACATGCCAGGATTGAAAACACTCGGAAACACCGGATCGAAAGCACCGATTTTTATTACTACAAAATGTGTAATTATGGAGTATGATTGTGCGCAAACCAGGATGGTTTTCTAATGATAATCAAATCAAATGCAATTTTTATCCGACAAACATAGTTAACGAAAAAAGGTCAGATAATTGATATCAAAAAGCGGATTCGTTGAGTTGGCTGCGTCTGAAATTACCGTTGTGAATGATGCATTGATAAAACATGAAACGCAACAGTTGCGGATTTGCAACATTTAGAATACAATCGATAATATCCTATTATATAAAGCCGGGTGATGACTTATGGTTACCGATCCAAAATCTCTACAAGACCCAGATATTTATGAACTTATCATCAATAGCGTGTCGGACGGCGTATTTACGACGACAAGAGACTGCCGGATCACGTCGTTTAACCGGGCGGCGGAAAAAATCACGGGATTCAGCCGGGAACAAGCAATCGACCAGTTCTGCTTCGACATATTCCGCACCAATCACTGCAACAAGCAATGCGCATTGAGGAACACCATGCACAAGGGGATTCCCATCCATAATGTTCGAGTGAATATCCTCACTCGCGAGGGAATCACAAAACCCATCAGCGTGAATACTTCGATACTAAAAGATCAATCGGGAGCCATGATCGGTGCCGTGGAAGTTTTCCGCGATCTCTCATCCATCGAGGAATTGAAAGAACGAATGACGAGAAGCCGTTCGTTCGAGCAGATGGTCAGCAGGAATGAAGTCATGCACGATATTTTTGAAATGCTTCCCGATGTGGCCCAATCCGAATGCAGTGTCTTGATTCAAGGAACGAGCGGTTCCGGCAAGGAACTGATCGCCCAGGCACTCCATAATCTCAGTCCAAGAAAGGAATCGCCCTACATCCGGGTGAACTGTGCCGCCCTGCCCCTCACCTTATTGGAATCGGAGTTGTTTGGTTATGTGAAAGGGGCTTTTACGGACGCCCGACGGGATAAACCGGGACGTTTTCTACAAGCGAATCACGGAAGCATTCTATTGGATGAAATTGGAGATATGCCGCTGCCTTTGCAAGCGAAACTGCTTCGTGTATTGCAGGAAGGGGAAATCCAGCCGCTCGGTTCGACCCAAACCACATTCGTCGACATACGCACCATGGCATCGACCAACCGCTCACTGAAAGAGATGGTCGATCGAGGAGAGTTTCGGGAAGATTTGTATTATCGATTGAACGTGATCACGATCGATCTCCCCCCGCTAGCGAAACGAAGGGAAGACCTGCCCCTCTTGATCGACCATTTCATTCAGCTGTTACGCGCGAAAACCGCTAAGAATATCGTTGGAATCAACGATGAGGTGTTGGAAAAATTAATGGACTACGATTTTCCCGGCAACGTGCGCGAACTGGAAAACACGATCGAACACGCCTTTGTGCTCTGTAAAGGAGACTCGATTGAATTACACCATCTTCCCCGGTATTTATTCGATCGTATTCCTGACATTTCACCGTCATCGGATGGAAACACGGAGAAATATCTCGGTCATGCCGAAAAGCATATCATTCAGGAAAAATTAAAAGCGAATCATGGTAATAAAATCAAAACCGCCAAAGAACTGGGGATCCACCGGACCACGCTTTGGCGAAAAATGCGGTTCTATGGATTGCACACGAATCGGAATGATGGATAACATTTCCCCCTGTTATTTCATTTGCGGAAAATCCTTTGTTGAAAATCGATGTGAGTCGGTGATAAATTCGTGTCTCGATTTCTTTGATTAAATGATTGCCTGAATTCAAAATCGCTCCCCACCTTCTACATTGATTTATCCAGAGGAGGTGTCTCAAAGTATCTTGGCACAGAGGGCAGTGAGTAACGTGTTCCCACTTACAACCAAGGTGACAAGCGCTTTCGAGCAAGGTTGATAATTGTATTGTCTCTGCTGGAAAGATTGGGAATAGGGTAGAGCGAACAACTGACTGTGTGTCTTGTCCAATTTTCCAACCGGGATGGATCCCATTTCAGTTCCCACCTTTCTCAATAATACCGAGGTTGTGAGTTCCTCGACAGCGCCTTTTGCTTGGGCGGTGAATGGCTCGAACGCTGGTTCCGGTAAAGCGGCAATTGTTTGCATCAGGCTGGACATGTTCTTAGAAACGTTTATTTTTCTGAACTTATGAAATCGGACTGTTGAAGGCTTGATTATTTAAGTTGACAAAAACTCTTTTGTGTGAAATATTATCGAAAGAACGAATGAATCTTTTTTTCAACGAATGAGGGAGGAATACTCTAATGAAGAAAAGATTTTCCATTCATTTAATCATCTGGCCATGTATTTTGGGAACCTTCATTTCTCAATCCAACACTCAATTAGGCGGGGCTCTCATTCTATTCGGAGTGGGAATGATTTATTATGGAATATATGTTCATTTTCATAACAAAAAAAAATTGATGAAACGAAAAGAGTTTCTGAACACCGCCAACAGATGAAAATAATTAAAAAAAAAGTAAATCCCGGCTTTGCCGGAGGTATATGACTGAAGTCATGATGATATTGACCGGCCCATGGGTGAGCGATGGGGTCTTCAACATCGAGCAGTTCGATCCCGGCCCTTTCATGGAGATGCTGAACATTCATGGGCTGTCGTGGGAGGAAAGAATACTGTGATCCCGGAAATCATCGGTCGGCTCCGAACGCCTTGTTACGTTCTCGATACTGCCTTACTGAAACGAAATCTGCAGATTCTTGCCAGAATCCAGGAACGCACCGGCTGTAAGATTCTGCTTGCGTTGAAAGGATTTGCGTTTTGGAATGTTTTCCCGCTCATGCGAAACGATCTTGCTGGAATCGCGGCTAGTTCTTTGCACGAAGCCCGGCTGGGACGGGAAGAATTCGGTAAGGAAGTTCACTTGTACGCCCCCGCTTACCGCGACGATGAGATCGGCAGTTTGCTTGAGTTATCCGATTGCGTGGTGTTCAATTCTTTCTCCCAATGGCGGCGATTTCGTGAGCAATGCCAAAACCGTGATATCTTATATGGTTTACGAATCAATCCCGAACATTCGGAAACATCCGTTTCTATGTACGATCCCTGCGCCTCTGGCTCCCGCTTCGGGATTCCGCTAGGTGAATTCGATCCCGATGGATTAGAGGGAATCACCGGTCTCCATTTTCACACACTCTGCCAATCGAGCGCGGATGCCTTGGAACGCACCCTCAAAGTGGTCGAATCGAAGTTCGGAGCGTATCTGCATGATAGGGAATGGGTGAGTTTCGGTGGAGGTCACTTCATCACCAGCGAGGATTACGACGTCGATCAGCTTTGTCGCATGATCGATGATTTCCAGTCGCGCTACGATGTGCTCGTCTATCTCGAACCGAGTGAGACCATCGCGTTGAATTGTGGATTTCTTGTGTCATCGGTGTTGGACGTAACCCGTACCACTATCGACACCGTCATCCTCGATACCTCGGCGGTCACTCATATCCCCGACGTGCTCGAAATGCCCTACCGTCCTGCGATCGAAGGTGCGGGCGAACCCGGCCAGTATCCGCATACGTACCGGCTAGGCGGGATATCGTGTCTTTCCGGCGATGTGATCGGTGACTATTCCTTTCCCAAACCGTTGAATGTGGGCGATAAACTGGTCTTCCACGATATGGCCGCCTACACGATGGTGAAGAACAACACGTTCAACGGCATCTCTCTCCCGGACATCGTTCATTACGACTCGGCCACTCATCTCATACGGGTGGTTCGGTCGTTTTCATATCAAGACTACAAAAACCGGCTCTCTTGATTCGCTACTGAATATTTCTCGTCGCATCGTTGGAGAACTGAACGACCGACAGTGATCCATGACAATTTATTTTATGAATAGATTCTACTACAATCATTCTGAGTGTAGCGGTTATGACGAATCGGTTCGCGACAAACACTCGACATGGATCAATGGAGATTGTAAAATAGAGCATTCACCAAGGTGACAGTACAAACAACTATCGTTCGGTCACTATTCATTCACTGGAAATTATGGCATTTTATATCATCATTCAATTTGTTGTGGAATGAATCGCTTTGAGATTAATTCTTAGAAAAAGGAGTCGTATCCATGAAGCATCGGACGGCCTTCGGGTTATGTTTCATTGGGCTGATTATTACTTTTACAGGATTGGTATGCATCGATCAAGCCTCCGCTCTCGATGTTGGAGGGGAAGAACTAGGTGTTACGTTCGATTTCACTTATGCGTCGAAGTATCTATGGCATGGAATCGATGTATTTAACGATCACGGAGCTTACCAGCCTGCGGTCATGTTTAATTTTCGCAATTATTTTGCCGGAGTCTGGGGGTCTTGGCCGGCGGCCAGTGGATCTGAAGGATGGAAAGAATTGGATTTGTTCATCGGCTTTACACGCCCATTTTTTGAAGAGGAAACTTTCGCCGTCAATACAAAATTCGATTATTGGTACGTCTCTCATCCCAGCACTGACAGCAATCGTGACGTTCAGCAACTGTCGGCCACGTTTTCCATGCCCAATATGTTCCCGATCGGCCCCTCGTCGCTTGTTCCCAGCTACTCCATTTTCCACATAAGCGAGGGAATCCAAAAAGAAAAAACCATTAACAACGGTTGGTTCCAAACGTTGGGCCTCTCTTATGACTTTCCAATATCCCCACTACTGCCCGACCAGGAAAAACAAGCGATTACAGCCAGTTGGGACATCAATTTCAACGATGGTGTCTTTGGGGGCGATTCCGGATTGAGCCACTCCACGTTGAAACTGTCGACGGCGTTCGTTTATGGCCGGATGTACTTGATCCCTTCGATCAATTATCAATGGTCTTTCCTGGAAACGGTCAATCGGGAAGACGATTTTTATTTTACGATCGGTATGGGCTATCGATTCTAGTCGAATGATCGAACGACCGAATCACCCGCTATCTTCACAACAAATAATGTGGTATGTTAACCGGTAAGAGTGGGAGATACACATATCTCGACTTACTCAAGGGGAATGAAATGGCAAAATCACACAGCATAAAAAACAAGATTTATACCTTTGTCTTTATAATTACGTTAACCTGTACGTTTGGGTATACGGTTTACCATTACAGATCGGAAAAAGCCGTTATCTTAAGGGCGATCGACAATAAACTGATTGCCTCTGCGTATGCCGTCCCCCATATTTTGGCCGAAGATTTCCACGTTCGGGCGGTCGACGCCGAATCCATTCCTTCCGACGAGAGGAAAAAGAATTTAAAACTCTTAACCGATTATGTGTACGATGTCGGTGTCAAATACATCTATTCGATCATTCAATCCGACAATCAATATGTTTTTACTTCGAGCAGCGCCACAACGGATGAACTCGACAGCGGAGACTACGTCAAATATTTCGAAGTGTACTTAATGCCAAGCGAAGGTTTGATAAGCGCCTTTGATAACCACACAATCATATTTGAAGAAGAGGTCGATGAATTTGGATATTTTCGTTCCGTCTTAATCCCACTTAAGACGAGTAATGGAATCACGTATGTGGTCGGCGCCGATATTCCGATGGAATTCGTCCAATCCAGTCTGCGTCTATTACTGATTAAAAGTACTGCCATCGGCATTATTTTCTTCATTATTTTCTTCGTCATTTCGGTCATGGTTGGCAATCGAATTGCCAATCCGATTGTAAAACTGACGGATAGTACATTCGAGGTTATACAAAAAGGATTTGACTTTTCCACGATTTCAACCGATCCACTTGAAGAAATCGCAAGGGCCTCGAATGACGAAATCGGGAAACTCGCGAAAACGTATATGTACATGCAGCGGGAATTGCAGCAATACATTATCAACCTGACCGAAACCACTGCCGCCAAGGAACGGATCGAAAGCGAACTGAAGATCGCTCACGACATCCAGATGGGACTTCTGCCCAAAGCATTTCCCGGTGCTCCAAGTATTCCCGAGTTGAATATGCACGCTCTTCTTGAACCGGCCAAACAAGTTGGCGGCGATTTATACGATTCTTTCGTCATCGACGACGAACACATCTTTTTCGGCATCGGCGACGTATCCGACAAAGGCGTTCCGGCCGCGTTGTTCATGGCAGTAACCAAGGCGTTGTTCCGGGCTTATGGCCAGGAAGATATGCCACTCAATGAAATCGTCCAAACCGTCAACAACGAGTTGAGCCGTGAGAATACCACTCAAATGTTCGTCACGATGTTCTGCTGTATCATCGATATCAAAACGGGAACGATCGAATACTGCGACGGCGGGCATGAAAATCCATTCATTCTTTACCGCAATCAAACTGTTGAGATGGTGGAGAAAAAAGGCGGAATGGCGCTAGGCTTTATGCCGGATACGCCTTATGAGTCCGAAACGATCCGTCTGGAACCGGGAGACACGTTCTTTTTATACACGGATGGCGTCAACGAAGCGATGAACACGGCCCACGAACAATTCTCAGTTCCTTATTTGCAAGAATGTTTAGAGGAAAAGTGTCAGTCTACACCGGACGTGATTACCAAACATATCATGGAAAAAGTTCACGAGCACGCCGGTACTGAACCCCAATCGGATGATATTACGGTCTTCGCGGTTCGGTTTAATGGGAATGGAGCCGAACGATAAAACTATTCCGGTTCCGGTCCCCCACCCGTTCGTACTGGAAATCATCGACGCCATCCATCGTCAGCATTATCCCTAAACCACCGATGGGCCGTTCGTCCAGAGGCCGGTCCAAATCATCCTCGGTTGGTAAATCGCTTTGAGTCGGATCGTATTCGATCCCCGTATCTTCCAGAACGATTTTCAGAGAATCGGGTGTCCGGTGTGACTCGATGGTCACATTTCCCGACCGTCCCGCTTCTTCGTAGCCGTGAAGCACGATATTGGTCGCCACTTCATCCACTGCCAAACTGAGGGTATAACTGGTTTTCTTGTCCAAGCCGACTTCGGAAGCGGCAGATTGGACGTAGTCTCTGATCGGCTTCAACGAATCCAACACACCGGGAACGGTTAAAGGTTCCATGACTTACCATGCCCCCATGAATCCACTCGACTAAAGCGCTTCGATTTCCGACGCGTCGTATTCGTCCCGCATGATGACGCTGTGATGAAAACCGGTTTTCATCAACGTGTCCTTGACTGCTTCCTGAGAACCGACAACGTAAATATCGACTCCGGTGTCCATTTTCTGTTTGGCGAAGATCAACACACGAAGTCCCGCACTGGCCATGAATTCAAGATCGGAGACGAGTAAAACAATCCGTTTGGGATTTTCTTCGGCCGCTTTTTCAACGACGGATTTGAATTCACCGGCGGTCGACGCGTCGAGTTCACCGGACAGGGTAATCTTGGCTATCTCGTTGGTTACTTCCAGATTGGTATCTAATGCCATGACGGTTCTCCTTCTATTACTTGTTTATTGTTATTTTAATGTCCCGTTAAAATGACAACCGACCTCGAATCCAAAACGATCGAACGTTGATCGTCGAGTTTGGGTTCCGAACCGGGTTCCCAGATATCCTCAGGGGAAGGCATGCCGGTGTTGACCGATACATGCCAATTCATCATGGAAGGTAAACCTGGAATCTCGAAAGGTAAAGGCTCCCAATAGGTATTCAAGGCGATATAAATGTAGTTGTCTTTCACCGCGCCCTGCCTGGCGTGCTGTCCGCAAAGCAAAACGGCCAACGTCCTGGCCGAACCGGACCAATCCGCGTTCCAGGCCTGTGTGCCATGAAATGAAATGTCCGGGTATCCGCTGCCCACATAATCGTGATGCTTAAAATGTTTGGGATTTCTTAATACTGGATGCGCTCGACGGAAAGCGATGATATTTTTAAAGAATCGGACGAGATCGGCGTTTTTCTCGATCAAGGACCAATCCAGCCAGTTGAGAGCGTTGTCGTGACAGTAGGTGTTGTTGTTGCCGCCTTTTGTTCGTCCCATCTCATCCCCCATCAAGATCATGGGGATTCCCTGGCTGACCATCAGAATGGAAACGGCATTTTTAATCTGCCGGAAACGCAGCCGGTTGATTTCGGGATCGTCAGTGGGGCCTTCCAAGCCGCAGTTCCAGCTTTCATTGTCGTTGGCCCCGTCCTGGTTGTTTTCGCCGTTGGCCTCGTTGTGTTTTTCGTTGTATGAAACGGAGTCCATTAACGTAAAGCCGTCGTGGCAGGTGACGAAATTGATCGATGCCGTGGTGCCGCGGTAGAGGTAGAGGTCGGGATAGCCCTGGATACATTGCGCCACCTCTCCGACGATCCCCGGCTCACCTTTCAGATACTTGCGCACGGCGTCCCGGTATTTGCCGTTCCACTCACCCCAGCGCCCAAACGCCGGGAAGGAACCGACTTGATACAAGCCTCCCGCATCCCATGCTTCGGCGATCAGTTTACATTTTGCCAACACGGGATCGAACGCAAGAGATTCTAGCAAGGGAGGATTTGCCAATGGCGCGCCGAATGGATCGCGTCCCAGAATGGCGGCGAGATCGAAGCGGAATCCATCGATGTGATATTCGGAGGCCCAATACCGCAGACAATCCCGCACCATGCTTCGCACGACGGGATTATTACAGTAGAGTGTATTGCCGCAGCCGCTGAAGTTATAGTAATAGCCGTCGGGGGTCAACATATAGTAGGTCTGATTGTCGAGTCCCCGATAAGAAATCGTGGGGCCGTTTTCGTTGCCTTCGGCGGTGTGGTTGAAGACAACGTCCAGCATGACTTCGATGCCGTTGCTGTGGAATTCCTTCACCAGGGTTTTGAGTTCATCAACCTGCATCCCATACTTCCCGCTGGCGGCGAATCCGGCTTTCGGGGCAAAAAAGCCCACCGTGCTGTAACCCCAGTAGTTATAAAGGGTTTCGCCGGTTTTCGGGTTTTCCCGGCTGTTTTCGAATTCATCGAATTCATACACAGGCATGAGCTCGACGCAGTTCACTCCAAGTTCCTTGAGATAGGGGATTTTCTCTTTGATCGCGGCGAACGTTCCGGGATATTTCGAGTTTGCCGATGAATGTGCGGTAAAACTTCGGACGTGCATTTCGTAGACAATCAAATCTTCTGGAGGGATCTCCAACGGGCGGTCGTCTTCCCAGTCGAAATCCTCGAATGCCAAGCGGCCCCGGTGCTGGTAGGGATCGTTCCAATCCGGTTTTTTCCCCCAGGCATCCCGTCCGGCGATCACTTTTGCGTAGGGATCAAGAAGCACTTTGCTTTTATCGAAGCGATGTCCCGTTTGGGGATCGAAGGGGCCGTCCATCCGGTATCCATACTCAATTTCCTCGACATTGAGATCGAACACGATGATGCTGAAGACATTTCCGATCCGAAACTCGTCGGGGATGGGAATTTCGACCATCGGTTCCGGCGAATCTTTCTCGAAGAGAACGAGCGTACACGACGTCGCATGAGTGGAAAAAATGGAAAAATTGATACCGTGTGGAATCAACGTCGCGCCAAAGGGAAAGGGTTTTCCCCGGCGAAGTTTGAATCCTTCGTGATTGTGTGTCGGATAGTAATCAATCCGTTGATCGACCATAGTTTTTTTCCTAACCCGGCAGAGCCGGAAGCAGACAGGATTCAAGGTTTATTGGTCTAAAAATAAAACATTGTATCCCCCTGAAGTACATCGTGTACACATATCGACACGACACGATGTACTCTCCCAGTGGGAGAAAGGATCATTGTAACGCCGCAATACCGTCTTCAACCGTATCGACGAGGTTGAAAAAGCGGATAAATCCCGTGTGCGACATGATGTCCTGAATCATATCGGGAACCTTGGCCAGTACGACTTTCTGGTCCTGGCTGGTGAGTTCGCGATAGAGCATGAGAAGCACCCGCAGCCCGGCGCTGGACATATATTCCACCCCGCTCAGTTCGAGGAGAATCTTGTTATTCTCCCCGGCCAGTTCCAGCACTTTTTCCTGTGCGGCGGGAGCGGTTTTTCCGTCGATTTCCCCATCGATCTTGACGACGGTCACGCCTTCTTGGGAGGAAACGCCAATTTCCATGTTCTTTGCCTCCTGGATTTATGTCACGGGAACGATTCGAACTTTGACACGAACCGCTTCTGTGCGGTCTTTCGGGAGATTGACCGTCAGAGCGTCTGCGTCGAAATCGGTATAATTCTTGTTATCTATCATAACTTTGTCGATCTTGATGCTTCCTGGGGGTAGAATGTCCGGTGAAACACGCAGGACATCGAATCCGTCGGGCATGGGCTTGAAGTAGAAATCCATGGGATTTTTCCGAACGAGTAAATTGCTATAGACGGCGGCCAGGTAAGCCAATTCAAAGGAGTGATAACCGCTTTTGGAATGGCTTCCTTTATAGCGTTCCGTTCCCTCCAGGTAAGGGATTCCATTGCTGAGTACATTGAAGTAAATGTCGCCGTCGAAGTGATCCAGGAAGAAGGCGTTGTAGAACGACGAGGCTTCGCGGCCATGGCGCAGATCAGTCTCTTTTCCCAACACCCCGTTAAGAATATAGTACGCCAGGATCGATTGCTCCTGCTGCCACCACGCTTTGCGGTCGTGCCAGACGAAGCGGAGTTTCTTCTGATCTTTCGGCGTTGTACGCTCCATCACATCGTACCATCCACCGTGCTGAAGATCGCTCCCGACCGGAGGCATCAATTCGGCAATTTTCTCTGCCAATTCTTTGTACTCGGTCTTCGGTTTCAGGCTGTGCATCCGCATTAAGTTCCAGGCGATCTTGAGGTTGTGTCCGACGACGGCGCGGTTTTGCTGCCAGCCCCACGATTGGTCGTGACTCCAGTCTTCGTGAAAGCGTTCATTGACAAAGGGTGAATTCTCGTAATCGGGAAAGTATTTGACGATGGTGTCGAAGGTATATTCAAGAAAATCTGCCAGTTTCGGATCGCCGGTTGCCAACCAATAATTAATGAGATATGCCGGAGCATGATCGCCAACCGAGTTCCAGTTTTTCCGCCCTTGGTTGTGGCCAAGCGTATCGCTTCTCGCGTCGAGCGTGATCGGATCAAGGTGAGAGAAGTACCCCCCGTGTTCGCCTTTGTCTAAGAAATAATCGTCGAACAGTTTGACGGTCAGTTCGGCGTCTCGTTTGATAGCGGGATCGCCGGTGATGCGATAGGTCTGCATGGGACCGGCCAAGGCGTATATCTGCTCGTAAGCGGGGATGGCGTCGTAATCGTCGCCAAACTCGGACGCGAAGATTTTCGTTTCCCGCTTGCCTTTGACGTCGATGGCGTGATACCAGTAGACCATCTGCTCGTCGAGATCGAAGAAGCGCATGTGTTCGCGCAGATATTCCGTTCCTTTTTCCGCGCCTTCCAGGTAGCGGTCGTCACCGGTGAGGAGAAACGCCGAGGCGAAACCGTAAACGAGGCGTGAAATCGTATCGGTTTCCTGCCGGAAATCGTCGTTTTTGATTTTAACCCCTTCGCGGGTAATCATGGTGCGGTAGTGCTCGTAATCGACGGTTTCCTCTTTTCCGAACTGGGCTTCAAGCCACCAGTCACCCAGCGCCGCGATTTGATTGACCCACCAATCGCTGCGTTCGAATTTATACTCGGTTGGAGTGCGGCCGACAAATATCAAATGCTTGGCATCGAAAACGAGATTCTTTTCGGGATAGTAAATCCCATAAACGTACATATAGCGGCCCGGTTCAAGCATATCCCGCATCTGACCGGTACAATCTTGATAGGGTTCGCCCAGATTGCGGATCATCTCCGCATAAGCCATATCGGTGATGACCACGGTAAAATCCCGTCCATCAGTCGTGCTGAGAACGAAAGAATCCGTACTTTTATCGAAACTTTTTACATAACCTGCGATCGAATCGGAGAAAGAAAAACTGGAATTATCCATGACATGATTCCTCTTTCGGATATTTTTGAATCTATTTCGGTCCAAACATTAATCACTATAACACGATCGAATCAACAAAATCAAGTCAAGTTACAACGTTTATTTTAAAAACCAGCACAAAATCCGTCCATGAAAAACGAAACAGGAGTCTTTCGATAATAAAAAGTTTTTTCAGTATACCACAACCGATGTTTCAAACATGCGTATTCGACAGTGCATGCAAATTCTATTTAAGTTATTCAATCTCAATTCATTACGACCAGATTAGATTAAATAAACACAATTAATTCTAAAAAAAAACACCATTGGACGAAGCGGCTACGCCGCAGGAATCGTGAAGCCGAGGTGATCGAAACGA
>CAZSIZ010000090.1:0-19546 GCA_964606645.1 uncultured bacterium
ACATATTCCGCGCGCCTTGAGGGTTTCTTTTTCGGGGTTGTTTCATTGGCCGGTGCCTTTTTCGTTTGTTCCGGTTTCGATTCGGTTTTTTCCGCCGCGAATCCCGGAGAGACCGTCACGCTTGCGAATAGGAAAAACAGAATGGGCAGTAGTGCGAATTTCTTCATCATCTCATCCTCTTGTCGTCATTATATCACAGGGATACCCACTTTATCAAATATTAAGGCTGTTTCGGAATAATTAAGTTGAGAATCCCTTATGGAATATATCGCAGCCCGGTGATCGCCAGCTAATCGATCATTCTTTTATCCGCTTCCGTTTGTGGCTGGGGTTGCTATGATACTTTACTTATCTCTCACAGGACTCAATTGTTATGCAAAAGCCTTTTATCGACGCGCTGCAAGAGCGGATTTTTCTCGCCGATGGTGGAATTGCGACGGAAATCTATTCGCGGGGATTCTACGTCAACCGGTGTTACGACCAGCTGAACCTGGCCGAACCGGTCACGATCCGAAAAATTCACGAATCGTTTGCCGCTGCGGGAGCGCAAATACTTCGAACGAACACATTCGGAGCGAACCGCCTTCGCCTCTCCGCTCACGGCCTGGCCGAACAGACCGATGCGATCAACCGCAAGGGAGTGGAACTCGCCCGGGAAATCGCCGGTGAGTCGATCTACGTTGCCGGGACGCTTGGCCCGGTCCCCGAAGATACCGATCTGGCGGAAGCAAGAGAATCCATCCAGGACGCCTACCGGGAGCAAGCCGCCCTGTTGATCGAGTGTGGTGTGGATTTGCTTTTTATCGAATCCATTCCTTCCCTCGAAGCGTTGAAGATCGTTTATGAAACGGTGCGGGGAATCGATTCACAAATCCCCGCCGTTCCTTCGATTGCCTATTCCGCGCTGGAGAACGGACTTTTTACGATCGCCCAATTGATTCAACAAGCCAAAAGCTTAGGCATAAGCGTTCTCGGAATTGATGATGGTAGTCCGGCGGACCTTTACGACCGGCTGCCGGAACTGCTCAAAGCGGCTGGCGATGATATCAAAATTTCACTTCTGCCCAGCGCGGGAACGCCGGAGACCGTGGATGGGAGAACGCTCTACCTGGCGTCACCGGAATATCTTGCGGAGTTTACACGCCGTTACGTCCAGCATGGCGTTTCGATCGTCGGGGGCGGGGGCGGTGTAACGCCGGACATGGTCCGTGAGATGGCCACGTTTCTCCGCTCGGTTCAGCCCAAACAGACGATCTCGTTCGTCCCCACAGGAGATCGATCTTCAGTGGAAAGTCAGATGGACCCGATCCCGATCCAGGAACGCTCACCGTTCGGCAAGATCGTCGGAGAAAAATTCGCCATCTCGGTTGAATTGGACCCGCCCAAGGGAATCGATGCGGCCAAATCGGTGGCGGGAGCGAAATTTCTGTACGAAAACGGGATCGATGTGATCAACATCGCCGACGGTCCAAGGGCTTCGGGGCGGATGTCCCCGATTGCGCTTTCCGTCCTGGTCAAGCAGGAGGTTCCCATCGACACGATTATTCACGTCTGCTGCCGGGACCGGAATTTACTCGCGCTGCAGATGGATTTAATCAGTTCGAACGCCACGGGATTACGGAACTTATTGATTATCACCGGCGATCCTCCCAAAATGGGGATTTACCCCGATGCGACGGCGGTTTTCGATCTGGATTCGATTGGATTGGTAACAGGCGCGAAATTGATGAATCACGGACTGGATTTCGCCCATCGCCCGCTCAAAGGCCAGACCTCGTTTGTGATCGGGGTAGGCTGCAATCCCGGAGCCGCCGATCTGGACCGCGAGGCCGAACGGTACAAGCAAAAAGTCGATGCGGGAGCGGAATTCGTTTTCTCTCAACCGATCTACGATCCGGATATTCTGGATCGATTCTTCAAGCGGGTCGCCCATGTGAAACCCATCCCCTTTTTCGTTGGGGTGCTTCCACTGGCCAGTTATAAAAACGCCGAATTTTTTACGAAGGAAGTTCCCGGAATGCAGGTTCCCAAGGATATTATGCACCGGATGCGGCTCGCTCCGACCAAGGAAGCGCAAAAAGCGGAAGGAATCGAAATCGCCGCCGAAGCGCTGCGTGAGGTTAAAAAGCATCCCATGGTAAAAGGCGCCTATATTTTCCCACCCTTCGGCCGCTACGAGAGCATCCTAGACGTAATCGAACGCTCAGGCGTGCGTTAGCCTGTATTCCCTCCTTTTTCAGTGCTTGCTATCTCTTGGTGGGCATGGATCATTTCCATAACTATCCTTATCACGAATTTGCCCATTTGGGCGGTGAATAACCAACTCAGCCTGCCGGTTGATGGCAATCTCTCTTCCCGCTTCGATCGCTTCCGTTTGAGTTGGATGAATTGAGGCAGCCTTTTGACCTCCCGCAGATTTAACGGCCCAATCATCGCTATGAGGAACGACATGAACGTTTTTCTTTGGCATTTTTCTTGCTCCCTTAACATTCTGGTTTCGATTCTATGAGATAATTATAGCATTGATCGGTTGACAAAACAGCAGTATTATCGTTAAAATGTAAACTAAGCGAGTGGAGGTATAAACATGAGTGTAGGAGAGCGACTTAAACAAGTCCGTTTAGCACGCGGATTCTCTCTTGATGAATTGGTAGTTGAGATAGGTGGGATTGTAACCAAACAGGCGCTTTCAAAATACGAAACGGGGAAATCCAAACCCACCGTGCGCGTTCTGAATGCCCTTGCTTCAACGCTAGGGGTAAAGGCTTCTTATTTTTTCAATGTCCCTTCTTTTGCGATTGATTTTCACGGATTTCGTAAAAAGTCTGGAATGAGAGTTCGAGAACGAGAGAAAGTCCAACATCAGATCAAACATTTGCTCGAAAATAGAATCGACCTTCAGAGATTGGCCCAAGAGGAAAGAACCATCGATTTTCCAATCCATGAGTATCGATCTCGAACCCCACGAGATATTGAAGAAGCGTCGCTTGATTTACGCCATCGATGGGAAATGGGTTTGGCTCCTGTTTCAAGCGTTGTGGAAACGCTTGAAGAAAAACATGTCCATGTTTTAGAACTCGACGAAAACAACAATTTCGATGGACAATCTGCAACGGTTATAGAAGATAACGACCGGATAATTGCAGTGGCCGTGGTTTCTCGCAAGATGGATTGCGGTGAACGCCAAAGGCTTACTTTACTTCACGAACTTGGACATATTGTCTTGAAACCATCGGGAAACGCAAAGGAAGACGAAAAAAACGCATTTCGTTTTGCGGCTTCGTTTCTTGTTCCGCAGACGGTTTTAACACGGATGATCGGTGAAAGAAGAAGGTTTTTGGATGTCCATGAATTGATCCTTCTTAAAAAGCGATTTGGTATCAGTATCCAGGCGTTGCTTTACCGCATGAAAGACTTGAAAATTATCTCTGAAAGCCAATACCGGAAATGGTGTATTTTCATAAACAAGCAAGGATGGAAGAAAAAAGAGCCGGAGATGCTTCCCCGCGAGGAACCTCAGTGGTTACGAAGGACCGTTTACCAGGGGCTTGCCGAAGGATGGTTAAATCGGAATGACGCTGAACGAATGCTGGGAGAGACAATTGAACTTAGCGAGAGTTTATCTCTTCGAAGTCGCCGGGCATTTATGAAACTATCCATCGAGCAACGGAGGAAAATACTCGAAAAACAATCGCAGGATCTAGCAAAACACTACTCGAATAATGACGAATGGAAGGATTTAGAGGGTGGCGAGATCGTCGAATATTAAAATATCACCCAGGAGGGGTGAGGTCTGGGAGGTTGATCTTAATCCAACAAAAGGGGCGGAAATGAAAAAGGTTCGCCCTGTTGCCGTTATCAATTCGGATGCGCTGCAATGCCTTCCGCTGCGGCTTGTCGTTCCAATCACCGGCTGGAAAGACACCTTTGATGGGAAACTTTCTCATGTGAAATTAAAACCAACTAAAAAAAATGGCTTAGCAAAAGAGAGTGCGGCAGATACGCTTCAACTTCGCGGAATCGCTCTCGAACGATTTAAACGGAAAAGAGGATTCTTGACTGCCGAAGAGATCGAGGAAATTACTTCTGCAATAGCCGCAGTGATTGAATATATCTAAAACAACTGAAAACTGATAAATCCAGTCGATCGCTTCCGATTGTGTTATCTTCCTCTTTGCAGCCATTTGGATACACTGCTTGAGGAGTGATAGAGTCAATTCAATGATACCCGTAAGAACAATGCGAATAATTACGATCGTTTCCATCCTGGCCTTAATCCCATTAATCGGCTTCGCTGAAACGGGTAATCGGTTCAGCCCGCAATCCGCCCTGCTGGGTGGTATCGGAACGGGGAAAATCGAAATACTCGCCGATGGACGTTTCGGCGGGATCACGATTCAAAACAATCCCCACCGGCCGCTCAATGCGCCGGAGGGGTGTTTCGCCGCCATCGCCGTGACAAGCGCGTCGAGTTCGATCGCCAAAGGACTGTATCACGATCTTTTAGACCCGAAATCGATTGAAAATGTGACGGTGGGAGGTATTTTCCCTTTCGCCGAAGTAGACTATTCCGATCCCGGTCTGCCTGTCACAGTCAACTTGAAGGCCTTCAGCCCATTGATCCTGGGAAACGAAAACGGTTCCAGCTGTCCGGGCGTCGTCTTCCGGTATTCCGTGAAAAACGAATCTCAGGACGAAATCCAAACCGCCGTCGCTCTGAACTGGAGCAACCTGATCGGTCTGGGAGGGACGGGGGAGGGGTACTCTCCCGAAGGTGAAATCTCTCATAAAACCCTCAAACGCGGACGCCTGTCGGGAGTCCACTATCGATTCAAGCCAGCCGTAACCTCAGAGCAGGGGAAAACGGTTCACGGCGAATACGCGCTTTGGTATCAATCTCAGGGGAAGGAAAAAACGGGGTATCTGCCTCACTGGAATCCGGCGGATTCGTCCGGCGCATTCTGGGAATCGTTCCAACAGGATGCTTTGTTCCAAAAAAGCACAGGAAAAACGGTTAAACAAAAAGTTGGAATTGACACCCGGCCGACGGCAGCCGTTGCGGCACGGCAAACCATCCCCCCAGGTGAAACGCGCCAATTCACATTCTTACTCGCGTGGTACATGCCTCACCGGATCACAGGCGACGGCAAGGATTGGGGAAATTACTATACCAATCAATGGAGTTCCGTTCTCAAAGTCTCCGACGATCTGGGGAAGAACTGGCCGAAAATTCTGAAAGCGATGGAAGCGTGGCAGAATTCATTTATCGATTCGTCACTCCCCCGATGGCTCACACACCGGCTCTGCGGCAGCATGGCAAGCCTGGCTGAAAACGGGATATTTCTGGAAAATGGAAAATTCACGTTATTAACGAATCAACCCGAATTTCTCGGCAATTTCGGCTCTCCTGAAGAGCGTCTGGTCACGCTTCCGTTTCTGCTTCAATGTTTCCCAAACCTGCTTGAATCCGAGTTGAATCTTTATGCGGCTTGCCAGTTACCGGCTGGAGAAATTCCGTCGGCTGCCGGGAACCTCGATTCAGTTATCGGTACGGGGGATATCCCCGGCGGTTTTGCCGGACGGCCGGATTCAAGCGCGGCATTTATCCTCATGGTCTATGAATACTACCTGTGGACGGGTGAATCGAAATTTCTGGAGGAACTGCGTCCGCACTTGCAGGCCGCAATGCACTGGCTGGAAAGCCGGGATTCGAATGAAGACTCGATTCCTGACGGCCCGTCGTTGTGGCCTTGGAGCCGCAAAGGGAACGTTTCGCTTTTCACCGCCGATCTATGGCTTGCCGCTTTACGTACCAGGGAAGAGGTGGAACATCTATTCCAGGATATCGAATTCCAAACCTCAGCCAGACTGTCGCGGCAGCAGGCCGTGAGTTCTCTGTCGGCCCCGCTTTGGAACGGGAATTTCTTCAATGCCTTTTTCGATACCGAGCGTCCCGATGCCCTCAAAAGCGCCGTGCAAGTACCCGGAACGCTGCCGGGTGAATGGTTCGCGCTCTTTCAAGGTTGGAATCCACTTCTGAAGAAAGGGGATTTCACACGATCGCTGCAAACTCTCAGTATTTCTATCCTAAGCGATCGGCCGGGAAGAGCCAAGATTCCCGCGAGTGAAGGTGGGCGGCTTTCATCGCGCTATGGTTTCACATCTGCTTTCGCCGCGTCGTCTCTTTGCCGGGCCGGTTATCCGGAAGCCGCATTGAATCTCGTTCAATCTTATCATGAGAAGCCGCCCGCATTGGCGGAGACGGGATTGTGGGCGCTGTATAACGCATTGACCGGAATCGGTCTCGACCGGCAGCGGCGTTGTCTGATAGTCGGGCCGTCGATTCCCATCGATTCCAATGGGCTGACCGCCCCGTTTATCACGCCTCATTACGCCGGAACGCTGCGTTACCGGCGTTCCATATTGACGGGACAGCAGCAGTGTGAATTGACGTTCGACCGGGCGTCCAGAGGGAAAGATTACGCCCTCGAACAAGCCGCCTTCAATCTCCCGCTGCACCGGAACAGCAACGATATGATGTTGACGGTTTGGCTCAATGGGAAGCCGCTCTCCGGACAGGATTTTTCCCGTGAGTCCATGCGGGTGTTCGGTTTCCAGCCAGCCTTCCGGCCCAAACCGGGCGATACGCTGACATTGTTCTTAGTCCCCAGGGAAGGCCCCCGGATTACACTCGATCTCGAGGGCTGGAAAATAAGCAACTTCGGAGCCAAGTGCCGGATCGAGAAAATTACACGTTCCGGCCAAGGCCTCTCGTTTTACGTGTACAACGCGCTTCGGGAACGGCAATCGATTCAACTCGACATCACCAATCCCGGCGAGCGGGATTATGTCGTGTATTTCAACGGTGAATCGATACCGCTCACGATACCCACCAGTGAGCCGGTCCCCGTGCTTCTTCCCGAAGGACACATCAACCGCGAATCCTACGAGACGATACACCAAATCCAATGGGCCTGTGGGGAAGCGGCGGTTCGCTTGGCCTCCATTCCCGGCAAACAGGAATTGAAAAAACGGCTTTGGGCGATGAAGGACGATGTCAACCAGCTGGTGGAACGCGACGTGCGGCAGCGTGGTATCCGTCTGGATGTGCTTCCTGTTTCGGTCGCCGAACAGACCGATTTTGAAACGTTCGATCCGCCTGAAGGCATTCAAGACGAGCTGGATCGAGCCATTCAGCTCTCCCAGGATTTCCTGAACGATCTCGACCGGCTGGGTCAAGACCCCGTTCTCGCTTCGGAGATTGCGGGATTGTTCGTCCCCATCACGCTCCGGGCCGGTTTAGGAACGATCAAGAAAGATGCCCGAGCATTCGATCTGAACGTGCGATTAACATCGTCGGGCCGTATTCCGGTGACAGGGCGAATCAGCCTGGCTTTGCCGGATGGCTGGAGTTCGCTCACCGGCGACGATGTCAGCTTCGCCAGCCAGGACGGAGCCGTTTCGGAATGGGTAATGCGGTTTGCCGTGACGGCTCCCGTGGATTTATGGGCGCAATTGTACGAATTGGACGTGCTCGTTTCCGGTACATGGAACGGCCGCCCCTTCCGGCGAAAGCAAACCGTGGCCGTTGGGCATCACTTTATCCGAAAGTGGCAGATCGTGGGACCGTTTCCCAACCGGCGTGGAGAGGGATTCGACCGGATGTACCCCCCCGAACTGGATATCCGCACGTCGGAAAGTTACGAGGGGATAGACAAGAAAACGGTCGAGTGGAAGGCGTGTGATTTCCCGGACGGCCCGGTCGATTTCAACGCGGTGCTCCCGCCCGCCGAAAACGCCGTGGCCTACGCTTATGTCGGAGTCTATTCACCCCGCGAGCAGAGTGTCCAATTCAAATTCGGATCTGCGGGCGATACGAAAATCTTCCACAATTACAAAGAGATTTTCGCGGCAAGGAATCTGCGCGAACTTGAACTTAAACCTGGCTCGAAAACGCTCTATCACAAACTCTACGAAGGCTGGAACCTGCTTCTCGTGAAACTCAGCCGCCAAACCGGCCCCTGGGGTTTCTACTTCGAAATCACCAGCCTCCAGGGCCTCCCCCTCAAAAATCTACAATACGCCCTCGACCGCACGGAGTGATAACCGAATGACGAGGATTATTCCTGGTTGTAGGAATGAAAATAGCAAAATGGTTCTTGGATAAAAAAAGGAGTTGAGATATGAATGGATTGTATACTCGATTTGGACCGTTCGCTGCTTATGCGCTATCCGTCTTTTTTCTTACCAATACAGGTTTTGGGGATTCTTCGAACGTGGATAAAAACTCACAAGTTCGTATCTCTGTCGTCCAACAGGAAACCATCCCAGGTGCAGTACAGGCAAATCGTGAAAAAGCCCTTAATTACGCCAGATCGGCATTGAAAAATGATGTTGATGTG
This sequence comes from uncultured bacterium, assembly GCA_964606645.1. Taxonomy (GTDB): domain Bacteria; phylum Hinthialibacterota; class Hinthialibacteria; order Hinthialibacterales; family Hinthialibacteraceae; genus CAZSIZ01. The sequence goes on from CAZSIZ010000090.1 coordinate 8,403, forward strand.
ATCCTCTTTCATGAAGCATTAACGGTTGGATATGTCGAGAATATTCATGAATTGGCCGAACCGACGGATGGCCTCACAACTCGTGCTTTTCAAAAACTGTTACATGGAACAGGCACGATTGTTATTTACGGCTTGGTTGAATGTGATGGTGATAACTATTATACGTCCGCCGTCATCGTTGGGGCGAAAGGCGTTATTGCAAAATATCGAAAAACTCATTTATGGTGGGATGCAAAAGGAACCCGCCACGAACCTTCGTATTTTCAACCGGGAAAACGATTGGTGACTTTCGATGTGAAGGGGCATAAGAGCGGAGTCATGATCTGTTATGACGGTGATTTCCCCGAAATGACACGCGCTTATGCGAACCTGGATTGCACCATGCTGTTTTGGATGAACAACCGTGGAGAGAGAGGATTTAAGGAAGTCTATCCTTTAGTACGAGCCAATTCGATTGTGGTGGCAACATCCTGTTGTTGTGGAAAAAATGAATTAGGATATGACTGCCGAGGGGGCAGCAATATCATCGATGCGGAAGGTTCTCTTCTAACCGAGATTTGGGAGAAGGAAGGAATTATTTATGCGGACGTTCAACCAGGAAAAGTCATGAACATTCGCAACGCCAATCCCTGGTATAAAGGGCAGCGCCAGAACCTTTACCGCCAATAGACAAGTAAAAATATAATGCCATAACTTTGATATTCTTAAACGGTGAAATCCCTGAATTTTCCGAGTCAATGGTTTTTATTACCGTTCTTTAATCCACGTAATCCCTTCCGTCCGTTTCTTCAGAATCTCAACAACGGTATCGGCGAAGAAGGATTCGCTGTGACCGTGCCCCGCCAAAGCGACGTTCAGATCGGCTTCATTCGCCGCCCAGAGATCGTGATACCCAACCTCTCCGGTCAGATAGGCGTCCACCCCCAGGTTGGCTGCCAATGAAATAAGCGAATTGCCGCTGCCGGTTGAGATCGCGATCCGTTTGATCCGGCGTTTCTTATCGGGCCGCACTCCGGAAAGGTTTTCTAATTTTGGAAGACTTCCATGGATTCGTTTCTCGAATTCCCCCCACGAAATCTTTTTGGAGAACTCCGCAATCCAAAGCGCTTGCCGGACATCGTGGAATTCTTCGAGCGCATAGAGATCGTAAGCCGGTTCTTCGTAGGGGTGGCAGTCGTATAGTGCCTCGATCACAGCGTACTTTTTTTCTTTCGGGAGAATCATTTCCAGGCGGTCTTCTTCAGCGCGTTCGAAGGCCCCGGCTTTTCCGGTGAATGGATTCGAGGAATCGGAACCGCGAAAACTGCCACTGCCTCGCGAGGTGTACGAGCAGAGATTGTATTCGCCGATGATTCCCGCCCCGGTGGCGGCAAGTGCGCTTCGCACCCGGTCCGTATGATCCGGCGGAATGAAGGTGACGAGTTTCAACTGACCGGTCTGTGGTTTGGCTGCCAGTGGTTTCATCGTGGCGCAGCCCAGCCGCTTCGCCCAGGTTTTGGCCATACCTTCGGGGTGCAGGTCGACATTAGTATGAGCGGCGTAAAGTGCCATATCCTTACGAATCAGTTCCCGAACCAGGCGCTGGACGGGATCGTTCTCCAGCAGCCGTTTCAGGGGCTGGTAGATCAGTGGATGATGGACAAGCAGAAAATCGGCCCGATCCCGAACTGCCTGCTTGACAAGAACCGTTGACACTTCCAAGCCTGCCAGCACCCGTTTGACCGGTTTTTCAAAATCCCCGACGAGAAATCCACAGGGATCGCCCGGCAGCGCCCATTTCAAGGGAAACGAATGCTCGACGATTTGAATGAATTCTTTAACTTTCATGGAATGGAGACTCCTGCAAGGTCTGACTTTTTACGGACCGTTATCGAAGATCGATCGGTTGGCGGTCTGAATATTTTTCGTGGAACTGGTAGGGCAGATCGCCCATATTTGGATGGAGCGGTTGCATGGTGTCCAGATTTTCGATTCGCTGAAACCACTCTTTCTTTTTTAAACCGGTCAGCCAATCGGTCCAGTTGTCTTGAGGAAGCGGTGAGATAATACTCCCCTCCCTGAGATGTCGCGCAAGATAGGCTTGGAATACTTCCCGTCCCTCGGCCAGCACGCCGGTTTTGGATGTAAAGGGGCAATCCAGCGTGATTTCCAGCCAAGTGGGATTGGGTGTGTTCATCACGTCGCAGTTATGAAGAAAGAGTCCCCCGGCGCTATAGGGGTAGTTGGTTTTGTAAATATAGGCGCGCGATTTGGGGTAGCGTTCGAGAAATTGCCGAATCAGGTACGATAAAGAGATACTGTCTTTTATCCGGCAGGTCTCTTCGATCGTAAACAGCGGCGGGGCTTCATTTTCCCGTGAAGGCAGAAGACTTTGCGAGACACAGTAGGTGAGCGGGGGAAGCAACACGCACGGGCTGGCTAAGACCGACGCAACGGCGACGGGAACCCAGGCCCCGTAATGCGCGATCAAAACGATCCCGGTAAAGACAGCCGAGGAGATCGATGGAAGCCAGATATTCTTTGACGGATAAGCGTCGAACGTTCTGTGAGCGATCTCGTTCAATCGAAAAGCGATGAAAGTCATGAAGGTGGAGAAAACAATGATTTGTACGAATGACAGTCCCGGCGGGATGTAGGGGCGCAGCCAAATTTCAGTTCCCATTAGAGACGAGGGAAACAGATAACCCCATATCAGAATACCGCTCAACGGCAGGATCAGGGATAGCATCGTTATCCACTCTTGGGAAGCAGCAGCCCTTTGCAACGTTTGCCGGGCAGTATGAACCGGTCGAAAGCCGCTTCGATTCGATCCAGAGTAACCGCTTCGATATTTTCAATATAATGAATGGCATGATCGATATTGGTTGTGGCTTGGCTGTAACCATAAGTGTGGGCGATCGAAACGACTTTTTCGTTGGAAAACGCATAGTCCGCCCGGGTCATACTTTTTACTTTTTCCAATTCTTCAGGCGCGATCGATTCACGAATGCGTTCCAACTCGTTTTGAACTTCCCGCTCGACTTGTTCCAATTTCGATGGTTCGGTGACGGCTTCGATGAGAAACAGGGCCGCGTATTTGAGTGTCCAGGCGGTACAGCTGACCGATGAGACGATTCCCAGTTCGTCGTGAAGTCTGCGGTACAGGCGTGACGAGCGCCCTTCTCCCAGGATCATCGACAGCAGATCGAGCGCGTATTCATCCGGGGTACCGAACACGCGGGGTGTTGGATAACCGATGAGTAAGTAGGATTGATTGACGTCTCGTTCGATCACCGTTTCAGCCGGTTGGACGATAGTTTCCCAAGTTTGATCGATCTCCTGGAATGGCTGAGCGGCCTGTTTTTCGGACCGTTCGATAATCGTCTCTTCGATCTCCTCCAGACGGACGTCACCCACGACGGACAATGTGATGTTTTCCGGGTGGTAGCGGCTGCGAAGATAATCGAAAAACGTTTCCCGCGAAATGGTTTCAAGTGATTTCGCGGTTCCCAGCACGCTGTTCCGGTACGAACAGTTCGCAAAGGCTGTTTTGGTGAATTCATCGTAAATTTTCGACCAGGGATTGTCCTCGTGCCGCTTGATCTCCTCGACGATGACGGAGCGTTCCCGTTCGATCTCTTCCGGATCGAAGAGCGGATTCTGGATCGAATCGAGTAATACATCGAGGGCGGCTTTCCACCCCAGACTGGGCAGTACGACGAAATAATGTGTGTAATCGAGTGAGGTTCCCGCGTTGTTGTAGCCGCCTAGCGACGTGATGATTCGATCCATCTCCCCAACGCCGTTCCGTTCCGTCCCCTTGAAGAACATGTGCTCGAAAAAGTGAGATAGACCGTTATGCGGTTCCGGATCGTGGATGGCCCCGGTATGGACCCAGATGTCGATCGCCACGATCGGAGCCGTATCGACGTCTTTATGAACCAGGGTGAGTCCGTTTGGAAGCCGTTTTTTCGTGTAGGGAATAAGGGGATTTCCGTTTGGCTGTATCATAGTTGTCATAGTATCCGATGTGATATCCATTCGCAACCGGTTGCTAGGGTCATGTCACACGTGTTTAGACGGGTAATAAAACGTGTAGGGGCAGGCCCCTGTGCCTGCCCATGTTTAATCCACCCTGTCATTTTCTGGGGAGGGTGAATCCCCTGATGAACCGGTTCGATTCCTCGACTCGGCAGGAGCCTCGCCCTCCCATTTTGTCGATCTCCTGTATTAAAAATTTTGTTACCGTTTTGCGATCGATATTAATGATAAGGGACAAAACCCTAAACCTTAGACCCTAGACCCTAAACCCAGGTTGTTCGCGCCCGTTTTCTCCACGAGACATCCCGATTCGTGGAGGGATTGCCGGGTTTCACCGCAATCGGCCCACCATCCATCCAGGATATCATAAGTGAGCGTGCCTTCTTTGATATAGAAATTATTCACGTCGGTAATTTCCAGTTCGTCCCGTTCAGACGGTTCCAAAGTGTTGATAATGTCGAACACCCGGTGGTCGTACATATAAATACCAACGACTGCGTATCGCGAATCGGGGTTTTTCGGTTTTTCCGTGATATGAGTTATTCGCTGATGCTCATCGAATGTGGGAACACCGTATTGTTCGGGGTGCTCGACTTCCTTGAGCAGAATCTTCGCCCCCTTTTCTTGCTCAGCAAATTTCTCGACGAAGGGGATGATGTTTTTCTCGATGATATTGTCACCCAGCATGACGACGACCTTCTCGCCCCCGACAAAACTCTGGGTCAGCGACAACGCTTCCGCAATTCCCCCTTCGCGCGCCTGATAGGTATAATGCAGGCGGCTGAGACCGAATTCCGCCCCGTTTCCCAATAAGGGAAGAAAATCCCCGGCGTGGCTGCCTCCGGTGATTATCATGATGTCTTCGATTCCCGCCTGTTTGAGCGTCTCGATCGGGTAGAAGATCATCGGACGGTCGTAAACGGGTAAGAGGTGTTTGTTGGTAACTAGCGTCATCGGACGCAGCCTCGTTCCCAATCCTCCAGCCGTAATCACGCCTTTCATCGTTTATCCTTCCGCTTTCTTCAATCGTTTTCCATACTGTTTTTCGTAGTAGTCTTTGTAACAGGATTCTTTGACCGCTTTCCACCAGTCCTTATTTTCCTGATACCAGGCAACGGTTTGGGCCAATCCTTCTTCCAGGGATATTTCCGGCTCCCAGCCCAGCGCTTTGATTTTCGAGCAATCCAGCGCGTAGCGAATATCGTGTGCGGGACGGTCTTCCACGTGAACGATCGAGTCGCTCGGTTTCTCCAATTGCTTGAGAATCGTTTCCGCGATGACTATGTTGCGTTCTTCGCAGTATCCGCCGATGTTATAGATTTCCCCGGGCTGGCCCTTTTGGATCACCCGATCGATCGCTTTGCAATGATCGTCGACGTGAAGCCACTCGCGCACTTGGCTGCCGTCGCCATAAAGAGGAAGGGATTGATCTTCCATCGCGTTGGTGACGAACAACGGAATGAACTTTTCGGGATGCTGAAAAGGGCCGTAGTTATTGGCGGCCCGCGTCACGATCGTGGGGACACCGTAGGTGTGGAAATAGGCGTGGCAGAGAAGGTCTCCTCCCCCCTTGCTGGCTGAATAGGGTGAGGATGGAGCCATCGGGCTGGCTTCCGTCATCGAATCTTCCGGAACCGGTCCGTAGACCTCGTCCGTGCTGATTTGGATGTACCGCTTGATATTGATTTGCCGGGCGGCTTCCAGCAGCATGAAGGTTCCGAAGATATCCGTCTTGAGGAAATCGTCGGGACGTGTGATCGATCGGTCGACGTGGGTTTCCGCCGCGAAATTGACGATCGTGTCGAACTCGTTGCGGGCCATGATCTCCTGGACCACTTGCCGGTCGCCGATATCTCCCTGGAAAAAACTGTATCGGTCGTCCCGTTCCACCGAACGGAGGTTTTCCAGGTTGCCTGCGTAGGTCAGTTTGTCCAAGTTCACCACGTGGATGTCTTGGTAAGCGGCCAAGAGATATTGGATAAAGTTCGATCCGATAAATCCTGCCCCACCAGTTATTAGAATGCGTTCCATTATGATGGGCATTCCTTTCTATCGATCATTCAAATCATGACGCAAGTACGCTGTCTAACTCATAATGTCGAGTGAATAATCCCCTCTCCCTCTGGGAGAGGGCTAGGGTGAGGGTAGCAATGCAAATGGTTTATCAATCATACGAAAATTATTACTATATTTTCACCCGGTACTTTTTGTTGGACACACTACAAGAGGGATTCTCAACAGATTCAGGCCTGAATTCCTGGGGATTCCCCAACGGCCCAAACATCTATTTTAAAAGAATCACTCAATGAATGCTTATCGTGAAAGTAGCCCGTGGATCGATCCACCGGGCTACGAAAAAACATTTATTATGTGACGGAACTCCGATACGGTCATCCTCTCGAATCATGGCTTGAATGAATCCTAGCACATTTTCTGCGGGAGTAAAAGCGAATCCGGGTATTCTTCATTCCGTGAGTGGTTATGAAAAAAGGAGTGGTGGATAGAACGCGGGACGTTTAAAAGTGGAAGACCGCCTTTCGGCGGTCTTCCGTTACAAATAGATCTGTACTTTTGAGAAAAAGTGCCTTTTCTGAGGCCCTCACCAGACCTCTAAATAATGATTATACAGAAATTGGATCGCTTGTCTAGTCTTTTTTTTATTTTTTTTCAAAAAATTTAAATCGGGCTAGAAAGCCGTTGTTTGGCGATTTTCGTGGATTCAAGCAGTGCTCGAAAGCGTTCCTGAAGGATTTGGTGTGCTTCCTCTTCGGTTGGATTCGCAGGCCCAAGTCTCAAAAAATCAAATAGTTCCCGAGGCGAGCCGTATTCGATGAGATACTCCGCCACTGGATCGGAGAAGATTCGGCCCCGGTAGATTTCAAGCATTTCTTCCAATTTGGGAAGCGATTCCGAAGAAGAATGGGCCAGCCGGTTCAGCCCTTCGAGCGCGATTTCTTCCCGTTCGCTCAATAATTTCATCAAAACTTCTATGATACGCTCCGATGAATAATCGGATGGTGCTGGGGAATTGGAGAGGGAGTCTTCAATGATTTGGGAGGCGTTCACGTCTTCCCGGCGTTCCGAAACCAACGTCTCTTTCAGGTTCTGAACGATGCTCCCCGCAATTTTCGCCCCCCCTTCGGTCGCATCGACGATCGGCATCGAGTACTTTTTGATATCCGATTCCATCATGCGTAAATAGGTCAACAAGTTCTGGACGGTCGGCACGGGTTCGCCCCCGATCCCTTCCACCCAAAAAAGCGGTTCGCGTGAAAAAGGTTTTTCCGGTACCGGGACGGGAATATCAACCTGGTTCGTATTGCCCTCTAAATACTTCGCCGTTCGGCACAAAGCGGTTTCCGGGTCGTGAGTCACACCTGTTCCGGGTTCAAGCGCGAGGTCCTGTCCCACGAGAACGATCGGCGCGCATCCCAAATAGTGTGCCGCGAAAATCCCCGCTTGGGAGATCATGCCCCCTTTCGGGATCAGTCCTTTCCCTCCGAGCCTCTTATCCAGCCATTGAAAGAAGGGATGCTTGTCCGATGTGTAGGTCAGGCATCGGGGAAATTTCCCAACGATTTCGGGACGCGATTCCGGATCGAACAGCAGAATCGTTTCGGGGCCGTACTGTTCGGCGGGAAAATGCTTCAAGTTCAATTCGGTCGGATCGACGGTCACGACAATATGTGGCGTGATCCCATGTCCCCGCAGCACCTCGAACACCGTATCGCAGGCGATAATAAGAAATTCCTTTTGCGCGGTCTTCAATTCGTCGATGTTCTTTTTCAGCGAAGGCCCCGCCGCGACGACGATCGCCGGAACGCCATTGAACGCCGTTCCGAACTGGCTGATCCCCGGTGTTTCGATGAGCGCGTTCATGTTTCGGAATAGGTTCTGAAGCGTGAGAGGGCCGTCTTTAAATTTTGTGATAAGCCCGCATTGCCCGAATTGCATGACCTCGTGAATTTGCCGCTTTGCGTTCTCCGTCCACTCAGGAAACGTGGTGGTGATGGAGGGTATGTCGAGCATCGTCAGTGGGTTGGCGATCAGTTGCATCAAGACCGGCAGCATAGTGTTATAGATAACCCCGGATTCGTTTCCAACAATAAAGTGGATAGTCTCCTTCTCGAAAAGCGGCGTCAGATCGACGCTTTTCATCGCCGTGCGGAAAACGGACAGCGACGGTTCCAGCACGAACAGTGTCTGAAGATTCGGAAACGATTGCTGAAGAATCAGTGCCGGATACCCCAGGCCGCATCCCAGCAGGGCGATGTTTCGGGATTGTTTAATGGCGTCGATCGAGTGAAGAAAATTCTGACATTGCCCCAGCGGATCGGTTGGATGATGCAGTGCGCAGGATTGTTTTTCCGTGTGTACGATCAGCGTCGGAGCCTTCCCTTCCGTGGCTTGGAGAGAGACTCGAGCGTCTTCGATCCCGCCTTCCACCCTTGAGGCCAAAGCTGGATTTCTTCGTTGCAAACAATTGAGGTTATTATCGTAAAGGTCCATAAACCAGGGTATCGGATCCAGAATCCAGGGTCTAGCCCGGATTTCACACCACAGGGCTAGAAAAAGGCAGTCAACTGTGGCATAAGTGTAATTAATTCAGTATATTAACACACACCAGAGAAGATGGCCTTATGAAAACAGACTGTAGCAAAAGAACCTACGAATTTCAATCCCTCAACAAGCGTAATGTCCAAGGAGCCTTTGATGGAGGCAAGCGTGCCTGTCAACGTTAAATCGGACCGCAATATTTGAAGAATAATTCCCGGAATTTTCCATTCTGGTCGAAACCGAATCGGACCGTCTAGGAAACCATTTAGGTTAAATTCCCATTAATCATATCACAAGATACACCTCACCATTCAGGTTTTGTAATTCAAACGGGAACATTATCCTGTTAAGTCGCTTTTTTCACCCGATAACCGTTAACTTTCACTTTGAGGTGTACCCCATTGTCAAGACAAATTTTTGCCTATTTTAAGGTAGGTTGCCTCTTCGATTTTGCTCCAATCAAAAACGGCGGTGCGAAAAGTGGTTTACCCCAATCGTGAATTGACGGACCGTTTTCAAGCGTTGGTCAGTTATTATTTGTTCGAGCCGTGCTTTACTCGCGTGGGAGAAGGTCACGACAAAGGAGGAGTGGAGAGCCGTGGAAAAGGCATTCGCCTGCAGCATCGGCACGGGGAAAACGCATTTAGCGATTGCTTTGGGGATGGAAGCGGCGCGGCGCCGTTATCGAGTGGCGTTTACCCGAGCATCCGATTTGGTGCGTGGTCTGATCGAAGCGAAGGATGAGCGCATGTTGGGTCGCTTGCATCAACGTTATTTGGGTGTGGCTTTATTGATTGTTGATGAATTGGGATTTACACCTTTTGATAAGATTGAAGGAGCACTGCTGTTCAATCTGTTGTCGGATCGCTACGAACGTCGTTCGACCATTGTCACCACGAACCTTGATTTCAGCGAGTGGGTTCAAGTTTTCGGCAGTGAGAAACTGACCACGGCTTTATTGGATCGGTTGGTTCATCACGCTCAGATTCTCACGACGAAAGGAGCCTCTTACCGGACCCGGAAAAAATCGGAAAGGTAAGGTAAAGAGTAATGAAAGGGCTGTGGATTGTGTGGATAACAGCGGATACAGCCCCGCCGTTACCCACACAATCCACAGCCGGGCATATACAACACACTTTCTAAATATTTAAAGACTTGAGAAAAAGGAAATTTGCAGGTAATAATACTCTGGGGTGGGTCAAAAACCAAACGTTGCCCTGGGTCAATTTCCTACCGTTGCTAACAGATAAGGAACAACAATGAAAAAGATAGTAATCCTCTTCTTGATGATATTGACAGTATTGGCGATTTTTGTCGCGGATAATTTATTTCAGCATCAATCAAACTCGATTCAAGTTTCCACCGAACCTATGGAAGGTTTCGGGTTTAGCAAACAAGAATTAGATACACAGGAACTTCACAATCTCTATTTCTATCCTGAAACAAACTTACTCTTTTGCCACTTCAAATCAAATGCCAGTGGATGGCTTGAAGTAATGGGGCCATATTCCTATAAGTCGTCTCTCAGCATCGTCGATCTTACCAAAGCACAGTCTATTTTTCAGGCGCGGTGGGAGAACACCCGAGATGATGGAGACTTTCTACAATTTCTTGCAGGCTCCAGTTTCTATCGCGAAATTACCCCTTACGCGAAGGTGACACAAGAAGGCGAGTCTGTTGTTTTGTTTGATCAAGACAACGGCAGATCAATTTTATACGGAGATTATTCGCCAACCTACTATGTTTACCACTTCACCGGAGAAAATTTCCAATTCAACACTTCATGGCCCATCTCTTACTATGGTTTAACAAAGCCATATCATTTAGTTGGAAGTACTCCCAGGCGTTTTGCATACTATACACTGCATACGTCCCATATCGAAAAAGAGATGGAGTGGCAAGTACCTTACTCTGACAAAGCCAGCTTTTTTTGGCTAGTCAAACAAGGCTACCTCGTTCTCCGCCCTCATACGCTAAATTTTGTCATTAAATCAGATCCACCCATCACGCGAACCATTCAATACAGTGAGATATGCGAACATTTTGACATTTTATACAACGACCGCTTCCAAATGGAAAAGTTTAACTATGACGAAACTTCAGAAACCACCATAATCTCTTTTCATCATCGGGATAGAAGTCTTGATTCCAATTACAAGAAAGAGGTTGTGACATTTGAAATGCATCCTGATAAGATTATTGATGGAGAAATAACCGACACTTTTACCCTACTCTCAAGAGAACCCTATATTATTCCTGTGGAGATTCCAGAGAAGAAAGAAAAATATCGATATTTCAAGTCGCCAGATGAAAATCGACGCACTTTCTGGGATCAAGAAAAACACGCCATCTTCACCAGCGATTTGAATGATCAGGATGTTCAGCGACTTTACCCGCTAAAAGGGTACTAAGGATTTGTCCATAATTAACTTGAACATTTGGGGGTTATTGAATAGTTCCATTCCCCATGAAAATCATTTTTGATTAAATTTATATTTTGTAGATTTTCGTCCGTGGTCTGATCGAAGCGAAGGATGAGCGCATGTTGGGTCGCTTGCATCAACGTT
>CAZSIZ010000091.1:0-19525 GCA_964606645.1 uncultured bacterium
CATTATGTATTGATAATGTTGATATTTTTACATAATTTCATGCGATTGCCCTGGAAACTAGCCGGTTTCATTTTATTGATCAGTCATTCTGCCAATGGTGTGGTTTTAATTGACGAAATCGAAAACGGTTTTCACCATTCAGTCATGGTCAACGTCTGGAAAGCCATCGGTATGGCTGCCCGGGAATTCAACACACAGATTTTCGCGACCACCCACAACATGGAGTGCATCAGAGCCGCCCACGAAGCCTTCTCCGAAAGTGATCCCGATGATTTTCGGCTGCATCGCTTAGAGGAAATCGATGGTGATATTCAAGTTAAAACAATTAATCATGAAATAATGGATACGGTTATCGATCGGAATCTGGAGATACGATAATACCGACGGATGCTAAGAAGCCGCTGATTATTAATAAACCGAATCTAATCGCTGTTGAAGGAAAAGATGAAATAAAATGCTTTGGAGCGATAGCAAAACTTAATAAACTGGAGAACATTCAGTTCTATGATCTCGAAGGGAAAGATGGTCTACCCAAAGAAATAGCCGTTTTTACAACGGCAACGAATTTTCACATAGTGCGTTCCTTCGGTATCATCCTTGATGCGGATGATTATCCAGATCGGTCTTTTCAGAGTGCTTGTACGGCATTAAGAGAGAATAGTCTATCCGAACCTAAAAAGCCTTTAGTTATGAGCGGCGCTAATCCACAAGTTGCCGTTATGATTTTACCAGGCATAACTCAAAAAGGTATGCTGGAAGATGTATGCCTTGAGTCGAAAATAAATGCTAATGATCCGGCAATGCCGTGTTTAGATGACTATTTCAACTGCTTGAGCAGCACCGGAATCACGATGCCCACTAAAATGTCAAAAGCAAAAATGCACGCTTTCTTGGCCTCCCGTCCGGAACCGGACCTGCGATTGTACGAATCTGCGGAGAAAACCGATTATTGGGACTGGGGCGATCCGGCGTTTGGTGTGATCAGGGATTTCCTCCAACTTTTCCACTCAACATAAAAAGCGGGGACAGCCGTAACAGCCGCTTCCGCTTGATAGATGACATATTGCTGGATTGAGGGATAATTGTTTAGACAAGATGAAAATTATCGTGTCCGACTGCCAGTGAGATGGGGACCGGTTCGTTTTAGCGAATTTTCCGATCCATCGCGTTACATCATCGAGGGAAAAGCGTATAACATACAGTCTAGGAACAAGTGTTTTGGAGGAAAGTATGAGGCGTTTTAATGGGTGGCCAATCTTGTTCGTCTGGATGGCCTGCAGTGCGGCGCAAACGGTTCACGCTCAAGGGGATTGGGCGGTTTACGATACCTTTACTCGTTACTCACCCGCCGTTTACTCGATCGAGGTGGAGATTCCCAAAGATCATGCGCTGGATCGGTATGAAGAAGTCATCCGGCAATTTCGTGATTTACACGAAAATTACTCCGGCCTTGTCAGTAACACATCGGAGGCGCTCGCGGGGCATGAATTATTCACCAATCTGATGGACCAGTGGAAACGGAAGCTGGATATCATCAAAAACCAAATGCTCTCGAACAAACCGCTCCAGGGCGCGGGATTCGCCGTGGGCGAACATTACATCGTGACGCTGAGTACGGTCGTGAAAAGCGCGACGCTGGGCGGGATCGTCACGATCAAGGATGATTTCAATCGTGGAACCCGGGCCGAGCTGCGCGGATTCGACGAAATGACGGGGATCGCGGTGCTGGAAGTCAAGGACGTGACTTTTTCGCATTATATCGATCTCAACCATATATCGGGCCAGCTTCCCGTCGCCTCGTATATCATGACGATCCAACGGCCTTACGATCTTCCCGCTTCCCCCTTTTCGGGGATGATCGGGGGGTACTACCGACGTTTCAATATCTTCAAATTGGAACGGTACATTCAGACCGATCTTCCGGTTTATCCAAAAAACGAAGGGGCGCCGGTCTTCAGTCCTTCCGGGCATTTAGTGGGTATGGTGGCCGCCGAATTTCACATCGGGCGCTGGCCGGGAGTCACGCTGGTGATCCCGGCGGATATCGTCGTGGATACGGCGCGCGAGATCATCCAGCACGGAAAACGCGAGCGGGGCTTTATTCCGGGACTGGTTTTAGGGCAAGATATAGACGGAGTGCGGATTCAGGATTTGGATCCGAAGAGTCCCACGGTCCAGGCCGGTCTGCTTAAAGGGGATATCATCGTCGCACTGAACGGGAAAAAAGAGACAAAACTTTGGAACCTGTATTACCGAATACTCAATACCAAACCAGGAGAGACCGTACAGCTGGAAGTTCAGCGCGGGTCTCAGATTCTGCGTGTCAACGTTCAAACAACCCTTGCCAAACTCAAATAACCGTCCGGATCGTATTCTTGTCAATCGGGCTGTTGGCCGTTCTGGCACCTATCGGAATGGCTGTAGGCGCGGAAGAAAAAAAGGTGACGCTCACCTCTCTTCTGAACAAGACCGTCGATCTTGAAACGCTGTATCATGCGCCGGATCACCGGGTCACCCTATTTTCCAGTTTCGACCGTAGCGGCGGCAATCAAGACGGCAGCGGCTACTTGCGAAAAGAAGGGGATTGGTACGTCATCGCGGAAATGGAAGGGCCGGGGGCCGTGACCCGAATCTGGTCTGCCAATCCGAAAGGGATGATACGTATTTATATCGACGATGGCAGCGAACCGTTGCTGCAACGCTCGTTCCGCGATCTCTTTTTAAGTAATATCAAACCGTTCGTCAAACCATTCGTGCGCAGTTCGATCAGGTCGAATGGCGCGTACTGGTCGTATATTCCTATTCCCTTCGGGAAGTTCTGTAAGATTGCGATCGATGAGCTCTGTTACTACCAAATCGAATGCGCCGGTTTTCCCCCTCAAACTCAGGTGGAACCGTTGACGATCCCGTTCCCATCGGCACTCGAAAAACAGATAAAAACGATCGGCAACAGGTTTCGCGCATCGGTCAAACCGCCGTTCCGGACGGGGAAGCAGATCAAAGAACATAAATACAGGGTCAAACTCACCGCAGGGGCCTCGATCGATCTCGCTACGTTTTCGGGACCGGGGGTGATTCGCGGCATGAGAATGACGTGGCCGAAAAATAGTAAAGACGCGGGGAGAGAATTGATGCTTCGCTGTTATTGGGACGGCGAAGCATTTCCCAGTGTCCAGGCGCCCATTCGGGATTTCTTCAGCAGCGGCATTCAAACGATCGCGCTGGGCCACGAACAGAAGGGTTGGGATTATATCTATTTCCCCATGCCTTTTTTGAAAAGCGCCCGGATTCATTTGGATAACGGCGCGATGAGAACCACCCGTCAAATATCACTGATCGTTTACGTTCAAGAACGCAAAGACCTCCCCACGCCGCTTCGGACATTCCACGCTTGGTGGAATCGTGATAACGAGACACCCGTTCCGCCTATCCGGATCGACACCCGGACGTACGAACCGCTAAACGAACCGAAATTCAATTACACCGCTTTCTCATCGCAGGAATCGGGTCATTTGGCCGGTCTTCGAATGTCGATGACACCTTCCCCGGAAAGCGATGTGGCGGTATTCATCAACCGTCCATTGACACCCCAGGTCTTACGGGGAACGGGTAAAATGGGATTCTTCAACATGGCGTGGCGCACTCAGACCGTCAACTGGCCGCTATCCGGAGGGAAGAGCAGCCAGCAGGGACCGGACGAATTACTGCGTCTCTTTCTTCCCGCTCCCATCCCATATACCCAGGGCGCGCGGATTACGGTCGAACATGGAAGCGGGAACGTTTTGCGGAAAGATTACGCCTCGATGGTCTATTGGTATCAAGAAGAACCACACGACGCTTATCCCTGGCCTCCGCCTCCCCCCTGTCGGCAAAACCGCAAAGTTCAGCTGATTCAACCAGTATTTGAATTTCAAGACGATCGATTTTATCCCAGATTTCCATGGGAAGCGGAAATCCTCCCGGTCGAATTGTCCGGTGGATTTTACGATACTCAGGATATGCGTCCTCACGGTCCGGATTGGAGCGGCAATCGGCAAATTCGCTTCGAGGCGTTTCACCCCGGTGCCGAGATCAGTCTGCAACTGCCGATACAATCCTTTTCCGGGTGGCACTGGCTTGAGTTTACACTCACTTGCGAACCGAAGGGCGGGATCGCCGACGTTCAACTCAACGACCGAACGGTCCTGGGGGCTTTAGACCTATACAGTACGAAAACCGCTCCCAAAAAGTTTCGATCGATCGAGCCAGTTTTTATCCACGCTTCCGACGCGCCCCGGGTCGGATTCGCCATCAATGGGAAAAATCCGAAATCGTCCGGTACGGTTGCGGGTATCGATTATCTACAATTGAAGCCGGTGGAAACGGTTCCCAAAGCGCTGGAGGTGCTTGGCCCTTATGCCATACTGGGAGACTCGGAGCACTCCGCCATTCGCACGATTCAATCCGTGGATGGAGACCGGCTGCTTTTGGGGTATTCCGTTCCTCGAACCGGTAAAGAAGAACCGGGAATAATACGTACCCCTCAACCGGCGAAAGGAATCGACGTGGGCGCTTTGCTTGGGGACGCATCGATGAATGAAGGCTATTGTTTTCTCTCCTGGACGGTTCAAATCGGCCGCCCTGGGATTTATTGTTTTGAGTTGAAACCGGCTGAGATAGAACCTATTTTAATTCGTGAGGACTCAGGCCGGATGATGACTCTGAAGAACCATCTGCTTCTCAATGGCGTCCTGCTGAGCGGCAACGATACAATGCGATACGATCCAGTGGTCGGTCAGATGATGCCCAAACGTTTCCACGTTCCACTTCAACAGGGTGAAAACCGCCTGTCGTGGTTGGTGAAATGCGATCCAAAAACGATCGTTCAACCTGTGTTATACGGCGTCGAAAAGGATTAATAGAAGAAAAAAAGTAAGGGAGGAAACCACGCGATGAAAATTCGGATAACGGTTGGCGAAATCTCATTAACGGCCACGCTGTACGATAGCGACTTGGCCAAGACCATCTACGAAGCGCTGCCTTTCGATTCGGCTTACAACACTTGGGGAGATGAGTTCTATTTCGGCATCCCCGTCCATACCGATATCGAAGAGGGGCAGGAAATTGTCGAAGTGGGCGATCTGGCCTATTGGTCTCCCGGCCACGCGATGTGTATCTTTTTCGGTCCCACCCCGGCATCATCCGACGAACGGCCACGCGCCGCCAGCGAGGTTAGCGTTTGGGGACGTATCGACGGTGACGCCACATTTTTCCGCAAGGCAAACGCGGAGAGGATTTTCGTTGAAAAAGTTGTAGAATAGAACTGTATACCATCGAATAAGGAGATTATAAAATGAAAGCGACCCATTTATTCCCCGTTTTACTCGTTGTTTGTTTTGCTGCGATACCCGCCCTGTCGTCCGAAAGCGATTCGGGAGTCACGGCCTCGGAAGTGGAAAAAGTGGCCGGTGATTTCCGGTTTACCGAAGGACCGGTTTGGCATAAGGACGGTTATCTGTTATTCAGCGATATCCCCTCGAATAAGATTATGAAGTGGTCGCCGAAAGATGGGATTTCCGTCTGGCGTGCCGACAGCAAGAACTCGAACGGACTGACGTTCGATTCGCAAGGGTGCTTGGTTGCCTGCGAACACAACGGACGCGTATCCCGCACCGAATCGGATGGATCGATTACCACCATCGCCGATTCGTACCAAGGGAAACGGTTGAACAGCCCCAACGATCTGGCGATCCGTTCGGACGGGATGATCTTTTTCACCGATCCCGACTATGGTGTAAGCAAAGATCAAAAGGAATTGTCTTTCAACGGCGTCTATCGTGTCAAACCAGGTGAGAAACCTGTCTTGCTCACCAAAGTTTTCAAGAAGCCCAACGGTATTGCCTTCTCACCGGATGAAAAAATCCTTTACATCGCCGATTCGGGAGCTCCCCAAATCCGGTCTTTCAAAGTCGCGAAAGACGGTTCGCTGAGCGGAGAAAAACTGTTTGTGAAATCCTCCTCCGACGGAATGAAAGTCGATACCAAGGGGAATTTGTACTTGACCACGAATGGCAAAGTGTACGTCTACGATCCTTCAGGAACAATGATCGAGTCGATTTTCTTCCCTGAAGGACCGGCCAACTGCGCGTTCGGTGATGCGGACAATAAAACACTTTATGTCACCGCCCGCACGGGATTATACAAAGTGCGCCTTAAAGTTGTCGGTGTTCGTGTCTGGAAATAACAAGGTGCTCGAAACGATCTTGAAAGCGAACGAATGACATTCGGTACAGCGCATCCGCTTTGGAGAATCATCACTTTGGGCTACTCCGGCGTTGAGGCGCGGGGAGAGGATGAGACCGCCTGCCCGGACAGCGCTTGCACCTCGACGTTGATCGAGTCGGGATCCCGACGGATTATTGTCGATCCCGGTCTGAAATCCCCCGATGCGTTTAAAATCCAACTCAAGCGCCGTTCCGGTTACGATCCCCAAGAGATCGATACGGTGTTTTTGACCCACTTTCACCGGGGGCACCGGGGAAGCCTTTCGTTGTTCCGAAATTCCGCCTGGTTGATGTCGCGAGTTGAAATTCGCTGGTGGCAAAAGCGGGATAAGACGAACGAGGCCGACCTGGATCTCTTGGCGCGGATCGTCCCGATCGAGGAACATACGCTTCCCGGAATTGAAATGCTGTTCACGCCGGGACATACACACGGCTCGTCATCGCTCACGTTTGAAACACGGGAAGGGATCGCCGTCGCGGTGGGTGACGCTGTGCCCTCGTTCGATTTTTTCGATGACCGTGAGCCTTCCGGTGACGCGGAAGATATTAAAGAAGCCCGCCGCTCGATCGACCGGATCGCGAAAATCGCCGATATCGTCGTTCCCGGCCATGATAATTTTTTTGTGGTTTGAACGTTTTGATGGATTAAGAACCATCCTGCAATTTACATGGATTGTTTCAGGCGGACGACGGTGACTCCCGTTCCTCCTTCGGCATCCATTCCGTTGGCGCAATCGATCACGACGGGATTATCCTTGAGCATGGAGCGCACCGTGCGGCGCAGAACCCCGAAACCGTGACCGTGAACGATCAGCACGGAGGATAAACCCGCCAGAAAAGCCTGGTCGATGAATTTCTGGACGATGGGGGTCATCTCTTCGACGGTCATACCGTGAATATCCACTTGATGATCGATACGATCGGGACGATCCACTTGAACGTCCGTAAGCTTCTCGATTCGGGGTTTGGGCTTGGGGTCGAGAATGGCCGCTATCCGTTTGGAGCCGATCTTCAGCGTCATCGTACTGACGGCCACTTCGACTTGGTTCTTCTCTTTCCAGGCTTGCATCACCTCGCCCGGTTCGGACATTCCGTGTATTCGGACACGAACGCCCGGTGCGATCTGATTCCAGCGCCAATGACGGCGTTCGATGTACTGCTCTTCTTCGGCGGCTTGCACGGCGATGGCTTGGCGTTTCGCTTCTTGGACATCATCTCTGATTTTTTTGACGGGGGACGGAGGTTTTACGACGGGCGGGGCCTGCTGTTTCGGCAGTGATGCCAGTTGTTCTTTCCATTGCCGTTGGAATTCGCTTTCCTGACGTTCCATCTCGCGGAGACGGGATTCGAGGCCGTGGATCAGGTTCTGTGCCTTGCGTTCGGAACGGCGGATTACCTCTCTGGCTTCTTCTTTGGCGTTTTTCAGGCGGCGTTCGGTTTCACCGCGAAGGTTTTCGGTTTCACGAAGTTCCTGCTGTGTTTCATCGCGAAGCGTCTGGGCCTCGCGGAGTTCGTCTCCCAGGCGCAGCAGCAAGTCTTCGGGTGAATCGCCCTGTTTCGTCAGATCGGATTCCGCCCGCTTGATAATCGGCTCAGGAAGACCGAGCCGGGCGGCGATTTTAATCGCGTTGCTTTTTCCCGGCAGCCCCATGAGAAACGCGAAGGTGGGGTGAAGGGATTCCAGATCGAACTCCATCGATCCGTTCTCCACTCCATCGGTTTTGTAAGCGAACAGTTTCAACTCCTGGAGATGCGTCGTGACCAGGTAATGGGCGTCTTGATCGTGTAACTGCTGGAGAATCGCACACGAGAGCGCGCCCCCCTCGGCCGGATCGGTTCCCGAACCTAATTCGTCCAGCAGCACGAGAGAATTCTTTCCGGAATTCGCCAGGATGGCGCGGATGTTCCGCATGTGGGAAGAGAATGTGGAGAGGCTTTGCTCAAGGCTTTGCTCGTCGCCGATATCCGCCCCGATCGACTGGAAGACCGGCAATTCGGTCGTGATATCGGCGGAGACGTGCATCCCGGATTGAGCCATGAGGATCAATAATCCCACCGATTTCAGCAGCACCGTCTTGCCGCCGGTGTTCGGCCCGGTCACGATCAGACCCCGCGAGGTTTCCGGCATGGTCAACGTGAAGGGAACGACTTTCTCCCGCCCGTGCTGAGCGAGCAGCAGGGGATGAACGGCCCGGACGATCGAGAGCACACCGTCTTCCCGCAGTTTCGGTTCGTTCATTTCGTATTTCACGCTGAAACGCGCTTTGGCCGTGATAAAGTCCAACTGGCGGAACTGGATCAGGTTATTCGTCAGATCGTCGTAACGTTCCGCCAGCATCGCGGTCAATTCGCGAAGGATTTTGCGGATTTCGATCTCCTCTTCACGCTGAAGCTCCTTGAGCCGGTTGCCTTCCTCGACCAATTCGAGTGGCTCGATAAAGACGGTGGTGCCGGTGGAGGAGCGGTCGTGGATGATGCCTTTGACCTTGTTTTGATACCGCGCGTCGATGGGGAGGACGTAGCGGCCCTCGCGGTTGGTGTAGTAGGATTCCTGGAGATAGTCTTTCCAGGATTTTCGCATGAAACGCTCGATCCGCTTCACCAGCGAACCGCGATGACTGTGAATCGATTTGCGTATCTTGGACAGTTCGCGTGAGGCGGTGTCCCGAATAGCCTTCTGTTCGTCGAAGACACGATCCAGCGCCTTTTCGATTTCGGGATGAGGGGCGATGCGGTCTGCATAACGCCGGATGTGGGGGGCGTCGACTTGCATCTTCCGCAGTGAATTGCGAATCCGGCGGGCGGCGGCCACGGTTTCGCCCGTGAGAAGAATTTCAGCTGATTCGAGGACCGCGCCCGGCACCGTGCTTTTATTCAATGGCTCCCGAACGTCGTAAAGACCGTCCAGGGGGGGCTGCTGCCCGGCGTCCAGCAGGCGGACCATTTCGGTCACTTCGCACAGCTCATACCGAATGGTTTCGATGGCCGTAAACGGATGCAGCTCACCGACAGCATCCCGGCCCAAACCGGACGCAGTAAATCCGGCTAGTATATCCTTGACTTTACTGTATTCTAAAACATGAAGCGCGTGCTGATCCATACGATATGCAGTCTATGACTTGCTAAATTCTTTACTGAATGTGTTTTGCGTTGGGTGAAGTATAGCACTGCGGCCAATCAGCCCAAGCAGGAACCCCTATTCACTATTGACACATCAATACAAATTCAGCATGATAGTATTAATACGATACAGAATGGAAAAAACGATGAAACTATTGAGGAAGCGAATTTCGATTATCGTTGTGATGACCCTGATGCTGGCTCCAGTGGTTTGGGGCGAAGTCATCGCGCGTGAAGGCAAAGGCTATCTTGAACGTGTCGATGGACAACTGGTTCTGCACCTCAAGGGATCGTATTACGAGCTGGGCTTCCAGCACGGGAAATTGCTTAAAGACCTCGTCACCAGCAACCTGACGAACATCATCGACAACCAGAGCGAACAGGGCAAAAGCAAGGAATACCTGCTCTATAAGATGCTGCGCGGGGGGATGCACAACCAGCTCAAACCCCACATCCCAAAGAAATATATGGACGAGATGCGTGGACTGGCCGACGGATCGGGGCTTGATTTCGATTCCGTTCTGATAGGCAACCTCTTTCCCGAAGCATTCCATTGCAGCGGGATTGCGCTGATGGGGAAAGCTACCCAAAACGGTGAGCTCTACCACGTACGAATTCTGGATTACATGACCGAGGCGGGGCTTCAGGATCACGCCGTTTTCATGATCGTCGAACCGGATGACGCGAACGCGTTTGTCAACGTCGGCTACGCAGGCTTCATGGGAAGCGTCACGGGGATGAACGAGAAACAGATTACGATCGGCGAGATGGGCGGCGGCGGACAGGGCCATTGGGACGGCATGCCGATGTCGCTGCTCGTCCGCGACGCGCTCGAGCGTGCCTCGACGTTGAAGGAAGCACTGAAGATATTCAGCGATACGCCACGCACCTGCGAGTACTACTACGTCATATCCGACGCCAAGATTCCCGACGCGCGTGGCCTGTATACGACGCCGAAGCAGATTCATTTCCTCAAACCGGGCGAAAGTTTCGGATTCATCGACCCACCCCGCCCCCCGGAAAAAGACAGCGGCGGGACAAAATCCCTGGTCAAAGGGTTTAAACTCGTTACGTCGCCGGTGCAAACCTTGATCGAATCGGCGGATGGCGAGACGATGGGCTTCCTGAACACACCGCCCGAAGACGCTGTTATCCTTTCCGGCGACGACCGCTACAAAGCGTTCACGGAACGCCTTTTGAAAAAGTATGGCGAAGTGGACGAGGTCTTGCTTCAGGAATTGATTAAACGCCCGGTATCGATGAAAGGCAATCTGCATAACGCCATCTTCCATCCCGCCACCCTGGAAGTCTGGGTCGCTCACGCGGGCAGCGATGGCGAACCGGCGTGCAATCAGCCCTACCATCATTTCAAACTGGTCAAGCAGGAAGAAATAGCGAACGTCCAAACTTCGATGAAAGAGTAACGTAAGGAGCGATACCGGATATTGAAACGAACTGGATCGGTGGTTCGGAGTCCGATCGAATCGAAACCATCCAGTCAGTTTACTGCCGTGCCGATTGGCGGTTCCAATTAAAAGATCCGAAAATCGGTGACGAACGTTTTTTATGGTCAGCACTCGGCGAACATTGTGTTATCGAATGAATTTTCAATGGTTGAAACAAAAATTGATTCACCCCTGGCGTGCCCACTCTCCTCGCGAACGTGTGTTTTGTCATTATCCCTTCTCATCCGTGTTTCTTTCTTTGGATGGAACTGTCCGGCCGTGTTGTTTCGGTCCCGAATGCGGAGACTTGAACGAACGGCGTTTGGAAGAGATATGGAATGGGAAGGAGATGGTGGAGAGACGGGAAGGGCTGTTACGCGGTGATCTGAAAGCGGCCGGCTGCTCGGAATGCGGATGGTTGGGACGCCGCGATCTCAGAACGTATCCCCGAGACGAAAATCTGGGGCAATCGAAAAAGATTCGGAATAACATTACGCTTCAGCGGAAAGAATACGAGCGGGGGAAACACCGACTTAAAAGTCTCCCGGCTCATATCATTATCCAATTGACCGATCGCTGTAATTACCGTTGCTCCATGTGTTTTCAGCAACACGATCCGCTTCATCTCTCCACGGAATTGCTGGAGCGCGCACTCGCTCACGCCCACGTGATGGACGAGTTTCAATTTACGGGGGGTGAACCGTTCTTGTCCAAATGGCTTCAAACGTATCTCGCCGAGTTCGACACGACGAGCGGGCAGAAACTTGGATTTACGACGAATGCGTCTCTTCTCCACCAATTCCGGAACGATCTGGAAGGGCTTCCCCGCCTCCATTTAGGAATCAGCCTGGATGCGGCGACGAAGGAAACCTATGCGAAGATCAGACAGGGGGGAGACTGGGAGCAGGTCACGAAAAACGTGAATTGGTTCGCCGAACAGAGGCTCCGCCGCCGTCCGATGTGGGATACGGGGCGTTTGGCGTACGTCATTATGCGCAGTAATTACGAAGAGATTCCTGCGTTTGCCGAATGGGCCAGGGAACTGGAAATACCGGTCATGTTCTGCCTGATGTTCGGCGATTTTTCCCCCGGCGAAAATCTCGAATTGCATCGGGAACAACTGGAGAGATTGACGCCTCCAATGGAATTATACCAACGTGTCGAAACGATTGTCCGTGACATGCCGGATTACGAAAGGAGCGAGATATTGATGTCGATTAAACATTGTATGAACCAATTGACCTCACCGATCGATCCAGAATCCGGATCGTGAAAATAGGTTTCGTTCGTCCGCTCGATCGAGAACTTGAAGATTTGAGCGTGTATTAAGGGAACGCTAACGATATCAAGAGTAGGCATCAACGGTGACGGAGGATGGACACGACGGACACTTGAGCGTTCAATGGTTGAGAGAAAAATTGATTCTCCCTTGGTGTATCAACTTTTCTCGCAAACGTGTGTTTTGTTATTCCCTCTTCTCCGCTATGTTATTAGAAGGGGCATTTATTTTTAAGAATTAAGTGTAGAATAGGACTATGAGTGAGACCGCTATCGATATTCAGGATTTAATCAAGGTTTATCGGCTTTATAAAAAACCGCATTACCGTTTTCTGGACGTATTTGGACTCTTATGGAATGGGAAAGGAGCGTATTCGGAAAATAAGGTATTGGATATCGACCGGCTTTCGATTCGGCGAGGGGAGAAAGTCGCTATTATCGGGCGCAATGGAGCAGGGAAAAGCACACTGTTAAAATTGATCGGTGGCGTAGTTTCTCCCACATCGGGTCATGTGAAAGCGCAAGGAGAGGTTCATGCGCTGTTGCAGATCGGAACTGGATTTCACCCCGATTTAACGGGCAGGGAAAATGTTTTGTCCTATTTAGTGCACATGGGGGCCAGCCAGTCGGAAACCCAGGATTCGCTCAATGATATTATCGAATTTACCGAGCTTGAGGAGTATATCGATCAGCCACTGAAAACGTACTCCACGGGGATGGGCGTGCGGTTGATGTTTGCGACGTCCACCGCCATTGCTCCCGACATACTCATTCTGGATGAAGTGTTAAGTGTTGGAGACGCTTATTTCGTACAGAAGAGTTATGAACGAATGAAAAGTCTTTGCGATCGGGAAGGCAC
This sequence comes from uncultured bacterium, assembly GCA_964606645.1. Lineage (GTDB taxonomy): Bacteria > Hinthialibacterota > Hinthialibacteria > Hinthialibacterales > Hinthialibacteraceae > CAZSIZ01. Next base: position 12,966 of record CAZSIZ010000091.1, read on the forward strand.
AACGGTTTTACTCGTCAGTCACGATATTTATTCCGCATCGTATGTTTGCGAACGGATGATTTGGATCGACCGGGGCCGGATCGTTCTCGACGGCGCTTGTTCGGATGTCATCAAAGCGTATGAAACATCGATTCGACTCCAGGAAGAGAACCGGCTTCGTCAGCGTGTTCTTAAATCGAATGAAAAGGATGAGCGGGAAGAGGGGTTTGAGGGATATCGTATCTTTTTTCAAATCGTCCCGGAGAACCGGCTCAACATGACCGAAACGCTTCCGATCAAAGCATTGCGGCTTTCTTGTGAAGACAACATGTTGAATGAGATTACGATGCAGGAAGGTCTTGGTAAGGGGGAGGGTGCTTTCGGATCGTTGATTATCGAGGATTCCAGTTGGGGGGTTCCCTACCAAAAAAATGGTTCATGGTGGCGTGATTTTCAAACGTTCGGTTCGATCTTTCATCGTGTTCCATTCCAATTTACCATTCCACACGATTTGCTTAACAAACCTCTGACAATTGAAGTCGAGTGGCTGGATCAAGGCTTAAAAACTTATTTTCTGGAGTGTTACGGTGAAGATGGGCAGACCGTCTGTTACGAATTGGAAACCCAAGGGGATAGGAACATCCGAACCGTCTCCGTTCCAATAGAAATGACTCGGCCGCAGGAGGGGATGAATCAGTTCCAGCAATTGCACGGCCTGTCAAGTCAGTCTGATTTGTCGGTCTCTGGAAAGCGAATCGGGAACAAGCGGCTTCAAATTGAGAAGGTCGTGATTGAAGACGGAAAAGGCCTTGAAAAATTGCTATTCGCTCCAAACGAAGAGATGGATATCGTGATCTCGTTTCAGGTGATGGATAAGCAGTTTTCCGATTCACCTACGTTTATGGCGACGATTTTGAAGAACGGTTTCTCGTCCGTAACCCGGATGATGTGTGACGATCTTCATGTAGAAGCGTCGGGAGGCACGATCCAGACACTGAAAATGAAGCTTCGTCCCCATCGTCTTGGACCGGGTGAATATTCCTTGAACGTTGGAATCTTCGACCACGGTTACTTAAACCAAACCGTCACACCTCATTGTTCGATCAATCCAATGGTCATTGATTTGATGAGAGACTGCGCATTCATTGAAGTGAATAGTGCGATCGCGCTGCATCATAACATCGCTTATTCACAGTCGGCCATCTATGAATTGAACGCAGAGAATTATTAATTCTCCCCAACAGTTATTATAATGAGTTCATAACGTTGTTTTGAGATTGTTATTCGTCTTGAGACTTAGCGGATAATAAGCCGGATTACGAATCATCCGGTTTGAATGCCGATCGAATACGGTAAGAACCGATAGACCTCACTGATCGATCCAGAGGCGACATTATGAAAATATGTTTAATACAACCGCTCAATCCAGAGCTTGAGGGCTTGAACGTAACCCAAGATAACGTCGACTACATCAAGGGCGGGCGTACTCCGCTTGGAATACTCTACCTGGCATCGACGGTGATGGAGGATGGGCACAATGTAAAAATCATCGATCGAGGTGCGCTGCATTTCAAACATGATTTCAAGCGTGACGAAGTCGATCGGGAAACCCAAAAAACGTTGTTGTCGTATCAACCGGATCTCATCGGCATATCCGTCGTGACAGGCGTTCTTTCAGATGCCCTGCATATCGCGCGTATGATCCGAAGCCTCAAGGAATTTAGAGAGACGATCCTTGTGATGGGGGGATATCATTGCACCGTTGAATCGGAATCGCTGTTTGATGAATGCAGCGAAGTCGATGCGATCTTTCGAGGGTATGCGGAATTGGCGTTTTTAGATTTCGTGAATGGGAAAACGCCTGAAGAAATCGATGGAATCACACTCAGAAAACCAGGAATCAATAGTAAATACTATTCAAAATCGATCGCGAAGCTGCCACGCAATCTGGACGATCTCCCTTTCCCGGCCAGGCACTTATTGGATATGGATTATTATACACATCCCAATTCCGCGGCGGTACCGGGATTGCATGTCGAGCCGGTGACTTTTATCAGTTCCAGGGGGTGTCCCAGCCGATGCCGTTTCTGCGGAGCCGATCGGGTTACGAAAACGGTTCGCGCTCATTCCCCCGAGTACGTGATCCGGGAGATCGAACATAACCTGGCGAATTACCGAATCAGTTGTGTGGTGTTCGCCGACCATATATTTTTAGCAAAGCGATCGCGTGTGATGGCCTTTTGTGATTTGATGATTCAAAAGGGTTTGCACAAGATCGTGTCGTGGACCGCGAATTCGAGAGTCGACACGATCAGCCGGGATGTCTTGGATTATATGAAGGAAGCGGGGTGTGTCTGGGTGTGTTACGGATTTGAATCCGGGTCCCAGCGAATGCTCGAACTCATGAATAAAAAGACTGCGGTCGAGGATAATCTCAATGCGGCCCGAGTTACCCGAGAAGCCGGAATTTTGTTCAACGCGAGCATGATTGCCGGATTGCCCGGCGAAACGGAGGACGATTTTCTTCAATCGATCAAGTTCATTGAAGAAACGAAACCTTGTACGTCCGGATTCAATTTGTTTACCCCTCTGCCTGGAAGTGATTATTACTACCGGTTTCTCGACCAGGGCATCTTGGATCGAAACCACCTGGATTGGAGAGAGGTCGGCCAATTGAATGTCAAGAAGTCACAGTCGTTCTGCGAGATTTCCCCCGATCGGCTTGAAGAATTATTACATCAAGCCAACACGATCTGCTCCAGGGAAGGCAATTTAAACTATTACAAATATAATTACCTCAAGAATCCTCGTGAAGCGCTCCATCGGCTGGAATTTAACGGCGTCAAGGGAGACATCGAATCGGAACCGTGTTATGTTTTGCTGCGGGACATTTTCAAGACGCCGCCGAACGATTCAAGGAAGGTCTTGAATCCCGTCCTTGTTTGATCCCCTGCCCGTGCCCGTCGGCCTGTTCGTTCTACTATCGAACGATGTTGGGACACACTATATTGTATGTCAATATTTAATATTTTCGATACGTTAAAGATTGAGAACGATGAACGAAGTCAAATATAAAGTCGCGGAAGTGATGGTCTTTAATACCTGCAATTACCGTTGCGGATACTGCGGTTTCGCAGTGAATGGCTCCGTGCAAGATAACCACGATATGGAGCCGTTCAAGAATCATGAATATATCGACCAGATCGTTAATTTCTTCAAAGACCTTTCGGATTCCGAACATAAGTGGGTATTGCATTTGTCGGGTGGGGAACCCTTGCTTATGCCCAATGCGGATTATTTTTCAAGTCAGTTGATTGCATCCGGACATCAATTGGCGTTCAACACCAACCTCTCATTGCCTATCGAAAAAAATGGATGGATGGACAACAATCCTACAGAAGCCGTTGATTGTATCATCACCAGTTTACACCAACAAAGCCTTGACCGATTCGAAACGATTTTTAATCGCGTTCGTTGTTTAAAAGAAGCGGGGTATCCCATTTGTGTCCGAATGGTAGCCCATCCGAAATTTATCCAGCATTTTGAATTGTTTCATCAAAGGTTTAAGGAGATCGACGTCTCTTTTTCCGTTAATCCGATGTATTCCCCTCATTATCCGAAATGTTATACGGAGAAGGAAAAACGGAAAATTATCCAATTCATGAAAGTTAATTATGAAGCGATCCGACTGAATGGAGGGCTGGATATGACAGGACGTACCTGTCGAGCCGGATCGGGTATGCTGTGTGTTGCGCTAGGCCAATCGGGTGGGGGAAAAGTCTATCCCTGTGTAAGCGTCTCAACTCCGGACCATTGTATGGGAGATATTTTTAGTGGTGTGGAACTTTTTAAAAAAGAAACGCCTTGTTTGCGAAAAGACAAGGTTTGTTCTTGTGCAATACACTTTCTTCACGATGTTATACCGACTGCAAACGACCATGAAACACATAAAAAAATGGTGACCGGTTTCAAGGAAAGTATTGTCTCGACATTTGAGGATTGGTTTAAAAAAAATCAGATTCAGACGAAATTTCACGATTCCACACCTCAAGGAACACAAAAGGGTGAAACATTATTGGTTTTAGATAAAACGCATTTCAAACAATTTAAAGAACCCAAAAATAAACGTGTGAAATATACGAAACTCGATTCACCTCTTTTCCGCCAATGGACACAGGAGCATTCCATCCTGGTAGAGAACGAAGTAAACGATCGTCACATCAGTCTTACCAGCCGTCCATGTCAATATTCCTATTTAGCCACAAGCCCACCCTTCAAACTCTCGACAGGCAGTTACGAACTGGCTTATACGGTCGAGCTCCAGGAGGGGGGGGTGAGTCTTGGAATCATGAATGAGGGTAAAACATGCTGGTTGTTCTCCAGCAATCATGCCGCTTCCGGTCCCGGCGTCATCTCGTTTGACTTATTGAAAAAAGATCAAAATGTCTGCATCGTGCTGGCGGCCTGTAATTTGATCGAAGAAGCGAAAGTCTGCGCGACACTCCATTCGTTGACCTTGAAGCGATGCGGTGGTTTATTCACTCCCTATTCCAACCGGCTGAGACAATATCGAAGCGAACTCGTTGAATTATGGCGGGTGAAATACAAACCGGCTTTCTATAAGATGAAGATTCGCGCCATGACCGCCCAAGGCCGCACCAACCAGAAGCTGCGGCGAGCCGTGCCCAATCTTCCCTGGGAGAAGCACTATCGAACGATCGATTGGGCCGATGCGGGATACGCCGTGCGCTCGATTATTCAATACAAGGGAAACGATGGGCAAGATCGGATTCTGACCGCCGATGTGGGTCATAACAGCGTTTCGTCGCTTCCGGTGATCGACGGGCGGATGGGGCCTAGACAGAAGATCCGTTTTCCCGAAGGATCGGCTCCGATGTATTTATCGTCCGTGCGCCGTGACGATGGTGTTTCGGTTCCCCTGACTTGCTTCTTTAATTTCGATCGAATAGGTCAATCGATGCCCTATAGCTGCGTGGCGCTGCTCAATGATTTTGAGGCGCTTGAAAAAAAGGAAGGCGTCAACAACGTTGCGGACCATTGGCCGACGTTATTCAAACGGCCGGGACATTGGGGGTATCGAGGCGTTCACGTTCTTCAAGACAAAGATTTCAATTACGCCATCGCGGCAGTCGATCGCGATAAGGGACTGTTTCATCTGTTATCCGGCAAACCTCTCAACGGCCAATTTCATCATCGTGAAGAAGTCGTCGATATTGGCGTGGAAACCGAACCCATCGGGCTGAATGCGATCCGAACGAATAAGATGGATTCTCTTCAAGCGAATTACTATATGAGTTCAAGAAATCAGAATGAAATCATTGTGGTCGGATTCAGCGATGACGGGGATTTGCATGTCAAGCAGCGATGCTCGATCAAAGGCCGAAGCCGCTCATCCGTGGCGGTTGGGCGCTTTCGTTCGGCGCGTGAATACGAGGTCGCCGTGGGACTTTGGGGAGGAGATCCGACCGATCTCAATGCTTTTGGTATCGGAGAAATCGTTGTAGCACGGACCGCCGAAGACGGAACGCTCAGCGATTTGGACTATGTCGAAGCCGGGGTTCATCCCACCGATATCGCCGCCGGTGATCTGGATGGAGACGGATTGGACGAACTGGCCGTGTTAAACTATGGTGTCGGATTAGGGCCTGCCGACCGGCGGCATCCCGGAAGCGTTCAGATTTTCAAACATTTGGATGGCGCGTTTCGCTGTGTATCGGAGATCAAAGTTCCCAATCCCCGGATTGCCTGCGTAACGGACATCGACGGGGACGGGATCGGCGAATTGCTGGTCAGCCTGTTCTTTGAAAACACACTTGTGACAATCAAGTTTCTCTGATTTGCATTACGCCCGGAATCCGTTTGTCTGTAAGCCGTGTTAAAATAAATATATTTCAATAAACTTATATATAATATAATTGTTGTCATATTTTCATTTTACAACAATTATCTATCGTGTATATTGCTAAGGGGTTTAAGGATGACCAACCAATTATCGAGTCGTAATTCATCCGTGGGACAGAATAAAAAAGAACCTTGTCGTTGCACGTCGTTTTTTCGTTCATCTAAATGGAATATTGTTCTTGTAATTGCTTCAACGCTCATTTCATTGATCTTCTCCGAAATGACGCTTCGTCTATTAGATAAATATGTTCTAACATCTTTCCTTTTGATAAAAAAAGATTCCATTCTTATGGAATCGGCGGCCCCTTCCCAAATAGCGATCGATTACGCCAAAGAAGAAACGTATTTACCAGAAATCGATCCCGAATGGTTTTCAATGTCCCTTCCAAAGTTGTCTGTACCAAAATCAGAAGATATTGTATTACCTTTTATCGAAGCTGGGAAGAAAAGTTTTCGTTTAAGAATGAGTTCCAATCATTTCTGGGATGAATTACGAAATATGAGTTTGTTGTTGAATTCTTCACGGATTTGGAACAAGAATTTCATTAAAAATTCGTTTATCAACGGTAATGATTACTTCAAGGATTTTGAGGATGACCTACTCGTATTCACCCCAGCAACGGACAATGAGTATCCAAGGTACCGGTTAATCCCCAATA
>CAZSIZ010000092.1:0-19473 GCA_964606645.1 uncultured bacterium
TTCTCAAAGTTTTATCTGGATAACTCTTCTACAATTTCATGCGATTGCCCTGCACAAATGGCTGAGACAATATTTCCTGGGAGGCTATAAGGATCGGCGGTATTATGGTGGTATAATTTGTATTGAAGGGTTTTTAAATTTAGCCGGGCAACACCGAAAGCCCATGTTCCCAGCCAAAGAGAGCCGTCTTGAGAAATTGACATGGAGAGAATGGAGTCTCCGTTCTTTTCGTTGTATTGCGGATGTGGATGGGTGGTTTGGGTGGAGCGATCAAACCAGAATATTCCATCACTCCACGATCCCAACCAGATCATGCCTTCCGGATCGATCGTGATGTACGATATGCCCATAAGAATTTGTGGTAGGGCGTATTCTTTATACTCATAGGTTCGTTTATCGAAGCGGATCAGGGAATAGGGCAAGACCATCCATAAAAATTCCCCATCGGTGTTTTCCATACCGACGATTCTGTTATTGATAATCGGTCTTGTTTCAGGGGAAATGGAAAAAACTGATTCGATCGTTTCCCGCTCGTAATCATAACGGGTAAGTTGTGACGGGGATATCATCCACAGGATCGGTTCCGGATCATTATGGATTTGGATAACTGGTTTCAAATTTACATGCACATCACTGGATGTACCGGTGAACCATTGATGGAATTCATATCCGTTAAATCGGAAAATGCTATTCCAAGTGGAAATCCATAAATAACCCCGGTTATCCATTTCCATCCAGGTTGTTAAATGATTGATTGAATTGTTATCAACGTAATATTGACGGATGCTGTATTGCTCGGAATAGGGAGTATTTCCAACGGCGAGATGTATCTTCACAAAGTAAATAAGAAGAACGCCAAGGACGATACGGCCGATCCTTCTCAATGTAACTCTCTGAGAAACACATTCGATAATTATATTTTCCATATCCTGCCTGTGTCTACCTGCGTGTGCCATGAACTTACGTTAGGTATGGTTTAACTCAATCGGATTCTTCTCTGAACCAACAAATTGCCTGAAATCGATAATCAGGACAAAACGGCTCAAATCAGAGAATCTCCGCGGGCATTGAGGCTAATAGGAGTTATTTTCACTCATTGTCGGATTTTAAAAAGGTCTGTTAACAGCGAGGATACACGATTCCATGATGGCATACAATATGCTTCTGCTTTTCTTCGCGAAATTGATCGATCATGCCTTAACTCAACAACTTGAATTTGTTCTTGCTAAGTCAAAAATCTTGAAATCTCGAATCCCACATCAAATCAGCACGACTCCCGCAAAGTGGGAGAAACTGATCGAATTAGGAAAGCCTCTTGGAGACAAAGTAAAAAAACTTGGATTCCTCACAAGAATCTGTGTGTTGAAGGGATAGAAAAACACGTGCTAAATCGTGTATTCTCAGGTTGTTGAAGACTGAAGAAACACGAAAGGAAAGCACGTGTTAATAGAAACTATCGTAAAAAAGACGTTAGGAATCAAGAAGCATCGAATCAAAAAGATCGTTTCAAGTGAAGAAGAAATCACCATTCACTTGGCCCGTCGTACGAATTAGCGATTACCTTGCGGACATTGTGGAACACAGAAACAGGGGAGTTAATCTGGGAATTCCCATCACATAAATATCTTGCCATTTATATATCATTTTCACCAGATGGGAGCAAGTTTCTTGTATTGACTGCAAGAGGAAAATTTAAGATGTGGGCCGTAGATACAACTGTCATCAGCATTCAAAAATAGCTTATTCACTAGACCGTTAGTTTCGACTACGATTTATTGCCTCAATTTAGGGGTAACATCCTCGCCCTCAGGCGAGGGTCGTTAAGTTCTTATCATCGTAATTCGATTAGGTAAAAAGCGTTCTTATTCCTTGTCGTAGCGGTAGATGGTTGTGGCTTCTGCCGAGGAGGAGATGGTGGGTAGGGGGAAGGTGTTGCTGACGACGCGGCAGCCGGGTTTGAGTTGGGGCCAGATTTCCTTTTCGAAGCGGGGCAGGAAACGGGTTTCCAGATAGATGAAAACCACGTCGGCATCATGCAGATCAGCGGTCCAGAAACTCTTCCAGTGGATCGTCCCGCCGCCCAGGAATTTCGCGATCCCGTAGAGATAGAGCGACAGTTCGTAACCGATCGCCTTCGCGCCCGCTTCCGAAGCCGCTCTCAGGATTCGCCCGTCGCCGCAGCCCAGATCGTAAACGACCTCGTCCGGTTCGATCTCCGCGAGCTGGATCATCCGCCGCACGGAGGCGCGGTCCGTCGGCAGGTAGGGCGAGCCGGTGAACATGGCGCGAACGGATGGGATCGTCAATAAGATGATCGGCACGACCCCCCAGGCGCTGTGAAGCCCCAGCGCGTTCAATCCGCTGCCCACCAGCAATACCGCCACGATCAGGATCACGTATTCAAGCATTTTTTTGTCTCGAAACGGGATTCAAACCTATCGTTCCAACCCGAATATCGGTTAAGATCAATCATATCATTATGATGGTGCAGTTTTCAAAGAACCGGTAGGCCAAACGAAATCAATTGAAATAAGCCTCTTGTAAAATTCAATATTGTAAGTCGTTTCCCTCACCCTAACCTCTCCCAGAGGGCGAGGGGATTCGAGGATCGTTCATTTTACAAGAATCTCAATTGAAAGATTAGAAACAACGATATAGGAGGATACCATGAGTAATGTCAAAATTGGAGCCAATATGGAATTCGTGCGCTGCAAGGATTTGTCCTTTGCGGCGGGAGTGAAAGTCGCAGGGGAACTGGGGTATGAGTACGTCGAACCGATGGTCCACAACGGGCGTGAACTACTCAGCGAGGCGGGCTACTTTCATTCCGTCAGTTTGGACGAAGATCCGCGCTGGATCAAGGAAGTCTGCGACGAAAACGGTGTGAAGATTTCGGGCCTCTCCGCGCACTGCCCCCTGATGCGGCCAGAAATCAGCGTTCCCTACTTGCAGAAAGCCATCCGCGCTTCCGCCGATATCGGTGTCCCCATCGTCAACACCGACGAGGGAATCAAACCGGATTGGATGAGCGATGATCTGGCGTTTCAGGTGATGGAATACACGCTGACCCAGGTTATGAAAACCGCCGATCGCTATGGTGTCTACGTCGGGATCGAGGACCATCAGATTTACTCCAAGGAAACCGAAGGATTGCTGCGTATCGCCAACCTGGTGGATTCGCCCCTTTTACAGATCAATTACGATTGTGGCAATGCGTTCATCGCGGGAACCGATCCCTACGAAATGCTGGATGCCGTGAAAGACCGAATCTATCACGTCCACGCCAAAGACATCGGCGGGGCACTGCTGGACGAAAAAGGCAAAGTCACCGGCACGCCCGTGGGGTGCGCTTGCGGGGAGGGAGAGATCGACTGGAAGCGAATCGTGGATGTGGTGAAGACCTTGCCCCGCGACGTCGTTCTCTCGGTCGAGTGCGGGACCATCGATCAGGCCGAATCGAGCCTGGCGCACCTCAAGCAGCTCGTCTAAATTGGAAAGGAAAAAAGCCATGAATGAAAAACACGATTCCAACCGTCGCGAATTTATGAAAAAAGGCGTCAAATCGGGCATCGCCGTAAGCGCGCTGACCGGGGCGTTTACCGCGTCCAGCGTCAGCAGGGTCATGGGCGCGAACGATCGGATCAACATCGGCATCATCGGATGCGGAGGCCGGGGATCGTGGCACATGGGCTGGATTCACCGATCCTCCCAAGAGGTTCCCGCCGTGATTACCGCCGTGTGCGATGTCTGGGAACTGAAGCAGGACAAAGCCGCCGATCTCATCAAAGACCGTTTTGATGTCACACCCAAGAAATATCAGGATCACCGCGTTCTTTTACAGAATCCGGAGATCGACGCGGTCCTGATCGCCACCCCCGATCATCTCCATTGCGCGCATCTGCGTGACGCCGTGGAAGCGGGCAAAGACGCTTACGTTGAAAAGCCGATCGCCGTTGAACTCGATGAACTCAATAAAACCTGCGATTCGGTGAACGCCTCGGACCGGATCGTACAGCACGGAACCCAGGGACGCAGCAGCAAAGGAGCCGCCGCCGCCAAACAGTTCATCCAATCCGGCGGTTTGGGCAAACTCCTGCGTGTGGAAGAGAGCCGAAGCCATTACAACCCCTACTGGAACAACTACAAGGGGCCGGACAGCGAAAAGGAAACCGATTGGCCGGACTTTCTCTACAACCGCAAATACCGGCCCTTCAGTTCCGACCAGCACGGCGCGTGGATGGGCTATCTGGACTACTCCAACGGAACCGTCGGCGGCTGGATGAGCCACTTCAGCGATTTTATTCATTACGTCTCCGGAGCCGGTTTCCCCCGTTTTGCCACGGGACATGCGGGCATCTATTCCCCCACGTCTGAAAAAGGGCGATCCTGCCCCGACACGACGACCGTGATCCTGGAATACGAAGAGGGTTTCACCACGCTCTACACGACCCACTTCGGCAATGCGGCCAACGATTACACGTTGTTCTTCGGCTCGAAGGGTATCATGCGGATCGATTTCCCCGACGGCAACGACCGCGAAGGGATCAATCCCATCGTTTCCGGTGAGGGCAGTGAGCATCCCGAAAACATCGGGAAAGAACGCAAACTACCGGAAATCAAACAGGACGATCACATGGTGAATTGGATGAAGTGCATGAGGGACCGAAAACAGCCCAACGCGAATATGGATAAAGGCTACAAACAGGGTGTGGCCGTGATCCTGGGCGACCGCGCCTGCATCGAACGCCGTGCCATGACTTTCGACCCGGTCAAACGGGAAATCATTCCCGCGTAAACGTTCATTGGATCGTTATTGAAAAGGGCGTGGTTATATCAACCACGCCCTTTTGGCATTATTCATGACGAATGGTTTGGGAATTTTGAAATTTAAATCCCGTTTTGGATGTTGCAGTAAGTGCTGTTATTCTTGGGCCCTGATTTTGCACCAACCCAAACGATATCGCCTTTGCTTGTCAGACCATTTGTTAACTGATAGAGAAAATCGGGTTTTCCATTGGGGCAATTTCCATCCCGCTGACCGCCCCAGCCGTTGACGCCGTCCGGTCCCCAGCTGTTGAGACGCCACACGTGTTTCCAGCCGCCCTGGTCGGGACCGACGTAATCGTAAGCCCATCCCCATGTCGCGAAATCGGCTTTCGTCGTGAGTGCAAACGGATCCTGCGGAATCGAAGTGATATACGAAACCGGTGTGGTCAGCCGGTATAGGCGCACTTCATTGGGATGCCAACTGTTTACGCTTCCAGGTACGCGAGGTTCAGTAGCCGGAGGATAATTGTTGCAATCCAACCGGTACATTTCGAGGGCTTTTTCCAGCGTGTTCATGTCCGACACCGCACGAGTGCATTTAGCCCGGATCTGCGCGTTCAGAAAGTTCGGTACTGCGATTGCGGCCAGAATTCCGATGATGGCGACCACGATGAGTAATTCGATGAGTGTGAAACCTTGTTTTTTCATGGATAGTCTCTCCCCGTCTAACAATTGAATTATAGATTAATAAGTAAATCGAAAATTAATTGGATTGTCAAGGATAGTTCTCGCGAGAATATGTTGTTCCATTGGCCGAGAAAAATGAAATATCGATCCTGGAATCAAACCGTTTTCTTTTCTGGGTACGGTCCGATCGCAGGGGAACACTTAATCGTATTCTGTTCATCCCGTCAGGCGGATAATCCGGCTCGTGTCGCCATTTATCATATCAATTATATCTGATCGAAAAGGGCGTGGTTTTATCAACCACACCCTTTTGGCATTATTCATTACGAACGTTTTGGGAATCAGGAAATTTAAACCCCGTTTATGATGTTGCAGTAAGTACTGGTGTTCTTGGGGCCTGATTTCGCGCCGACCCAAACGATATCGCCCTTGCTTGTCAGGCCGTTCGATAGCTGATAGAGAAAGTCGGGTTTTCCATTGGGGCATCTTCCATCCCGCTGGCCACCCCAGCCGTTGACACCGTCCGGTCCCCAACTGTTGAGACGCCACACGTGTTTCCAGCCGCCCGAGTCGGGACCGACGTAATCATAAGCCCATCCCCACTGCGCGAAATCAGCTTTAGTCGTGAGTGCAAACGGGTCTCTCGGGATCGAAGTGATATACGAAACCGGTGTGGTCAGTCGGTACAGGCGCACTTCGTTTGGATGCCAGCTATCCCAGGTTCCGGGAACGCGAGGCTGCCCCGCCGGAGGATAATTGTTGCAATCCAGCCGGTACATTTCGAGGGCTTTTTCCAGCGTTTTCATGTCCGATGCCGCACGGGTAACCTTGGCCCGAATCTGCGCATTCAGAAAGTTCGGCACCGCGATAGCGGCCAGAATCCCGATGATGGCGACCACGATGAGCAATTCGATGAGTGTGAAACCTTGTTTCTTCATGGATATCCTCTTCCATTTTAACAACATAAATATAGATTAATCAGTAAATCGAATAAAAACGGACTGTCAAGGATTGTTCCCCGGTACTGCGTTGTTCCACTGGCCCAGAAAAAATAAAACGCTGACTACTGGTATTGAGCGTTCATTTACTGAACGCAGACCAATCTTTGAGGGGAACTCTATAGTATCCTCATCCAATACATTATAATCCATTTGTACCACTTTAGTAACGATAAACTTTCTATGAATGATAACGTGTTGGGGGTCAGAAGGCGTGAGCCTTCGATCGATACGAACGACGGGAGAAAAATCATGAAGAGAACCATCTTTTTTGGAGTAACGACCGCCCTGATATTGAGTACGACATTTGCGGTTTGTGCCGCCGGAGATCCACTGAGTCCAGCAGAAAAGATTTCATCCGTCTCCGAATTACAGGAAATGGCTTCGGAAGCAAACCTGGCTGTCATCGCATTCGTCCAGCAGAAAACAAGCGAGAGGAATCCCAGTGAGCGGACGCGTGTCGAGTCTCGTGAAAGACGCGGACCGGCGGACCGTTCATCCCAGCCCGGAGCCAGGCGCGGCCCACGCGTGAGCCAGGAACACGCCCCGGTGAATCGCGACGTGGCAAGAAGAATAGAACGTTCTCCGGAAAGACGCGGCGAAAATCATGAGATGCTTCACGACGTTCTTCGAAATGTTCCCCCCCCCCACGTCAGGCCATTTAATGACGAAAGACTGCAAAACGTCCGTCAGCAATTCCAGAACTAGCGAGAATAGCTCAACGCGAGGGAAAAGGAATTTTCAGCCAAGAACGAACAACTGAAAGGACGCGAACGGAGATTCGAGCAATGGGAGAAAAACCTCGACGCCCGTGCAGAAAAAATCGAACGCACCGAGATGGAATACCGGAAACGAGACGAGAGACGCCCGGAGAAGCATGATTACCTCGAAGAATTGCGCCATACATTGAAACGCAGTATCGAGGGCTTGAAACATCAGGGGATGGAAATCGAACGCCTGAAAGAAAACGCCGAAAAAACCAACGATCAATTCGAGAAACTCGAAGATTTTCTCAAGCACCAACTTGGCAACCGCGAGAATCACGATGCGGAAAGAAACGAACGAGAACATCATTTAAACCAACGCGCTCAGGAAATCGAAGAGATGAACCGTCACGCCCAGCAATGCCAGGAAGAAACCGAACGCCGTCAAAACGACCTGGAACGTGAGCGAGCCGAATTCAATCAACAGCGGGAGGAACTAAATAAGGGCCAGAACCAACAGAACGAGCGCGAGGAGAACCTCAACCGCCGGCAAAACGATTTCCAGCAATGGGAAGAAAAATTGAACCAGCGCCAAGAGCAACTCCAGCAGCGCGAAGACGAAATCAACCGGCGTGAAGAAGAACTCCAGCAGCGCGATAACGAAATCAACCAACGCCAAGAGAAATTACAGCATTGGAATGACGAACTGAATCGCCGCGAAGAAGAGATCCCGAACGAGATCGAAAGGCGTCGGGATGAGGAACGCGAACGACGTCGGCATGAAGATCGGGATGACCGCGACATAGGGCCGTTCGGTTTAATGCTTCTTATCCTGCTCTTCATCCTCTGGATTTGGGCCTTGCAGAACTGCTTGAAACGCAAGAACAAGGATTTCCCAGGAAAGAGTAAGAATAATAAACTGACCTGGACCCTCGTCGTGCTGACGACGCTGCCGATTGGCGCGCTTCTCTATTTCTTCGTGGTCTACATCCGCTCGAAAAAATAGGTCTTGCGCGGATATCGATTGAACTGAAATCAACAAGGGACGGCCGCTTGGCCGTCCCTTGTGTCATTTAGTAATCCTATATTTGTGGTATGGAGTGTACTCGATCGGTCCATCACTCTCAACTAAAATCCATCCGTCTGCCAGTATGTGAATTGATACTGCGCGTTTAAGGCTTCCAATGTCTCGAAGCAAGTGGAATCACCCAAGTCGCGCCATAGGAGATAGCAGTGATCCTTTTCGCCGTCGATGAGGTTTCGATGGTCCAGGTAGTCTCGAAGATCGGGGTCATTTCGGAAAAATCCCCGGATCGTTCGACAATTCATTGATTCGGCTTTTCGCGCCATCGCTCCCATGAAAAGATCGAACACGCTCTCTTCGACTTGGTTGAAACCGTATTCGGTGATCGTCAGAACCGGTTTCGACTCGTCGTATTGAGCCGCATAGAAATAGGCCGCGATTTCATTCCCGTTGAGAACGGTCACCGGGGAATGATTCATCCAGCCGATCCGCTCGCGCCAGTAATCCGGCGTGCGTCTCAACGTTCCTGAAATCGAACGTTGGCGGCTGGCGTAGATCGCTTCCACGCAGCCGGTATCGTTCTCACGCATGGGGCGGTAAAACTCCGGGCGGGGACGTTTGTCTTGAAGCCGGGCCACGAGGATGTCCTGTTCTTTCTGAACGAGCGTGTTCCAGCCCAGTTTTTCGTAGAAGGGATTGATGTGGGTGAACAGCATCGAGCCTTGCATCCCTTCCGCTTCCATCACCTCGATGGCGCGCTCGAGCAATGCGCGGGCGTATCCTTTTCCCTGGCTTATGGGCCGTGTCCCCACGCTACCGATTCCTCCGAACCGGATGGATTGCCCGTCCACGATCATCGTCCGGTCGAATATTTGAAGAGAGGAAAGATAGCGGTGTCCCTTTTGCACGGCAAGGGTGAACTTCGGCTGATACCAGGGATCCTTCATGGTGATGGTGTGGAAAAACGATCGGGATAAGTCGGGGAAGGCGGTTTCCAGGACGTCTAAAACCAGCGAATAATCGGCCGGTTCGACCGCCGTGATCTGGATCTCTTCAAAAGAAGTACCGGTAGAAGCCGGAAGGCTTTTATCGTTCATGGATTGAATTAGCCGAATGGAAACACGCCCTGAAGCGGATTGGATTTTCAATCAATCGTTCGGACTCGTTTTCAGCCGGGCGGCGCGTAAATCCGGTATGTTTGATAGTGTGGATTGGCCAGCAATCCTTCGGTTCGGCTGACTGTCACGGTGAGCCGTTCGGTCGTTTCGCGAATTCGTTCGGGAGGCAATCCCGTATACGTGATATCCCACCATGTCCCACGAAGCAACGCTGTCGGACATTCTTCCTCCTCTGCCATGCCTCTTAATGTTTCCAGTGCCGATTCCACTTTTCCATCGATCCGGTCGCAGACCAGGACCGAAGCGCTGACTTTTTCGGGAAGAGAAATCTCCGCGCTGTTTTCCAGCGAACGGTCCGATTCCTGAAGCAACCATCGGTGTTTGTTGGGATTGACGAACAATGAAGTCCCGGTCACTAAACGTTCAGCCGTCTCCAGCGACTCCTGAGGCGTCAGGCCGGATAAGTCGAGTTCCCAGAATTCGGACCGGTTCAAGCGCTCGACTTCCTCGAATCCCAGCCGGTTTTGGATCGCATTGAGGGCCGTCCGGGCGATGTTATCAGGTATCTTTAACGTGACGAAAATTCGGATAAAACTCATGATGGTCAAAAAGTGTACAATGGGCTATAATGATAGTGAAGAGACAGGAAGAAGAAATAAATCTTAAGGAAGGAAAAACACAACCCGATAATTCATAATGAAATCGTGACTCATGGGGTTGACAGGTCTGGAACCCCCCCGATAGACTTCACATAGAGAGATTAAGCTTATTGTAATACCGGTGGAAACGTTTCACTGAAAATGATTTCGATTTTTTGCCGTTTTGTTATGTGAACTCATTTTCAGTGTTTATTGAAACGCGAGTGGGAATTCATACTTTTTTTTGAGCGCTGTCGGACGGTGTCTCATGGAGCGGTTAGGGTTTGTGGGAAGCAATTGAGGTTTTTTTCATGTATCTCTCAATATCGTCTTATACGTGGCTGCCATCATCGTTTTTAGCGAAATTGCCCTTATTGCCGAATTACGGGATCGAGGCGGTCGAAATCTTCGCCACGCCCCGGCATTTGGATATCAGCGATCCCGAACAGGTGCAGCAGGCTGGAATGATGATTCGCGATCTTGGATTCCGCCACATCTCGATGCATGCACCGAGTGGGGTCGGGGATCTTTCTTCTCCCTACGAAATTCAGCGCGATGAAACCGTTATGGCATGCCAAAGCGCGTTGGACTCCGCCATGCTGATGGGCGCGAGAATGGTGACGTTTCATCCCTCCAGTATCGAAGGCAACATGAGTGAAGCATCGGAACGGTGGGATGCGCTGCTGGAAACCTTGAAGGATATCTGTGGATACGCCGAAGACCGGGATTTGCGGATTGCCATCGAAAACTTTCCCAAACCGATGTTCGGTTCCGATCCTTTGGATATGTATCAGCGAATCGCCGATCTGGATATTCACAACGTGGGCATGTGTCTGGATATCGGTCACACGTTCGTCGGTGGTCATCTCCCTGAAATCATTTCCGAGTTCGGAGAGAAAATCTTTTCCGTTCACGCCAGCGACAACCGGGGCCGGGTGGACGAGCATTTACCTCCCGGTCAGGGCTGCGTTCCCTGGAAAAACGTGATGGATGGGCTGCGGAAGATTGAATTCCAGGGTCCGATCGTTGTCGAAGTCCGCGACGGGCGGCGTACCGAACCGATCCTTGAAGACATTGTCGAGTTTGCCGGAAACATCGGCTTGCGCGGTGTCGGGCAACTTTCCCATTAACGATTGATCTTTTAATTGAATACTCTTCTGAATATGATTCTCTGAGTGGTGGGTCGAGGCCCACCATCATTATTTTAAGGGATACGTATTTGAACGACACAGGCTCTCAATCCTTCTCCGAACACGATCGCGCTTTGATGCGCCGGGCGATGGACCTGGCGCACCAAGGGCGTTTTACGGTTTCTCCCAATCCCCGTGTCGGCTGTGTCATTGCCCGCTATTCCGATACCGATCCCACACAGTCCCCCGTAATTCTGGGCGAAGGTTACCACCAGCGCAAAGGCGAACTCCACGCGGAACGTGTGGCGCTGGCTGCTTGTACCGACGATCCGCGTGGCGCGGTGATGGCCGTCACGCTCGAACCGTGCTGCCATCATGGAGCCACCCCCCCCTGCACCGAAGCGATTCTGGAAGCAGGCATACGCCGGGTGATCGTTGCCACGGAGGATCCTTTCCCGCAAGTCAAAGGCCAGGGAATCGATCTTCTCCGCCAACACGGCGCGATCGTCGATGTGGGTCTGATGCGGGATGAGGCGCGATACGAAAACCGCTTCTTCTTTCACTATCACGAACGGGGATTGCCGTGTGTCGTTCTCAAAGCGGCGATGTCGCTGGATGGAAAACTGGCTACGGCGCAGGGAGACTCGAAATGGATCACCGGTGAAACCGCCCGCGAACACGTTCATCGAATACGCGGTGAAATGGACGCGATCCTGATTGGCGTCGGGACCGTTCTTTCCGACGATCCCACCCTGACCGCCCGGATAGCCGATCCCCTTCCCTGCGGAATCCATCAACCGATCCGAATCGTTCTCGATCCGATGTTAACCACTCCGACGGATTCCAATTTGCTGAAAACACTCGATGAATCGCCGGTCTGGTTTTTCTGCTGCAGCCAGGTTTCCAACAGTGCGATCGACGATATGAAAAATCGGGGGGGAAGAGTTTCCAAGGTTTCCGGTGATGATAAGAGACTCGATTTGCAGGAAGTGCTCACCGAACTCGCCAACGATAACCGACTCAGCGTGATGGTTGAGGGTGGTCCCCGCGTTCACACCTCGTTTCTTGAAAACGGTTGGGTCAACGAGTTATTTGTTTATATCGCGCCCGTCGTTGTCGGGGGGAAAGACGCACCGGGATTTTACATGGGTCAAGGAGCGGATACAATACTAGAAGCGAAACGTTTGGAATCCGTCCAACGCGTTGAACTTGGGCCGGACATGCTGATCCATGGAATCTTCAGAGGCCACGGAATAGTCGGTGGCTAAGTGTATTCGGTCAAAACAATCTCAACCGGAAAATCCGTTATGTTTACGGGAATTGTACGAGAAGTAGGAACGTTCGTGAACATCGTCACTCAGGGCCAATCCGCCCGCGTGACGGTTCGCGCGCCCCAAATCTGTGTCGACGCCGAATTGGGCGACAGCATCTGCACGAACGGCGTCTGCCTGACGGCGTCGGAATTGAGCGCGGATTCGTTCATCGCGGATGTGTCGAGCGAAACGCTGAACCGGACGGCGTTATCCACATTGCAGCCGGGCGATCCGCTCAACCTCGAACCGGCGCTGCGCCCGTCGGACCGATTGGGCGGTCATATCGTTTCCGGTCATGTGGACGGAGTGGGAACCATCGAAACCATTGCCGGGGAAGGGGAATTCTGGCGCGTGATCGTGCGTTTTCCCCGTGAACTGGAACGGTACATCGCGGTGAAAGGATCGTTAACCGTGGACGGGATCAGCCTGACCGTCGCGGACCTCGACGGAGACCGGGCCGGTTTCGCGTTGATCCCGCACACGATCCAGAACACCAATCTCCGCATCAAGCGTCCCGGCAGTACGGTGAACCTCGAAGTGGATGTATTGGCCCGGTATCTTGAACGGCTGCTGCTCGCCGGACCGGAGGAACGCGGCTCTGGTTTGACTGCTGAAAAACTACAACAATACGGTTATTGATAATAAGAAGGATAGAAGCCTTATGATTATATCGATCGATCAAGCCATCCAGGACATAAAAGCGGGAAAAATGCTCATCGTTACCGACGATGAAAATCGCGAAAACGAGGGGGATCTGATTCTCCCGGCCCAAAGCATCACTCCCGATCAAGTCAATTTCGCCGTCTCCAAAGCGCGTGGTTTGTTATGCGCAGCTATCGAACGCGAATGGGCGGAACGGCTCTTTCTTGCTCCGATGACCTCGGACAACACGGCGCTGCACAGCACCAACTTTACCGTCACCGTCGACTCGGTTCACAACGTCACCGGGATTTCGGCGGCGGACCGCGCTCAGACCCTAAACGAACTGGCCGATCCCAACACGAAACCTGAAAACTTTGCCCGGCCTGGTCACATCAGCCCGATTATCGCCAAATCGGGCGGCGTTCTTCGCCGGTCGGGGCACACCGAAGCGGCGGTCGATCTGATGAAACTCGCCGAATTCAATCCCGTCGGAGTGCTCTGTGAAATCCTCGATGAAGACGGCACGATGGCGCGAATGCCGTCGCTGGAAAAATTCGGGGAGGAACACGGCATCGGGATCACCACGATCGAAGCCTTGATCGAATACCGTCACCGCACTGAAGCGCTGATCGAAAAAATTCTCACAACGAAACTGCCGTCCAAATTCGGCCAATTCGATCTTCATCTCTACGTGAGTAAAACCGATAAGAAAGAGCACATCGCGATTGTCAAAGGCGATCCCACCACGCCGGAACCGGTTCTGGTCCGCGTTCACGATCAATGCCTGACCGGGGATATGTTCGGTTCGATGCGCTGCGATTGCGGCGACCAGCTCCAACATGCGTTGACGAAGATCGAAGAAGAGGGCCGGGGCGTGCTTCTCTACATGGCTCAGGAAGGCCGGGGTATCGGATTGGTTAACAAACTCCGCGCCTATGTTCTGCAAGACCAGGGCTATGACACGGTCGAAGCCAATATCAAATTGGGTTTGAAGCCGGACGAGCGGGATTACGGGATCGGAGCGCAGATTCTCGCCGATTTAGGAATTCGGGAGATGCGTTTAATGACTAACAATCCAAGGAAAATTCGCGGATTGAAAGCCTTCGGTCTCGAAATCGTCGAGCGAGTCCCCATTCGGGTTGGTGAAAATCAATTTAACGTGCATTATTTACGAACCAAAGAAGAAAAGATGGGACATTTGACGTAGCGGGTTTGCCGATTGATACGAAGAAGTATTACTTAACCAACAACTGATTAAAAGGACAGAATCATGGCAAAAATCATTGAAGGCAATCTGAACGCCAGCGGGAAAAAGTTCGGGCTGATCGTCTCCCGGTTCAACAGTTTCATTTCCGAACGCCTGCTGGAAGGAGCCATGGACACGTTGTTGCGTCATGGTGCGGAAGAGGACCACATCGCCGTGGTGCGGGTTCCCGGTTCGTTTGAAATCCCGTTGATCGCCCGGAAAATGGCGGAAAGCGGCGGGTATGATGCGTTGATCGCGCTGTCGGCGGTTATCCGAGGCGATACGCCTCATTTCGATTTCGTCGCCAGCGAAGCATCCAAGGGAATTGCCCAGACCAGCCTTGAAACCGGTGTTCCGATCGCGTTCGGGATCCTCACCACCAACACGATCGAACAAGCCGTCGAACGGGCGGGAACCAAGGCGGGCAACAAAGGCTCCGACGCAGCGCTGAGCGCTATCGAGATGGCCAACCTCTACGGGATGCTATGAAACAGGCCGGCCCACGGCATATCGCCCGCGAGTTCGCCCTTCGCGTTCTTTACGGAAACAACATTCTTCGCGGTCTCGACAGTGAACGGCCTCTCCCGCAGACCCGAAACTGGTGGGAGCCGGACGATAAGGTTTCCGTCACGAAGGAAGCTGAATCATTCGCGCGCCGTCTGGTGAAAGGCGTTACCGAGTCGCTGGACGAAATCGACCGCTTGATCCAGGAACACTCCCACAACTGGCGTCTGGACCGTATGCCTCCGGTCGATCGAAATATCCTGCGTCTTTCGGTCTGGCAGTTACTGCACGACAGTAAAACGCCAACCAACGTCATTCTCAACGAAGCGCTCGAGTTAGCCAAATGCTATGGCGATGAAAACTCCCCCCGCTTCGTCAACGGCATCCTCGATCCCCTCTCCCAAACCATCCCCTCCCGCGTTCAAAATACTTGAACGGTGTTCTGCGTTGCGCTTTGAATCTTCTCGATTTACTTAACTCATCCAAGGCCAATTGCCGGTTTATGGTTTGGAGTTGAACAGTTTTCCGGAATAGTTCATGAGCGGATCAAGTTGGTAGATTTCCAGTTTGTCGATAGTGATCGTCGTTTCGCCGCTGTCCGCTGTGGAGGCAACCTGGACAATCGGTGTGATCGTCTCGCCCGTGTCCGGTTCGTAAACCAATACTAGAATTCGTTCGCCATCGACCAGGCTGGCCGCGCTGACCGTGTAGTTGTACGCCAGTGAACCATCGACGTTTTGGAACGTGGTCAGATCGCCCTTGAAGCCTACCAGGAAGACGGACGCGTTCGGATTGTCCGCCCGGACACTCATCCGAACCAACACGGGATGTCCGCCCGTGCTGACGGCGGTCTGCGCGTATGTGAATGCGATCTCGGATGGGCCGGTAGTAATTTTCAATCCCTTGCCGTCTATCGAGGATGGAATCTCCCCGGCTTCCAGCGCAGCGGGTTCGACCGTTCCCGGTTCCGCACCGGCAAAACCGCCGGGGATGACGGTCCACCCGTTTTCGGCAAGCGTCGGTTGATCGAACTCGAAAATCGCGATCGGTATGATTGCATCGGCTGGAACCGTTGTTCCTTCCGGTTCCACAACGGGAGTGGGAGGAATCGGTGTGGGCTGTGCGGGGACTGGTGTGGGTGTTGGTTCGGCAGCGGTTCCCGTTCCGGATAGCTGAACGATGGCTTCAGGCTGTCCACCCGCCGTCGATTGAATTCGGAGCGTGGCTCCGATCGTGCCTTCTTTGCTTGGAACGAAATCCACATTGAATGAAATTTGTTTACCGGCGGTGATAACCTGGTTGATCCCGTTGTGAGTGAAAGAATCCTGATTCTCTCCCTCGATGGCGAGATCGATGATTTGCAAGTCGGCATTCCCCGTGTTCGAGACGGTGATCGTCTGCTGTTTCAGCGAGTTTACGGCGGCTGACCCGAACGTCAGAACGGCGGGGGCGTCAAGTTTCCCTGCCTGGGCAACGTATTCGCCCACACGGAAACCGATGGGATACGCGATGGGCGCGTTATTTTCGTATAAAAGCCGTTCCGAATTCGGAACGAGCGTGAGTTTATCCTCCGCAAGACGGTCTTCCAGCAGCGCGTAGCCTCCTTCGCTGTTTTTTCCCCGCCAAAGGAAATGTTCGTCGTCACCCCGGAAGGCGGGATGTGAAAAATCGTTCAATGAAAACAACGCGCTGATTTTCTGGTTAAGAATATCGATCGCGATCATCCCCATGACAGGGCCTTCTTCATCCTCCAGTTCCAAATCGCAAAGCAGATGATGGCCGCTGGTGTGTGCGAGGATCGGATTCCCGATCTGCTCGCCGTAGGCCTGGGCGAACATCTGCTGGGAGACGAAGTCCACCATTCGCATGGAGTAGATACCCCAGACGATATAGTTATCTCCGTTTTCTAATTTTTTGATACTCGCCGCGTCGTAAATCAGGGAATCGCCTTGAAAGTTAAAGGACATTATATCGGCGAAGTCGAGAGCCGTCGGTGGACCGTCCATCTGGGGGATCGTCAGTTCGGCCTGAACCACATTATCGTTGACTGTGTCGATCACCGTTATCAGACTGTCGTAATAGACGCTGGTGAAGACGATGTACTGCTGATCCTTCGACATGGCGATGGAGCGGATGATGTTGTTGTCGGTCCATTGGTCTTCGGATTCTCCGTCCGTCCAGTAGATATTGTTATCCGTATCGACGTAGAGCACCCATTTCCCATCCCCGGAAACGGCGGGGCGTGTTTGTAAGACATATCTCGGGGCGAGCAGAAGGTTCTGGTTTTGGCTGTTGTTCAAGGCCAGTTTATAGTAATAGTCCTCATGCGTGTCATCCATACCGGCGCTCGGATCGGCGAGAAGGAAAATCGCCAGTTCGTCTCCCTGAACCGTTTGTCCCTGAGTCGGGGCTTGCTGTGTCTCTCCGCCGTCGAAAATCTCAACGGCGTCGAAGGCTTTCTTGGCGGCTTCTTCCTCCGCGCTGTTTTCGCCGTATAAATCACGCGCCGAAGCAATGACGGCACGCCGGTAGTCGAGAAAATCCGAACGCTGCGTCAGATAATTCTGGGTTAACGCCCGATAGAGAATCCGCTCGGTTTTATCCCGACCGATCCCGTTCGGACCTTCCGCGAGCAGGTAGGAGGCGTGATTGGGGATTCCGGAGTTGACGTGTACACCGCCGTTGTCGCCGTCCGGTGTGTTGGGAAGATTGCGGTACTCGGACATCGTCATGGGTTGCTGGGAGGAGATGTTGGCGTTGTGAGGGTTTTTCATGTCGCGAAGCGCTTCTCCATGAACCATGATCCCATCTCCGAGCAGCCATTCGTCGCGATCGATCATGGCGCCATAGAAATCGGCGAGATGCTCGTTGAGCGCTCCAGATTGATTTTCGTAAATCAGGTTGGCCGTGTGGTTGATGACACCATGCGTCAGTTCGTGTCCGGTCACGTCCAGGGAAGCGGGTAGGTTCCGGAACGCATCCTGTCCGTCGCCGAAAACCATCAACTGCGCGCCTGGATTCCAGAACGCGTTATCCTGGCTGACAGAACCGTCCGGCCCGCTGAAGCGGGCGTGAATGATGGCCAGAATATTCATCCCTTCGTCGTCGATCGAATTTCGGCTGAATGTCTGGCGGAAGTAATCCTCGACGAGACCGAAATTGTACTGCACGGTCACAGCCGTCGGATCCCATTGATCCTGTTGGTTCGAGGAGACGATGTTCAAGACCATGTTATTGCCAATCACTTCGTTTTTCGCATCAAGAACGATGACGGCTCCTTTGGTATTGTCGATATTGGGTGGCTGGGACGATGGGCTGTACATCGGTTTGGTAGTATCGACAAGATAAAAAGCGCCGTCCTGTTCCCAACTGTTCACTGCCCGCGTTTGTCCGGAAAGTCCCTGAGCGCTGCCAACCGTTGCCGCCGCGCATATATCCTTGCTTGTGTGAACTACCTGGCCCGTGTTCATCGAGACGAAGACGTGCCAGTGCTGGGCGATGGATGGCGTCAATTCGACCTGGTACGTCATCACCGGGGCGCGATCGACATCCCAATAAATCGTTCGTTCAACTTTGGGTGGCATGAAATCCGGGCCGGTGGCTTGAACGGTCCGCCTCGCTTCCTGGATCGCACTGGTTTCATCAATGTTTCCAGTCACTTCAGGCATTCCCACCGGCGACGGCGCGTAGACTCCCGAAATTTGGACGGGATTCTTATCGGCGTCGAAATGGACACCGGTCTGAGCGCCCCAGACCGGAACGCCCTGGTACATCTGTTGTAATTTAACATGAACCATGCCCAGATCGTCTTCGGTGATGGACTGTGGAACGAATTCCCGGCTGGGGTCTTGAACGTTCATCACCGTCTTCAATTCATCGGCCAGCGCAATCGACATTTGTCCGTAATCCCGCTGACTCAGGGCATCCTGGTAATTCTCCGAATGGGCGATCACTTTGTGTAAATCCCCATGCAGATAGCGCAGTGTGCCCAACACGTTGTCCATATCCAACTCGGCTTCTTCGCCCAGCGTTTCCAGTAAAGCATCGATCGCTTTTTGCTGGGTGGGATTAGGCACATGAGATCCACTGCCACGAGCAAGTCCGTTGAGTGGCTTGGACGGCTGGTTCGCGAGCCGTTCCTTCATCGTTTTGAATCGAGTTAATATCTGCTGCCCGGCGGCTCTGGTATGATCGGTGGCGATTTGGGGCGGGATTCCCGATTTCGCGGGAGGCGGTTTGGGGATTGTGCGTTTGGCTAATTTATTCGTTGGCGCAGCCGTGTTTATCACAGGCCGTTGGGCCGGGGCCGATTGCAATAGTTCGGTTTTCAAGGCAGACGAAATTTCCAATGGGGGAGAAACCGCTTTCTGCCTGACCGGTGTTGAGGTAATACTCCAAAGTCCAAACGAGAATAGAGCAAGAAAACCAATGACGAGATACGTTCGGAATGAGAGATGAATTTTCATGTTTTTTCCTTTCGCGGAAGCGCCTTATCATAAAAAAACGATATTTTACAGAATATAATTGAAATGCAATTAATACAAAACGGATACTATTAATAATGGCATAATTCTGAAAATTATAGCCTTTTCGAGAAACTTATTGATAGGAAATCACTACTTTTTTTGTTTAATTTAGCCGGATAAGATAAATAGATAGGGGTTTTTGTGTCGCTTGCCGACATGAAAACCCTATTGGATGA
>CAZSIZ010000093.1:0-19448 GCA_964606645.1 uncultured bacterium
TTTGCGCCGCTTCTATGCAAGTACATTTCGTTGCGTTATCACTTCGATGGAGAGGGAGTCGGCGCTTCCTGGGGTATTTTTTTCAAGAAGCAAGTGTTCTTAACGTATGCCCGTATCCAGGATATTCACGTCAGCCGTGGATTGGTCGAACGCTGGCTGGGACTCGGAACTGTCGATGTCCAAACGGCCTCCGGAAGCGCGGCGGCGGAATTATCGATTGTCGGGATGGAGGAATTCGATGCGATCAGGGATTTCCTTTATTCTAAGATGAGGGGCGCACGGGGGGAAGCGGAAGGTTTGGGCGATGCAGAATCACAGCCTGAATCCGACGCGCTTCATTTGTTGAAAGAAATTAAAAACGAATTGCGCTTATTGCGTGAAGGATTGAGCGGGGAGGACCGGGAGGATGTATGAATCGATCAAAGAAATTTTGTTGGATTTATTCCGCGCACCGCATCAGCCCCCTGAATCCCCAGCCGGTTCACCGGGAAGCGAGCAGGTGTTTCGCGCTTCTCCACAGTTTCTTCGATACCAGATTTTATACTTGACGGTTTCGATGATCGTGCTTGCCGTTGTTTTTTTTATTGCCGGAATTCTCATCACGATTGGGAATCCGATGGTTGGAATATTAACCTCTGTTTTTCTTGCGTTATGTTGGGGTGTGGGATTTGTCTGTGCCTGTTTTATCATTCATCTGGAATACGATATGCGGTACTACGTCGTGACCGATCGCAGTTTGCGCGTTCGGAAAGGCGTTTGGAATATCGTGGAACAGACTCTAACCTTCGTCAACATTCAGAATATTTTAGTCGAACAGGGGCCGATAGAAAGAATTTTCGGAATTTCCCGTCTCGTCGTGCAAACAGCGGGCGGTGGAGGCGCGGCCAATCCCCAGCAAGGCGTAACGTTGAAAAATTATCATCAAGCAGTGTTGAGCGGATTGGAAAACGCGGATGAATTCCGAGAGTTGATTTCAAGTTATTTGAAACGTTTACCTCATAGCAGTGGATTAGGGATTTCTGGAGAATCTCCGCATTCGAGTTTAGGTTCAATTAAAAGTGGTTTTTCATCGCAGGAAATCGCCGTGTTACGCGATCTTTTAACGGAAACCAAATTGCTTCGTTCCGCTCTGGTCCGCGATTGACCGGCTCGTCTCCGCATGACTTCCACCTGACGTTTTGCAGGCCTGAAGATACAATTCCTTGGAACGTGATTTTATTCAATTAATCTGTCCAACTCATAATGTCGGGTAAAAAATCCCCTCTCCCTCTGGGCTACTCTCCGTACTCAAATCAGGAGAGGAGAATGGAGCGGGGAGCATCGGCTTCTAGCCGGTGTGTAAAATGGATTGGTTGAAGTCGTGGAGGAGTATCCGTTCTTGTATGAAGAGAACCGAAGGGATTGACGCACCGGCTAGAAGCCGATGCTCCCCTGTTTACTGTTAGAGTGTTTTTATCAGCTTATCCGAGGTCGGTGCATTACTACCGCTTCGTTTCCATAACAATGTGTACGGAGAGTAGCCCTCTGGGAGAGGGTGTACATCGCGTCGCGCCACAGGCGGACACGATGCTTATAGGGTGAGGGAAAAACTGAATACTTAACCCAACATTTTTGCTTGGACAAACGACTAGCGTTGGAAGAATGAATCTGAGATTGGAATCGATATGGCCGAACACCTATTGGACCCGGCAGTCTTGTCGTCGGTTGCTCATTTAGAATTAATCGCCCGGCAGGCGGTTGAAGGAACCGTTTCCGGCCTTCATCACAGCCGTTATATGGGGCGTAATGTCGAGTTCAGCGAACATCGACCTTACAATCCTGGAGATGAAATTCGACGGATCGATTGGCGGGCTTACGCAAAGACGGACCGCTTTTTCGTTAAACTGTTTGAAGAGGATACGAACCTTCGCGTTACGATTTTGACCGATATGAGCGGATCGATGCGGTTTGGTGAATCGGCCGTTTCCAAACACGTCTACGCGCAGCAATTGACTGCGGCGCTCTCTTACTTATTACTCTCTCAGGGCGACAGTGTCGGGATGGTCGTGTTCGACCGGCAAGTTCAATCCTATATCCCACCCCGTCATCGGGAAGACCAGTGGGGGACGTTGCTGGAAACATTGGCATCGGCGCCAGAGACTCACGAGGAGTCGGCCATTGCCACGGTATTGGCTAATATGGGGGAATACCTGAAAAAGCGCGGCCTGGTCATTCTCGTCTCGGATTTGATCGATACGCCGGAGGATGTATTGAGCGCACTGGCGCTTTTACGAAAAAGCCATCAAGAAATTATCGTATTTCACGTGCTGTCTCCAGAAGAGATCGACCTGCCCTATCACGGGACTGTCGAATTTTATCCCCTGGAAGGCCATGACGATCCGCTGAAAACCGTTCCGAAGCGTTTAAAAAATAATTACCGGGAGCGCGTAGACCGATTCTTGAAAACCTACCGTGATGGATGTTTGGAACATGGGATCGATTACAATCTCGTTCAGACCGATCAACCGTTAGAGATTGTGCTGCGTGAATACTTGCAGCAACGCTTAAAAATTCATACTCGTGTGTAATGGAATGATGAATCGTTTTATTTTCGTCTCTTTTTTCTTGGTCCTTTTGATAATTTCCTCGTCCACGTTTGGCCGTGAGCCGAAGGACTTCGATCTCGTGCGTCTGAAATCCGGGGCACTCGTTGAAGGATGTATCACTTCCGAAACGCCGCAATGGGTGATCGTCGAAAGTCTGGGGGGAACCATTACGATTCCGATTGGCTCGATTGAAAAAGTGGTTCACGCCGATCCAGGCGAAAGCGAACTGCTGCTGGGTCTTCAGTCGATCAAACAACACAAGTTCGATCAAGCGCGGAAGTACCTTCGCAAAGCCGCTGCTTATTCCACGTGGCAACAGGAAAGCGAAAAAGCGTTAAAGCAACTGACGCAATTGACGAAAGAAATTGAAGAGAAACGCCGCGAAGAAGAGCGTCGGCAAATCGAGCGGTTGATTCAGCGCCGGGGAATGCAGGCGGGTGTCAAGGAACTCGAACGCCGCTACAAACAAGCCGATGAATATTGGGGAACCTATCGCGGACGATTACATCTGCTTATGGCGCGGGATTGTGTCGACCATCTCGATTTCCACCAAGCCGAACGTCAATTAAAGTTAGCCGCGAATTACGGAGCCGATCCCGAAGAGTGGGAATCCGTCCGGCAGGAATATTTGCGCTTGAAGAGACAACGCATCCAGATTGGTTCCGAAGCATTAATGGCAAGAAGAAAAGCACGCCAGTCGAAGCTGGCGGAATTAAAATCTCCTGCGAATACGAAATTTCTGGCACTCGTTCAAAAAGCCGCCGGTCGTGGGGAAAAACTGCCCCCGGTGTCGATGCTCCAAATCGTAGACCGATATTCCAGCCAAAACGACCTTGATCCGCTTTTAGTCTGGGCGTTGATCGATACGGAATCATCGTGGCGGAAAGATGTGGTCTCTTCAAAAGGTGCGCAGGGACTCATGCAACTGATGCCGTTGACCGCGAAGGATTTGGATGTGAGCGATCCCTTCGACCCCGAACAGAATATCCGGGGAGGTACCCAGTATCTTCGTTTCCTTCGTGAAATGTTTAAAGATACGGACAAGGCACTGGCGGCGTATTACGTGGGGCCAGGGCGGGTGGAGCGGAAGGGCGTTCCCCGTGTTGGGAAGCAATATATCAAAAAAGTACGTACCCGCTTTGCCGTATTGCAGAAGCGTTTCGATGCTTTGGCTTCTTCCTCGTAAGTCTTTCGCAGCTAACGCCATTCAAATTCATGTTAAAATAAACGAATCGTTCCGAGGGCTTTTTTGTGGATTGATTTTGGATCGGCCGCCATTCTTTTAATTCTATGGAGTTCAACATGCCGAAAACAATTCTTTCTTTTGGGGAAATACTTTGGGATCTGCTGCCTTCAGGAGCGCGGTTGGGCGGAGCACCGTTCAACTTCGCGTTTCGTGTTAATTCGCTGGACGCGCGGGGATTGATCGTCAGCCGTTTGGGACGCGATGAATGGGGGAAAAAAGCCTGGGACGAGATGATAGAACTTGGGATGGATGGACAATACATGCAATGGGACGAGCGTTACCCGACCGGAACGGTTGAAATCACGCTTGATGAAAACAACCAGCCTGATTATTTCATCGTTCCCGATGTGGCTTACGATTATACTGAAATGACGGATGGCATTCGGGCGATCTTACCTGAAGTGGACTGCATCTGCTATGGAACGCTCAATCAGCGGATTGAAACATCCCGCCACACGATCGACCGAATCCTGGATTCTGCGAATAGCGCGCTGAAATTGTTCGATATTAATCTGAGGAAAAACTGCTATACCACGGAAACGATTATTGAATCATTGGAGCGGGCGGATGTTTTAAAATTGAATGATGACGAAGTCTTAAGTTTATCCAATACATTCGCGCTTCAGGATTCATCGATCCCTGATTTTTGCGATTCCGTATTGGACCGATGGTCGTTATCGCTTTGCCTGGTGACGTTGGGGAATAAGGGTGCTTTTGCGGCAACAAAGGATGAGCGGATTTATATTCCCGGTTATCAAGTGAACTTGGTTGATCCATGCGGTTCGGGGGATGCGTTTACGGCAGGATTTATCGTTCGTTATTTGGATGGACATCCACTTGCGGATTGCTGTCAATTGGGAAATACTTTGGGGGCGATTGTCGCGACACAGACAGGGGCGACGATTCCTATCTCGAATGGGGAAATCGAAGATTTTTTACGAGCTGGTCACGAACGGACTGTCGATCCAGACCTACGATCGTTTTGTGTTGAGTCATTCGATTAAAACAGATCGCCGCCTGCTTTTAGGCAGACGGCGATAGCGTGTTTATCAGACGATAATTTTCTTACCGGCTTTTGTTTGGACGTTTTCTATGATTGGCTTTTTTGCTTTTCCAGCGAAGTTTGTGTGCCTTTTTATTTTTTCCTGTAGCCATTGTTATCCTCCAAGCAGTCTTTTGCGAAAGAACATAATAGCCTAAAAATTGGGATTGCCTAGTCGTCCGTTAATTCAAAACGATAAGTTGGATTTAATATGGGGCTTGTTGGATCCGTTGAGCAATCATTTGGACTTGTGCAATTAAAACTAATGAAGAGAGAAGAGAGCCATGAAACGATCATCCACCATGATTCATTCGACGTATTGGAGAAAACTCACAATCCCGGTTCTGTTGACCGCGGTGTTCTTCGGATTATTGGCGGGCCAAGAGACGTTCGCTGCTGACGGCTGGAAGGCTTTTGAAGAAGCGCGGACCGATGCTTACGCGAAGGAACTCGAAACCTACCTGCGCGAATATCTCGTGGACAAATATCCGCTAAGAGCCGCCGAAGCGTGGGACCGCGACTACAGCAGCGTCGGCGCATTTCTACGTAGTGTTGAACCCAATCGTGAGCGGTGGAATCACGTCGTGAAGCCACCAGCATTTCTTCGAAAGGCCGGTGCGTTGAAACGGAGACCGGCCTCATTATTGAATGCCGGTCTGAACGCTCAATGGCTCACGCTGCCGTTGAACGGGATCGCGGCGGAGGGCGTGCTCGTTTTACCGAAAGGCGCTTCGGCAGAACACCCGGTTCCGCTGGTCATTGTCGTGCACGGTATTGGAAGTTATCCGGAAAGACCGCTGGGATTGGATACAGGTGGATACCACGCCTATGCCAAAGAACTCGTTGATGCTGGATTCGCCGTGTTGGCCCCAATGAATCTCCGCTCGAAAGAACGGCGCGGTCATATCGAGCGGCTCTGCCGGTTGGCGGATATTACGTTGCCTGGCATCGAACTGGTTCGGCTTCAGTACCTTCTTGATGAGGTCCTCGCCGATACCCGAATCGACGGGGATCGTGTCGGAATGTGGGGTCTATCACTCGGCGGCATGGCGACGATGTTCTGGATGCCGTTGGAGCCGCGAATCAAGGCCGGTATCGTCACGGCATGGTTCAATCACCGTCTGACGAAAATGGCCGTGCCGGACAAACGCTACTCTGCGTTTATCGCCACCGACGAAGAACACGCATTCTTCAACGGTTGGCTGACGGAGTTTGCCGACCATGATGTGGCTTCTCTGATCTGCCCGCGGCCACTGATGATTCAGCACGGCAAGAAGGATCGTATCGCGCACTGGCCGCAGGTCATCGAAGAGTTTGACACAGCCAAAGAGCATTATCAGAAGTTAAGTTTGGCCGACCGTATCGAACTGGTTGTTCATGACGGGGGCCACGAAGCGATTGTGAAAGACGGTATCTCGTTCTTGACGAAGTGGTTGAAGCCGGATCGCGAGAATGAATGATCCGGCGAAGATTCCAGCAATTGTTTAAATCGCTCAAGAGTCAAACGGCATGAAATGTTGGAAAAAGTTACTCGAATCGGTACAAAAGAATCGAGTGTCCGATATGCCCGATCGGTTCGTATTTCTCAAACCAATCGAAATAGGCGGGTGAGCGCGGATGAATCCGGTGGCGAACTGCCCAATGCTTTCCGATGGCGATTATTCCTTTCGGTGGAGAGGCGATCTGATTGTCATGCAGAAGCTGGGCTTCGATTTGAAACGCGGCGGGATTGACGATCCAATTGGTCGCGATGTATATCGGTTCGTTTGGGTATTCATGTTGGATTTTTCCTAGCCGCCCCAGATCTTGTCCCCAGTCAATGTTGGAATCATCCAGTATCGTGTGTCCACGATCGGCACCGCCTGCCAATTCGTTGAAATAAGCGAGGTAGTCTGGATAGATGAAACAACTCGATGCCAGATACCATCCCGCAAGCAAAATGAGTAAAGCCGAATAAATTCTGCTTTTTTTCAACAAGACAACTCGCCCCGCATAGAGAAATAATAACGGATAAAAAGGAAGAATGTGGCGAAGACCGATGTTGACCCGGTTGAATGTCGCCGCAATGTGAAGGATGGCAATCGTTCCCAGAATCAGGCCGCTTGAGAGATCGAACCGTCTTTTCGTTCCTGCAATGAAATAAAGGCATAATGCGGCGAATAAGGCAAGCGGTGTTTTGACAACGGTGGCAACAAGGTAGTAGTATGGCCAGCCGCTCGTCGAGTAATTGCCTAATAGATAAAACGCTGTATTGCGATGAGGCATCCCCGCGACCGCTTCGCCTCCTTTACCGTCGGGAAGGGATTTCTGAAAGACGTTGGAGAGCGTATCGAAATAGTAGCAGGGTTTAAACGGGAATCCATAAATCAGAAGCAGAATACCCAATGCGCAAACAGTCAGAATGATGAAGTTTGTTGAACACGTTATGAAATCGATTTTACGAAACGTTTCGCCTTGTGGAATCGCTGTGACGAAAAGGGCGATCGCCAGGACCGGGAGAAGAAGAATGGCGGTCACTTTTGCTGTAAGAGCCAGTCCGAGCACGATTCCCGTGATGGCGAGGTTGGATATTTTCCGGTTTTTCGAATAGCGGTAAAAGGCGTAAAGTGTGGCGATGAAAAAGAAACTGATTCCAAGGTCCAGGGTTGCCAGCCGGGCATGAGCCAGTATGTTGGGAGAAAAACAATAGAGAAAAAGAGAAGCGAATCCGCCTGCTTCGCCGTAAAGTTCACGTGCCCATCGATAAATCAGAAAGGCCAATCCCGTTGAGAGGAGCAGAATCGGCAAGCGGGAAAGGAAAAGTATGGTTTTCCAATCGTTCTCTCCCCCCAGAAGCATTTCCCATCCAATGCGGTATCCCAATTCGTAACTCATTGGAGTTTTCCAATCGTTGGTATGAAGAGGGGGCATCTGGATATCCCACCCATGCAAGGGGATTCCAATCAACAAGCGAATCAGTGGGGGGTGAGTGCGGTCCAGGCGAAAGTCCCAAGTGGATGTGTAGAGGTAGCCGGTCGAGATATAGGTGTATTCATCCGCCGTCGGTGATTTTTGAATCGCGCTTGAAGCGCCTAGTCCGAAGTGAATGGCGATTAGGCTGAAAACGAGTGTCCAGCGATAAATATCTTGTTTCATCCATGCGGACATTTTTCACGAGGGATCGCTTTCAATGAGGTTAATAAATCTTTCTGATCTTGAGATGAGGGGAAAATTATAATTGATGATAAATTTTTTCTAAAAATACTAAACCGGAAATTACACCACCGCAGATAGCACCATAAGTAAATCCGGTCAACATAATCACGAGTGCGCTTGGAATCATGATACTCATCTGTGCACCGGCGTAGAGATAGGGGGCGCCGAAAAGAGCACCGAATCCAGGGTTTGCAAAATTGAAAGAAATATACACGATCAAAATCAAGAAGGCATGAGAAAGCCCTAAAACAGTTGAATAGGTAACGGCACTTTCCTGGGTACGCTTCGATCGGGGGATGATTTTGAAAAAGAAAATAAAATTTCCGATAAATAGAAGGAAAAGCGGAATAATAACCATCAATCCAAGATTGTGAAATTTCATTTCCAACGTCCAATGGAACGCATTGATAACGATGTGGAAAAAAAGCCCCGTTAACATGGTTCCATGGCGGGAAAACTGCGATTCCGATCC
Organism: uncultured bacterium; assembly: GCA_964606645.1. Lineage (GTDB taxonomy): Bacteria > Hinthialibacterota > Hinthialibacteria > Hinthialibacterales > Hinthialibacteraceae > CAZSIZ01. Next base: position 8,541 of record CAZSIZ010000093.1, read on the forward strand.
GGCTTCCCAGCCCTTATCGGAGATGGCGAATTTCCGCAATTTTGGATAATACGGTCTAAACGTGACTGGTACTTTGGTAGTTGTATTATAAAGGACGTCGCCTCTATTCGGTTTGGATTTAAAATCGGAGAAATGCGCCGAAATGGTGGCGAGGATGAAGCCGGTGATAAAAATAGCCAGCGTTAGAGAAGCAATTGATATAATGAATTGCTTGTACCCAAATGGGCGGCTGGAGATGGAGGAATCGCTTTCGGATTTTGCAGAGGTCTGAGAAGCGGGATTTTTATCCAGCATCTCTTTTCCCTTTGATTTTTTTCTGGTATTGCTTTTTTTTTCGCGCATCGTTTTCGTCTTTTTTATAAAGTTCCCTAATTTCAGGATATCGATTATCTTTATCAAAACGAAGGTCCAGGCCGAATGTAATTCTGGATTTCGTTTTTTTTCGATTATTTAATCATTATCGACCTCGTTGAATCGTTGCGTTGAGTATAAGCCCTATGCCGGGAATCGTTTCGATCAACGCCGTGTTCTTTGTGCCCAATGCGTTGTGAACTTTTTTCAAAATTTCTTTTTTACGGCGAAAAATCTTCTTTCGATCGCCAATTCCGTCAATCCATACTTCTTGAAGGATCGTTTCGTAATCGACGGTTTTTCCCGGATGTTTGATCAAACAATGGATCAGACGGGATTGCATATTGGTCAACGTAATGGCTTGGCCGTTAATGGAGATACGGTCTTGACGCCCCTTGTCGGTTTCGATCGTCAACCGGGCTGAAGAGGATTGAGCCGAGTCTGTTTTTTCCTTTGCTTCGACGATCGTGTCCAAAACGTGTTCGGGAATGATGTCGGAAAGGCACTCACGATCGTTCTCTTGAATTTGCTTTGGAGAATGAAAACCGGCTTCGATGAGTGAAAGGACTTGGTCTCTGGAAACTTTTTTCCCTCGTAATAAGGGAGACCAGTCCAGCGCTTTCTCCGGCAATCCGAATAGAACTTGATTTTGAAGGGCTGTAAGTCGATCGATCCAGTTTTTCTCGAACGCATGAGCGGCGGCGAGTTCAATCAAACACCCGATGAGCCATGAACTTTCTTCTCCCAGGCGTTGAATCGCTCCTGAATAGATACCGTATTGCTTTTCCAGCGCTTGGATCGATTTGCCTTGAATCCAGTCGTAAAGCAGGAGGGTTTTCTTAAATGCTTTATGATGATCTTTCCGTAATTTTTGAGGCGTGGCTAACCGTTCGAGGATTAAACTTGTTGAGGGCAATCCCTGTTCATGGGCAATGGTTGAAATCGCTTTACTCCAAGAATGCGAAAGGATTTCTGAGCGGCTGACGCGAATAAAAAAATCTTTCAATTCCGAAAGCAAACAGATTTGCACAAGAATTTCAATAGGATTCGGTTGTACGGAACAATAGGATTCAACAAAGCGATCCAGATGCAAAGCGGATTGAACCGAAAGTCCGTTTCTGACGACTAATTTACCAAGCGGGGAGAGATAATAGGTTCCCATTTCGTCGGTGATATAGCCGTCCGTTATCAATTGCTGAAACGAAGAATCGGTGTGAGCGGGAAGATGGTCGGGAAGGAGTCTCATCCGGCCGCTGAGTGTGTTGAGCAGAAATTCCACACACGATTCCCGCGTGAATGATTCGCGGTGTCCGATGGAACGCAGAAGAATTTGGTTCAGAGGAATTTGATTCAACACGGGCAGGCTCTCCTGGAGTTCAGGTTTGATATACATGGAGAGCAGACCGTCAACGTCACCAGGAGAGGTGGTCACGATAATACCCCGGCCATAGGATTTATATCCTAAACGTCCAGCCCGTCCAATCATATTGCACAGCTGATCCTGGGAAATGGGCCGCTGACAGGGAGGACGGCCCGTTTGTTTATCTTCTGGGCTGGATGCGTACATCCGGCGGGTTGTCAGCACATTGACGACGGGAAAATTGATCCCTTCCGCCAAAGTGCTGGTGGCGCAGATCAACATGATTTCACCGGCCTGCGCCAGGTTTTCTACGAGTTTTCGTTCCTGTGTTGTCAGATCGCTTGTGTGAACTGCTACACGGTGGGGAAGAATCTCCGCCAAAAAATCTCTTATGGCCGTCGGTTCGAGCGAGTCGAGTATGTCCGTTTCGAGAGCCGTTTCCGGCTTGAATCGGTTAGTTAGTTTTCTTGCCGCCGTGTAGCAATGGTCTCGTTGAGGCCAGAAGAGAAGGGTTGTTTCCTGCATCGTAGCAAATTGGCATGCCGCATCGAGCATCGCTTCTCCTTCAATATCGGTTATGAATTCGGAGAATCGTTCGGTTCCTTCCTTTTTCGAGTTGAATTCCTGATATGAGAATGTTCCCTGGCACCAGACTCCCTGCCGCAATTCGACCGGTCGATGACATTCGACGATGGATCGTGCTTTCAGCCATTCGGTCACTTGCTGGCTGGACACGATTGCGGAAAGCCCCAGGATTTGAAGATTTGTATTTTCAAGGAGTTCCGTAAGGATTAACTCCAAATCCGGCCCTCGTCCCGGATGATAGAGATAGTGGATTTCGTCAACGATACAGGCTCCAAGCGAACTCACGAATGCGTCATTCATCGCCATCAGAGCGCGCATTTTTTCGTAGATGACGATCGCGAGATGAAAGCGGCCTTCCGTGATCCGGAGGTCGTCAAAGGGATGGTCGCGAGTGGAAAGCAATATGTCGTATCCCATCCCGGAATAACGTGCTTTCAATTGCTCGTAGCGCTGGTTGGCGAGGGCTTTGGTTGGCACAAGGAGAATCGTGTTTCTTCCATTGAGTGCGTGATACAAGTAAAGAACTTCTGCCAAAAAGGTTTTTCCCGAGGAGGTCGGGGAGCAAATCAGCAGGCTTTCTCGTTCGAAAAGTTTACCTTCACCAATCACTTTTTCCTGAAGAGGCAATAAATGTTCTCCATAAGCCTCTCGCAGGGCCGCAAGATGATTGGGCAAAAAACCGAAATGGCGTAAGAAGTCAATTTCCATTTTTTCAAGACGAAAGTAGTATTTTCTTGCAACGGGGAAAATAATGATGAAATTAGAGTACGGTAATGGGAGAAAAAAAGAAAGGATAGGGAGAAGATAAAAAAATTGAAAAGGTCAGTAAGACTTTTCCGCTTTTGATTGGCATACCAAACAATGTTTCGCGGTTGGCATCGCCAATAGTCGTGCTTCAGGTATTTCGTCGGTGCACATAGCGCAGATTCCGTATGTTCCCTTTTGAATTAGCGTGAGTGCATCGTCAATGGTTTTCAAATGGTGACGATCGTGTTCTGCTAAGCCTAGCAACGTCTCTTGTTCGCTGAAATTGGCGCTTTGGTCGACCAAGTCTCCATGGGCGCTTACCTGGCCGGGGTTGTGCTTAATGTTGATTTCCTTGAGAAGTCGTTCTCGTTCGAGGAGGAGTTTATCTTTGAGGTTGTCCAAACGGGAAGCCATTTTTTTCTTAGAAATGGTCCGTTTCGCTGTTGTTTTTTTGGATTTGCTTTTCGGAGCGGTCGTTTTAGCCGCCGATTTTTTCTTGACGGTGGATTTCTTCGCGGCGGTTTTCTTGGCAATGGTTTTCTTGGTGGCGGCTTTTTTCAAAGTCGATTTTTTGGATGTGTTTTTTTTCGCTTTTGCTTTAATCATCTTCTCGAAGTCCGTTCATTTTATTGATGTTAACGACACGAAATTTATATCGAACAAGCACGAAATTCAATGATAATTAAACAGCAAAGAAGGGTAATCTCTTTTTTAACGCAAAATAGAGTGTTTCTGACTATGATGGATAATGCCGTTTCATTTGTTGCGCCTGATTTATTACAGAATCACCGACAATGTGAATTTTAAGGAAAGAACAATAGTTTCGATCATATTATTTGTCAATAGTATCTATCGAGAAAAAATAGGCGGAGCGTAATGAAATAATGTGAAGAATCTTAGAAAAAAAATAATGCGTGGAATCTAATGGGAGAATCATCAATGCCAATTTATAATACCGTGGAAAGGAGGGATGTCACTAAGTCATGTTATTCCAGTGAGTTAAAGAATTCCATTCTTGTGTCATAATAGATGAAAAGGCGGAAAATCCAAAAATTCCACCGGTATGAATAAATAGAATTTTCGATCCTTTGGAGAAAGTTTCTTTTTTAATTTCTTGATATAATCCAAAAAAACTTTTCCCCGTGTAGACTGGATCCAGGATAATTCCCTCTTGAATGGCAACATATTGGATGAACTGCAACTGGACCGAATCGGTTTTTGCGTACCCTTCACCGATATATCCGTCCAATAATTGGATACGATCGGTTTCGACTGGAATATCCAAATGATAACGCTTGGAACTGTTTTGGATATCTTCGATGATTTTTTTTCGAAAATCGCCAATATTCCCGCATACTAGAAATCCAAACACGTTGGAACTCATTGAAAATGCTTCATTTCCCCACAATAAACCGGCATAAGTGCCTCCCGAACCGACTGCACAGACGATCGAGTCGGGATACCAGTCCATTTCCTGACATTGAGTGTGGATTTCACGTGATGCTTCAAAGTAACCTAGAATTCCTACTTCATTGGCTCCTCCGACAGGGATAGAGTAGGCTTTTTTTCCGGCACGTTCTAATTTTTCTATGGTTTGTAGGAGAATGGTATCGATTTGTGATGAGTATGTCTGACGAGAAATATATTGAATTGTGGCACCGGATAGTAAATCGAGTTGGAGATTTCCACTGGGGTGATTTGGAGGATCCCCTGCGAGGATGAGATGAACGTCGAGTCCTAACCGACGGGCGGCGATAGCCGTTGCTCGCGCGTGGTTCGAGGTTGTTGCGCCACAAGTGACAACGGTATCACATTCTTTTTCAATCGCATCCTGAAGCAGGTATTCCAGTTTGCGGATTTTATTTCCCGACAAATCCGATCCGGTGAGATCATCCCGTTTGATGCGGAGATCGACGTTCCACTCGTTACTCAGGCGCGAAAGTGGTTCGATAGGAGTCGGTATTCTTGCGAGAGAGACCTTATTCGGCAGTTGAATCATTTCATTCCTGCCTTCAATGGAAAACATAAAATCTCATCCAAGCAAATGGTTTCGAATATTTCCCTGATACTGGAGGCTTGTTCGGCGAAAAAATTTTTAACGCAATCAGGAAGGAAAGTTATTTATTACCCTGTGCTTTTTCTTTCTTCTCTTCCGGTTTTTGTGCGTCTTGCTTAGACACGGCTTTTGGATTGATACTGCTGCGGGCGTTTTGCGGCTGAACGTCGGATTTACCGATAAAGACAACGCCTTCCTCGATTTTCAGTTTCGAGGCAGTAATATCCCCGCGCAATTCAGCGGAACTGCGCAGCTCAATCAGGTCGTTGGCAATAATGTTCCCAGTAATTTTTCCTTCGACGATGATGCTGCCGACGTTGATTTCAGCTTTGACCTCTCCGGTTTTCCCTATTATCAAATAGCCGTCCGAAGCGATATCTCCGTTAAATTTGCCTTCGATTTTAAGGCCTTCCTTGAACTTCAGCGTACCTTCAAATTCGGTATCTTTCCCCAACGTCGTATAGGGATTCTCATTTTTCTGCTGGGTTCCTGAGGAAGATGGTGCTGAAGCAGGAGATTGTCCCGATCGTTCGTTTCGCAGGATATCCACGTCTTTTATTCCTCCATCTTAAAGATCGCTCAATTGAATCCGGTTATATGCGGAAAATTACATAAAAGGTGAAACCGGAAATTCAAAGGTTAATAACATTACCAATCTAAATAGAATATGTCAATCACACCTGTACCGATAGTGCGGATCAATGAAAATATTTTCTCAAGCCATCAGAAATCCTTAGATCGTATATTCGTACGAACAATTGAAGGATCAAATACTCGATTTTCACAATTTGATATTATTTCGTGATGAAAGTAAAAAAAACATGAACAATTGATGAATTTTTAAGTTTAGTAAATTGAGCGTATTATGCGATCCTGGAACCGGGCGCCGTCATCATTTTTACAAATTCGCTTTTCCAAGAACGAGAAAACGTTTAAGATTGTATTGTTTGAGTAATTACTTTAAGTGTAATATGGAATATTCGGTAGATAATCGAATGTCGAAATCATTTTTTTGTAACAGAATTGAGACAAAGAAATGCGCTCATCAATAAAAGAACCGAAAAAAAAAGAAAATTCAGGCATGAAAACAACAGGATCGACCCGGCGTGGAGAAATGAACCAGACGAAAAAAAAACGCCGCCCCAGATCGACAAGGGATTCTGAGTCAAGTCGGGCGGAGAGCAAAGAATCTCAATCACCACGAAGTTCGAAAATCGATCAAAATACCAAACGCAAAAGCCGACCGAAATCTTCCTCAAAGACGAAGATACCTCGTAAGTCAGCTTCCACTTTTAGCGGACGGTCGTCTCATGAATCCAAACCGGCTCAGCAAAGCAAGAAAGACCGGACTACGGATTCAAGTAAGAAACGACATTCCAAGCACCGGATGATCTTTGCGAATGAAGCAGGTTATTCTCTCGCCGTGATCGCGGAAAAAAATCGGTTAACGGATTTTTGGATCCAAGAAGACCGGATGTTTGACCAAGGGACGTCTGGAAACATTTATCGAGGAATCGTGTCAAAGGTTATCCCTGCGTTGAATGCCGCTTTTGTCGATATAGGTCTGGACAAGGATGGATTTCTCAGTTTTGCCGATTTGGGACCTGATATATTGAAAACAACGAAACAAGGCCGCAGGAAATCACCAAAAGGAAAATCGGCGTCCCCCTTGAAAGAAGGCGAGACAATCCTCGTTCAAGTGGCGAAGGAACGGATGCGTGACAAAGGACCGTCATTGACGGCGAAAGTTTCTCTTCCGGGACGTTTCGTCGTTTTCATGCCTTATTCCGATGCCATTCGTATGTCGAGGATGTTGACCGATAAAGAGAAAAAACGGTTTCGCGAATTGGTCGATAAAGAATTCGATCTTGATGGCGGTCTGATTTTTAGAACCGCGGCAAAAGGGCGAGACCTTAAAGAGATACAACTCGATTTGAAGTATTTAACTCAAACGTGGAAGGGAATCGTAAAAGACTTTCAATCCGGTTCTGTCCCGAAGCGGATTCATCAAGAATTGGAATTGTTCGAGAGGATATTGCGGGATAATTTTTCAGCGGACATCGACGAAATCATTATCGATCACCCCCGTTTAAAGAAACGAATCGTGCAATTCCTGAAAGTTGTCGCTCCGGGCGGCCAGTTCGATCGGCTGATCAAATTTCATACGGACAAGAATTCGACGGTCTGGAGCGCCTATAAGTTAGAGAAGGATATCGAGCAGTTATTCAGCCATCACGTCAGCCTGGATTGTGGGGGATATATCATTATCGAAGAGATGGAGACGCTCGTTGCGATCGACGTCAATACGGGAAAAAATATCGCGGGAACGTCACAGGAAGAAACGATTGCCAAAACCAACCAGGAAGCCGCAGTGGAAATCGCCCGTCAACTGCGGCTGCGGCAGCTTGGCGGAATCATCGTCATCGATTTCATCGACATGCGTCTCAAGCGAAATCGTGATCGAGTATTTAAAGTGCTCGAAAAAGAATTGTCGACAGACCGTACCCCATCGGACATCCAGGATTTCACCGATCTCGGACTGATCCAGGTCACGCGCCAGCGTTCGGGAAAAAGCCTGACCCGCCGCCTGACTTACACATGCCCCCACTGTAACGGCAGCGGCCGCCGCCCTTCAATTTCGCTGGTTTAATTTATCCAAGATTATTTAGATTCGCTTGTGGATTCAGAAGCCATGGAAATATCTCCATCGGTAAGGGGTATTTTTTCTTGGATGGATTCCATTGGATTTCCAATTCCCCAGCGCCATTTTGGGAAGATTTTTTCCAGGAATAGTAAGAGGAAAAACGTTCCGAATTGTGCCCATTTTACCCACGGTTCAAACCCGTAACTGTAGTAAAATGTGTAAGATAAAAACACTGTACCAGTGAATAAAATCCATGCCCGGTTTGGGAAAATGCAAAGAAACGGAACAACCCAAATCAAATACCAGGGATCGATTACAGGAGAACAGAGTATAAGCGTTCCAATGATAATATAAGATGCCCGGAATATAGCCTTATTACCTGTTCGCCACGTCATCGCGATGGTTTGCCAGGCCGTAATCAGGAGAATCACGGAAAACAAGGTGATTCGGGCTATCACATCGGCTTTTTCCTCGATCTCCCCGCCTATCTTGGAAAGAAGAGATTCCGTCAATTCATAAATACCGGCGTTGAACCGCCATTCTTTCGAATAGGCCATTAAGCCGGCGAAGGGATTGGCGTCATAAGAGAGAAATGGAATGTATGACAACACAATGATCAATAGAAATACCCCGTAGTGTTTCCAGCGCCATATCACATGAAATAATGGAAGAATAAAGACACCGAAAAACTTCGTTAGTGTTAAGAACGCCAGGGTGATACTGCTTCTCCCCCAGTTCTTTTTAACCACCAGCAGCATCAGGAGGACCAACAAGAATGCGCTTATTGCGTCGGCGTGGCCTGAGTTGGCAATCTCTTTGACAACGAGTGGAGACCAGGCATAAATCAAGCACCATTCCGGGGGTAGATCGATCGCTTGGAGTAATGCGAGTAATAGAAAAATGGTCCCAACGTCGAATAGGAGAAGTATGAATTTCATCCCGGTCACGCTGCCTGGATAGATCAACTCGGAAAGGGTGAAAACAATCTGCAGAGTAGGAGGGTAGATCGTCGGATAATTCGGGTAATTGATCTTTGACCAATAGTCTGTCCGGTATGATCCCGTCGCAGGATCGAGAGGCGCATGTTGATAGGGCGAAATTCCTTCCAGAGTCGTATGCCCGTCCCATAGGTAACGATAGATATCGTTTTCAAGAATCAGATCCGAAGGCAACATGACCGCCCGGAAAAGCAGTCCGAATGCGATAGCGAACCAGAGATGTCTGGGATCCATACGTTTTCCATGAACCAATGGTGAAATGAGGAACCAGTAGCAGGCAAAAAGTATCGCGTATGTTTGAAGAAAACGGGTTATATGCCAGGGATCGGATGATCGTGGAAACAGGTCTTCGCCGGATAGAAGGAATAAATAAATATATCCCAGCAAGCTGATCGATCCCAAGAAAAAAAGACGGAATGATCCTTTGAAGGGGGAGACCGAAGAATCGAATTGAGCGTTTTTATCCATCATGAATTTTCATACTCCGAGTTATTTCCTTCCAGTCTCCGAAGCGCTGTTTCTACGGAAATGTGTGGACCGGGGATGATGCGTTCTGGGCAAAGATCGGTAAGAGGTTTTAACACGAACCAGCGCTGACACATACAGGGATGAGGGATTTTTAATTCCGGTTCGTCAACGATTGTGTCGCCGTAAAGAAGAATGTCCAGGTCGATGACTCGCGGTTTTTGTTGCCCTTTTTCCTGGGAAGGGCGGCCAAGTTTTATTTCGATCGAGTTGACACATTGCAAGAGTTCCAAAGGAGAATAATCCGTTTCAATTTCGACAGCGGCATTGAGAAAGAACGGAGCGCCTTCCGGTAATCCAACCGGTTGGGTTTCGTATATCGGAGAGCGACGAAGGAGAGAGATTTTTTTATCGTGAGCGAGAAGACCGCTTGCGTCGCTGATAGATTTCTCTCTGTCGTGTAAATTCGATCCTAGGGCGATGTACGATATTGTCATCTTGGAATCCCGATGGGAGCAAGTCCATAATTTACGCTGTATTGCGAAGCCTGAATTATAATGATATCGGGGATTGAGAATAAGTGTTTGAGAAATCCGTTCGATGCGGTGTAAAAAAACCCCTCTTCTTTAGGAAAGAAGAGGGAAGAGTTAAGGGAAATGGTGTCAGAAGCTTGTTTAGGTAATGAAGGCGATTTATTCAGGTTTTATATCGTAAATTCTGAAATGAGTATCGGCTTCAAATATTTTTAATTGGCCATCCTTTTTTGCGATAACAGATATTGTTGACGGAGGTCTGTAAGAGATAGCTGAATGTCTTCCAATCGTTTCTGGTAACGGGGAATCTCTTCGGAAACGATCTCCATCATGGCGAAATCCCGGTTTCGGATGTTTTGGAGTTTGACGTCGTCCAGAACCAGTATCATCGCTTCAAGAAATTCTGCTTGATCGAGCAATTTCTTTTCGATGAGAACCCATCGCTTTCCCGAAGTCTTCAAGCGGTCTGCATATTGGACGCCTTCAGATTTTCGATTCAGCGGCAGTGTGACAACGCTTCCCATCGGAACCTCCATCGCATAATCCTTAAGTTACAAGAAGATTTTTGCAATTGTTGTGCCATTTGCTATGCAATGGAGTAAGTGACTGAATATTAATGAGTTGACGATCGGTTTCGCCTGATAAAAAGTCTTGAGACAGGGAAGAAATCGCGCGAGAAAGAATTATTTGCCGGATGAGGATTCTGGATTTGTGTTAAAGATCTCTTCTAAGCAAAAGAAGCAGATCGTAAGCGTTGACAGTTCCATCTAGGTTTGCGTCGAGGGTGTTCGATGATGTTTTCCATATAAAGGGAAGATAGAATACATCGTGCCGATTGAAATAACCGTCGTTGTTGCTGTCCCAACGGATCGGTGAACGGTTTTGTGCCCGGCAGGAATGAATGATTTCGCGCGTTTTGTAGTCCTGAATCATCCATATCAATTCAGCCTGGGTTTCATAAACCGGCATTGGAATTACGGTTGTTTTCGTGATCGTTTCCGATTCGTTTTGAAACGGTGTGGAAGAGCGGTCGGAGTACTTGAGAATCGATATTCGATTCTCATCCAGATTTTCCGTCAAAACACAGACGGCTTCCTTGTTCTGTATTCCCGTTGAAATAGATAAGGGTTTTTGTGTCGCTTGCCGACATGAAAACCCTATTGGATGAA
>CAZSIZ010000094.1:0-11014 GCA_964606645.1 uncultured bacterium
AGGCCCATGTTCTCCGACACGTAAGCGATCCGCCGCTTATGATCTTCCGTGTGCTCCCTGGGATCGCAGCCCAGCGTTCGTACAACGCCTTTTGTCGGATGAAGATGCCCCATCACGGCCCGAATCGCCGTGGTTTTTCCCGCCCCGTTCACACCCAGAAACCCGAACACCGAGCCTTGTGGAACGTTCAGACTCAGCGAATCGACCGCCGGTTTATCCAGAAAAATTTTCGTTAAATCCTGTGTTTCGATCACGGTTTCACTCATCGTTCGATTCCTTTATCTTCTTGTACTCGCCGTCAACGATTTTTTTGATCTGCTTCACATCCAGCCCCAGCCGCAACCCTTCAACCAGCATCGTCTGAGCCAATTGACTAACGAGATGTTCAACCTCTTTCGGCGCGAGCCGTGTTTCCTGCTTCGCGACAAACGCCCCCTGCCCCTGACGAAGCGTTATAATTCCTAGATATGAAAGTTCGTTGTAAATACGGGAAACCGTCGTGGGATTGATCTTCAACGTTTTGGAGAGTTCGCGGATCGATGGCAGTTTGTCTCCGGGTTTCAATGACCCCCGGACCACCATCAGTTTGATCTGAGCGGCCACCTGGCTGCAGATCGGTTCTCCGCTGTTATAGTCGATACGAATCCGCATGACTCGAACTCCATTAACTGTTTCCACTGTTTGACAAATTACCATACAGTAAGACCCCAGTCAAGACCTTTTTCATATTTTTTTCAATCGACTTCCGAGATCGTTTTTCGATCTTAAAATATCTCATTTCGCTCGATAAGTTGACAGTGACTGTTGGGTCGTTTATGGTTTGGTTCAAGAATCAATCATTCCCGGCAGACGCCTGAAAAGAAGGAATTCGAGCCATGTTAAAAAGCGCCATTATCGGAGCGGGGGGGATTTCGAGAACGCATATCGAAACGTACCGGAAATTTCCCGAACGCTGCCGCCTCGTTGCACTCTCGGACACGTATCCAGACAAAGCGGAAAAGAAGAAAGAAGAACTTGAACTCGACGTAGCCGTCTACGACGATTATCGTAAAATCCTGGACGATCCCGAAATCGATCTGGTCTCCGTCTGCACGCCGCCCTACACCCACGCGCCCATCACCATCGACTGCCTGACCGCAGGCAAACACGTAATCTGCGAAAAGCCGATGGCGTCCTCGCTGGCCGAGTGCGACGCGATGCTGGAGGCGCAAAAGAGCGGTGGAAAAGTGCTGGCAGTCATCGCTCAGAACCGGTTCCGCAATCCCATCCAAAAATTAAAACACGTGCTCGACAGCGGAATCGCGGGGACCGTGCTGCACGCGCAGGTCGATTCATTCTGGTGGCGCGGCCACTGCTACTACGATCTCTGGTGGCGCGGCACGTGGGAGAAAGAGGGAGGCGGCTGCACGATGAACCACGCCGTTCATCACATCGACATGTTCCAATGGATGATGGGCATGCCGTCGGAAGTGACTGCCGTGATGAGCAACACCGCCCACGACAACGCCGAAGTCGAAGACCTCTCCGTCGCGATATTGAAATACCCCAACGGCAGCCTCGCCCAGCTGACCAGTTCTGTCGTGCATCACGGCGAGCAGCAGCAGCTGGTCTTCCAGGCGGAAAAAGCGAGACTCTCCTTCCCCTGGAAAGTCTGCGCCTCGACCTCGCGAAGCAACGGTTTTCCCGATGAAAATCCCGAACTCGAAAAAGAAATCCAGGCCGTGTACGACAGCGTTCCCGATCTCGAATACCAGCAGTACGAAGGCGAATTCGACAACGTTCTCACTGCCATCGAAACCGGCGGGAGCGTTCTTGTCGATGGCCGTGAAAGCCGCAAAACATTGGAATTGATCGCGGCGATCTATCAATCCGCCTGCATGGGCGCAACGGTTAAACTACCTTTGAAGAAGGACAGCCCGTTCTATTCCGCCGAGGGCGTTCAAGCCAACGCCATTCATTTTTACGAGAAAGGCGAATCGGTGGAGAATTTCGGCGACGACAACATCATCGTCGGCTCCAGCAGCGACCAGGAGAAATGAAAGGATTTAGGGTCTAGCAGTCCGTGATAAAAGTCGCGCGAGGGCGTGCGCGAGTCATTTTGGTTGGATTCAAGGCGAAAAATTGCAGGAAATATGGTTTATTTTCAAGATTTTTCAACGCAGAATCCAGCCAAAAGGGCCGTGCATCGCACCGTGGGACTTTTTCCACGGACTGCTAGGGATTAGGGTTTTGAAATAATTGTTGACTGACAACTAAAAACTGAAAACTTTTTTAACTGATTAAGGAGATGACCAATGTCAAAAGCAGACGGAATGATGTATGCCCCGAAAGGGAAACCGAATCCGGTGTGTAAAACGGGTGATTTTCGTTTCGCGACGGTTGGGTTGGCTCACGGCCACATTTACGGCATGACCAACGGACTGACAGAATCGGGAGGCGAGCTGGTCTGGGTCTACGATCCCGATCCCGCCAAAGTCGAAGCGTTCTGCAAGGAGTATCCCCAGGTCAAGGCGGCTTCGTCGGAAGCGCAGGTGCTTGAAGACGAATCGCTGAACCTGATTGCTTGTGCGGCGATCACGTCGGAACGCGGCCCGTTCGGGCTTAAAGTGATGGACCACGGCAAAAACTACCTCAGCGACAAAGCCCCTTTCACCACAATGGAACAGCTGGATAATGCGCGCGCCAAAGTCGAAGAGACCGGGCTGATCTGGTCGGTCTGCTACAGCGAACGGGTGCATAACGAAAGCGCCACTTTCGCCGGTCAGCTCATCAAAAAAGGCGCGATCGGCCGGGTGATGCAGGTGACGAACATCGCGCCGCACCGGCTGGCCGCGGCAAACCGTCCTGAATGGTTTTTCCGAAGGGAGAATTACGGTGGTATTCTGTGCGATATCGGTAGTCATCAGATCGAGCAGTTTTTATATTACGCCGACGTGACCGATGCGAAAGTCGTTCAAAGCCAGATCGCCAACTACAATCATCCTGAGTATCCCGAACTGGAGGATTTCGGCGATGCGGTGCTGCTTGGAAGCAATGGAGCCACGATGTATTTCCGGGTGGACTGGTTTACACCGGACGGGATGGGGGTCTGGGGCGACGGGCGCACGTTCATCATGGGAACCGAAGGGTCGATCGAACTGCGTAAATACATCGACGTCGCCCGCGATACTCAAGGCGATCACGTTTTTCTGGTGAACGCCGAAGAGGAAAAACACATCCCCGTGAGCGGGCAGGTCGGCTATCCCTATTTCGGCCACCTCATTCTCGATTGCCTGAACGGGACCGAAAACGCGATGCCACAAAAGCATACCTTCCTAGCTGCGCAGCTCAGCCTGGAAGCCCAAGCCCAGGCCGTGCGGATCGCTTAGGTAATATTACAGTTGTAAATATGAAGGAAGGTTTGTATCTTGAAATGGTGAGTCGAAAAGCGTGACCTACCCTACAAACTACTTGACTAAAAAGGAGAAATAATGAGTAAAAAAGATTTTGGAGTGATGGCATGCAGGATATTGGCGTTATTCTTTCTATACCCACTCGTTTCGTATCTTCCGATGTTCCATTTGAGTGCGCCAATGAATGTATTGATGGAGCGACTTGTCAATATAATAGGTCCAATTATTTTAGCCGCTCTCTTGTGGATATTCGCTGAACCGATAGCCGACAGAATCACCGCAAAAATGACAACGGATGAGACCGATAAGACGATTTCGGCAATCCAGCTACACATCATCGCATTTTCGGTTTTAGGAATCTATTTTGTTTTCGATTCGTTGAGCCAAACCATTAGTACTTTTACCTACTTTTATGTCTTGAAAGGCGGCAAAATCACTATAGACAAGATGATTCTTCAAAATTCCAATATTTTATTCGGACTGGGTTTCAAATTTCTGTTCGGATTCATCTTGTTGGTCATTTCGAATCCTCTCGCCCGTTTTCTGCAGAAAAACGTCAGAGGCTAATAGGATTTGCAGGCTCAAGAAATTTTGAGCGGTTTGATTTCAAGTGAGTATACAACATAGGAAAAATTCATGGAATTTTTACCCATTAGGATTGAGGGCAAACGAGTCTATGCCAGTGTCTGGAAACGTTTTTGCGCTGTCATTGTTGAATTAATTATTCTTATGCCTCTAGTAATTTTCCAATTCTACATCATCAACATCAGTAATTTTAACATCGCTTTTGTCGTTTCCACGATGATTTTCTTAAGCCTTCTCTTATGGATTTACAATATTTATTTCGATGCACGTTTTGGGGGGAACCTAGGCAAACTCGCAGTCAAGATTCGTATTACAAAACCCGATGGATCGCGCATTGGGTGGAGTGAAGTGTTTGTATGTCTTTTTAATAAACGGAAACGAGCACTCCATGACTTCATTGCTGGTACAGTTGTTGTTCATAAGGAATTTATAAAACAACCCGTTGCAGAATATCCCCCTGAAGGAACGCTCACGAACTAATCTTTGGGATTGGCTTCTGCCATGAAATGGTGGATAGGGGCCAGACTGTGAGCGATGACGATTAGCTGGTCGCCTGCATGAAGCGGCGTGTCCTTGCCGGGATCGCGGTTCGCGCGGGGATTCAGAACGGCGATCCGTTCGCTGCGGGATGAATCTTTTTCGCCGGGTCTGTTTTGGATGAATCCGCACAGAATGAAGGGGGATTCGGATTGGATGACCGCACGGGCCAGGTTCCGGTAGGTTTGTCCGGTGAGCCGTGCCGGAAGTTCGGGAAGAAATATCTGATTCGTGGATTGCTCGGTGGAGAGCAGGCGCTCGAAGAGGTTTTTGATTCCCGGCGTGATGCAGCTCTGCGCGATCAGTTTTTCCGAAATTTCACCCAGACAGATCACTTCGTCGATCTTCGTCGCTTTGAGATGAATCCGGTTCGTGGACGAGATCAGTTCGATCACGGTATGCACGTCCGGATTGTGGTGTTCGATAGCCAGCGCGATCAACGTGGAGTGGGCGTCGGCGTATTCTCCCTGGCGGGGATCGCTGAGGATGATCGCGGCCCGCGCTTCGTGGATGTTGGCTTGGCGAAGAACGTTCTTATCCGTCGGACAACCGGCGATAGTAAAGAAATGCCCTTCCTTCGCCTGGATAGGATGCCATTGCGGGTTCGATTCCCACAGCTCGATATCCTGCACGATCAACACGGCGTCGAGAATCTCATCCGTACCGTTCTTATGCAGCTCTTCGACGATGTTTCGCACTTTTTCGCTGCAATTACAGATCACGGCGTGCCGTTTCAATGTCTGAAGAGTACTTTTCCGCTCCATAATTTTTCCCGTTCGATCGTTGCGAATGAAGGCCGTTCGTAAGCGATGACGATCAGCCGATCCTCGGAATTCAAGACGCTGGATTCATCCCGGAAACCGTTGGTTCCATCGATGGGATTGATCCAGAAATGCGTGTTGGGCAGTTCGTGTGGAGAACGGTCGATACCGACTGGTGTGACCGTCTCCGGATCATTGTCGAGGAAGAACAGTTGCGCGTCCTTGAAAGTTTGGCCGATCAAGTCTTCAGGCACAGGGATCGTGTAGAACTCGCTGTCGTATTCAGTGAAGTTCATCAATTCGTCGTAGATGGCGGTGACGCCCGGATTGAGGACCGCCTGACAGGCCAGGCGTTCGACGTAGTGGCGGCTGACGACGAAATCGATACCCTCCAATTCCTGCACGTACGTCAGGCTGTCCAGCGTCTTGAGTTCCACCACCATCGGGATGCCTTTTTTCCGGCTGGTCACGGCCAACGTCGTCATCAACGCTTGATTGTCTCTCGACTGCGGGGACAGCCCGTCTTCGGATGAGAGGACGATGACCCGCAAAGCCTGATCGACATTCACATCCTCAAGCACGTTATGCTGGATGGGATTTCCAGAATAGGCCATCACTCGTTTGTAAATGGACTTGTCAGTAACTTTCAATTCTTCCGCATCGGGGCTGACGAGTAAGAAGAAATACCGGCCTTTGAGCGCCGAGTAGAGCTGGCAGACGATGTTGTCCAGATGAGCGTTGCTTCCCAGAATCAAGATGTGTTCGATCGGGCTGCTGCCGGGCGGTTTGACCGATACCTTACCGAGACGCTGCATTCGCCTGACGAGGATCGAGACGATTTCTCCGGTCAGCATCCCCACGACGATGATCCCCGTAATGAGAAAGAGCGTAATCTCGATTTTTCCAATCAGAGAAAGCGGTTCCTTATCTTCGATGCCCGAAATCAGAACGATAATGATGTTCCAGTAGGAAATCCAATAGCCGGAAAACGGTCCCTGGTTCTGAACGATGAATGATTCCGTGACGTAGAGGATATTGGACCCGGCGATCCAGGCGATCAGCGCCCAGAAAAATAATTGGCTCAATTGACGCAGGCGGTAACGGTCGGCGAACGTATCGAACGACGTGCGGAACTGGATGTACCCGCGATAGATGGCGAAACGGTAATGAAAGAATTGAATCAACCGCATCAACCGAAGAAGCCTCAACAAGCGAATCCCGCGTATCGCTCGAAGCAGAAGAAATTTGGAACTCAGCATCAACAGGGACGGTAAAATAGCTGCCAGATCGATGACGGCGTAAAATGTAAACGGATATTTCCTGCGGGAGGGCGAGGCGTACCATCGGAGAAGATACTCGATCGAGAAGATCGTCACGAAAAAAAATTCCATCCGCATGAGAAGTGTTTCATAAGCCGGGTAGAGATACTCCAGAGGGATCAGGGCGCAGGAGATCAGGATACAGAACAGGATGAAGACATCGGTGAACAGACTGAGCCACGTCGCATCAGAACCGCCTTGATAGGGATCCATGATCTCGCGCAGGCGTTCTTTGAATAGCAGCCGGTTATCCTTCACGATCGGTTGAAAGTCTCCTTGTTAACGTTGTTTTAAAACGACAGGCTTCTCGAAAGTTTTTTTCATTGTTTCCGGGAGAATCCAGACCTTGTCCCCGTTTTTATTCGTGAAATACAGGTTCGATTTCGAGGGATTCAGCGCGTCACCGTCGGCCCAGAAGGCGTAGAAATCGGGATGGGCGTTCAGTGGGCGGCGAACGTAGGTATGATTGCGCGGACTATTTTTCGTTAACTGCCGGTGGCGTTTCCAGATGATGCCTTCGTCCTCGCTCGTCCACATTAAGACCTCGCCGCCTGTGCAGTAAGCTTGCGGGCCGGGATCGGTGGGGGCCACGATTCGCCACAGGCCGTCCGGCTCGATATAAAGCGAACCCATATCGTAGTTGTGATCGGAACGCACGGCTTCGCGGAACGTCCATTCGCTTCCCGTCCATCGAGCGATAGTCCAGACCCGCTCACCGTTCTTGGGGCCTGATTCGTAGCCTCGGCTGAGGATGTATAAAATCACCGGGTGGCCTGCTCGGTCGAATGTGATGTCTTTCATGTAGACCAGCCAGCCTTCATTTTTATAATCATGGATCAGTGCGTCGTTTTTCGGTAAAGCTAATGGGACACTCAACGGCTTGCCGTCGGCGGTAGTCCAGGTTTTCCCGAAATCCGTTGTCTGCATATAGTACAGATTGGTGCGGGCGTTCAGGCCTCCTTTCGGGGGATGCCAGTTGAACGTCGTGGCCAATGTATTGCCGTGATTGCCGGTGATTTGATAGTGGCCGCCGAATCCGGCGATTTTACGGTCCTGGTTCCAAACCGAACCATCCGCGCTGGTGTTGAAATATAATTCGCGGCCTTTGGAATATTTCGTGAATAGAAACAGAAAACCGAAATCCTTATAAAAACGCGGCTGGGGGTAGGTGAATTCACGCTGGGCGACGAACTCGAACGCTTCGATGGAATAAGGTTCCTTGCTTTTCCAGATAAAGCCATCCTTCCCGCCGTGGGCACTGACGAAAACCCAGAGAATTCCGTTTCCGTCAATCGAAAGAACCGGGTTGTGGTGGGCGTCGGCGGTGTTCTTCTCCATCAGGATCGCGGGCTTGGGAACCATTCCGGTTTCGTGATCGTAATAGGAGACCATCGCGAGCAGGGGTTTCGGTTTGCCGAGACCTTTCGTGCCACCGTAGACGAAGAACGTCTTGTTCGCTTCCGGTGAGTAGACGGCGTGGGGGTTATGCTTGGCGCAGTAGGTTCCCAGGCCGCCACTATATTTGTAGCGGTATCGATCGTCCGATTTCTGGTTGCTGTACCAGATTCCCCGGTAGCCGTCCGCATGATGAAGGTTCACCACGGTTCCAGGATTGGGAACGATGGGCGTATTCTCTTTCGAGGCGGCAGTTAAGACGGTTGCTGTGCAGGTTATGATGAAAATCGATATGAATCGTATGGCGTTCATTGGTTTCTCCAAGTCTTCGAATAATCGATAGGTTTTTGCATTATCTCCCTCACCCTAAACCGGCTGAGCCGGAACTAAGCAGGATTGTCAATGTAGGGGCAGGCCCCTGTGCCTGACCACGCTCAATTCACCCCGTCATTTCAAACTTAATATGACACGACCGGGCAAATCTTCTGGGAGGGCGAGGCTCCAAAATTAAATATTTTATAACCGTTTTGCGATCGATTATATTGATTTCTCCTAAGATCGTCGTTACGAAACCGCCTGGTCCAGTGCTTCTTTAAAACGGTCGAGAAACGCGCCGATGACGGTTTCGTCATGCGCGATTGAAATATAGAGTTTGGTCCCCATAGGATTGAGGAAGACGCCACGCTCGAAGAGTGCAAGCATCAGGCGGCGGCCCAATTCGCTGTCGCCCCGTTTCGTCGAGCGATAATCATTGACCGGATCGGGCGAGAAGACCGTCTGCGCGAGCGGACCGTCACCGATGACCTGAGCGATCACTCCCCGTTGCTCCAACACATTTCGCATTCCATCTCGCAGTGTTTTTCCCAGAGCGTGCAGGCGGTCGTAGGTTCCCTCTTGCGAGAAGACCGATAGCGCCGCCCTCGCCGCCGCTGTGGAGATGGGATTGCCGCCAAGCGACGACGCCGACCAGACGTACGTCTCATTGCCCATCCGGTTCTCGCGCACGAGGTCCATAATGTCCGCGTGTCCGCCGTACGCGCCGATGGGATAGCCCCCGCCCAGCGCTTTGCCGTAAGCCACCATATCCGGGATGACGCTGTAATACTCCTGCGCCCCGCCATAAGCCAGACGGAAACCGGTGACGACTTCGTCGAATAGAAGCAGCACGTTATGACGCTGGGTGACATCGCGTAGGCCTTCGAGAAAACCGGGTTCGGGCGGCGTGCAACGCTGCAACGGCTCGGCGATAACGGCAGCGAGTTCACCGGCGTGTTCGGTGATGATTCGCTCGGTCCATTCCAGGTTATTGAACGGTGCGATCAGAATATCCTGAATGACGGCGGGACCGATCCCGGCGCTGGTGGGATCCGGTTCGGGAAAATCGGGCGGATCGGTCGGAAAAAGGCTGGTAACGCCGATTTCGTTCGCGCCGTGATAGGCCCCTTCGAACTTTAGAATTTTCGGTTTGCCGGTAAAAGCGCGGGCAAGGCGTTGGCAGTACATCGTTCCTTCGGTCCCGGATGCGCAGAATCGAATTTTTTCACACGCGGGACTGATCCGCAATATTTCCTCGGCGAGCAGAAGCGAGTGTTCGTTCGTATAAGCGAAATTGGAGCCGCGAGAAGCCTGCCGCGTCACGGCCTCGACAACTTCCGGTCGGGCGTGACCGACTAACACCGATCCCCACCCCATCGAGAAATCGAGAAAGCGGCGGTTATCCGTATCCCACAACTCGCAGCCTTCTCCCCGCTCGATCACGATGGAAAGTTCCGGCGGAAGGTTGAACTCCCCGTTCGATCCAGCAGGGAAAACGTTTAGGGATCGTTGAGTGAATGAATCCATTGTTTAGTTCCTTGTTCAGGTTATCCCGCTTCTATTATGGGGGAAGACAGGGTTTAGGGTCTAGGGGTTAGGGTTTCGTCACTGATCGGGAAAATCGATCGCAAAACGGTCATAAATTTTTTCAGAGGCAACCTATCCTGCTTAATGATGGTGGGTCGATAATGCGTAACCTACTCTACCTTGCTTTAAAGTTTGTTGACACGGTTCGATCTACATGATAAATTGGGCCAATTCAAATTCATCTGAGTCATTACGGGTTCATAAGGAGAGTGATAAATATGAGTGACATAATGACAGCATTGGCAGGTGGTTTTATTGGAGGCATTTTAGGCGTCATCGGAACTATTTACAGCTCCTATTATGGTCCGAGAAAAATTGAGGAGTGGAGAGAGAAACGAAAAGCTGAAAGATGGGAAAATCCAAGAAAAGAGCTGCTATTAAAACTGCTGAAGGATCCTAAACATGAGATGAGGTCTATTGAAACTCTTTGTAGAGTATCAGGTACGCAACCCGATGAATGTCGAACAATATTAATAGAAATCGGCGCGAGAGGCATTAAAATTAGAGGCAATCGTGAGGGTTGGGCACTCATAAGCCGTAAGCCATTAAGCGAAATACCTGAAGATTTAGATGAATAATTTTTTAAGAGAAAAATAACAATCGCGTCGACTTGACGCGGATCAACGGTTGGTTTGTCTGTGGCTGCGCAAGTCACACGAATCGTTAGATGGATTTCCCAGCCCCTTCATTCATTCCTGCCAGATTTTCCTGAATTCCAGCCCAACTGCAAATATAGTGACAAAATACATTCAATCTTTCCCTGGACAGAAATCATTGGCAACGGGATCATAAGGTTATTGAAAAATAGATATGGGAGTTCGATGATGAAGAATATGAGTTTTATTTTGGGGGCAGTTCTCGTCCTGGCTATGGCGGGGACGGTCTGCGCTTCCGAGTTGAGCGATACTTTCGCCTCCGCTCCGGCGGAATATTCACCCGTGCCGATCTGGTGGTGGAGCGGGGACCCGATCGAACGCGAATTGATTAAAGATCAACTGACGAAAATGGCGGCGGGCGGGATCCATAACGCGATTATCCTGAACCTGGCTCCCTCCGGCCCCCTTTATGGAAGCGCCCCCGACGAACCGCCCTTTCTTTCGGATG
Organism: uncultured bacterium; assembly: GCA_964606645.1. Lineage (GTDB taxonomy): Bacteria > Hinthialibacterota > Hinthialibacteria > Hinthialibacterales > Hinthialibacteraceae > CAZSIZ01. The sequence goes on from CAZSIZ010000094.1 coordinate 10,996, forward strand.
AGTGGTGGAATCTATTCGC
>CAZSIZ010000094.1:11024-19407 GCA_964606645.1 uncultured bacterium
ATACCTTGGATGTGGGCAAAGAGGTCGGTGTTCGAATCTGGTTTTACGATCAGCTCGGTTTTTCCGGCGCGGGGCTTCAGGCGCGAGTGGTGCGTGACAATCCCGAATTTCGCGGGGTGAACCTGAACCGTGTCGTTCGGGATATCGATGGACCAGCCGAAGTTGAACTACAAACACCGGCGGGCGCGGATGCTTTGGCTGCGTTCGTGGCCGAACGGGTTGTCGATGAGAATGTAGAAACTATCCAGCAAGCAAAGTGGATATGGGACGCGGATCGTAAGAATGAGGAAGTGAAACTCTACTTCCGCCGCACGATCGATCTGGAATCCCTTCCGCAGCAAGCGAAACTTTCCATCACGTGCGATAACGGTTACGTGCTTTACGTCAACGGGAAGAAGATCGGTGAAGAGAGTTCCTTCGCCGAGTCCGGTTGGAAAAACGCGGAATCATTCGACGTGCTTTCTTCTCTCTCAGTCGGAAAAAACGTGCTGGCGGTCGTGGGGGAGAACCTGGGTGGTGAAGCGGGCCTTCTTCTTAACTTAAAATTTACTACAAACAGTGAGGAACGGACGGTCGTCAGTGATGCCACGTTTCGAGTTTCCGAAAAAATTCTGGATGGATGGACGGCTTCCGATTTCGATGATTCCGCCTGGAAAAAAGCCAGTGTACTCGGCGCTCCTCCGATGAATCCCTGGGGACAGATCAACGGGATCGACGGGGAAGCGGATGTGAATGATTTAGGCGTCAAGGTGAAAGATGTTCAGAATGTGACGGACCGCATCGCGGAGAACCGTATCAAGATCGATGTTCCCGCCGGGCCGCACCGGGTCAGTTTATTCTATACCGCTCCCGGCGGATTCGATTATCAGAATCCCGATGCGGGCAAGGCACTGCTACAACTCGTTCACGGCGAGATGGAACGGCGTTTCGGGGATGAACTGGGCAAAGCGATCGCCGGTTCCTTTCAGGATGAATTTCCCGCGCTGCCCCGCTATTCCAAACGCTTGGCGGACGAGTTCAGGAAGCGCAAAGGCTACGATCTGCTTGAACGTCTTCCCGCGCTGTACGACGATGTCATCGCCGGTGCGGACGAACCGGCGACGGTTCGGATTCGATGCGACGCCAACGATGTGGCCGCCATTTTATGCGAAGAAGCGTTTTTTATTCCCCTGCATGAATGGCACGAGAAATACGGAATGCTTTGCGGGTACGATCAAACCGTACGCAACGCCGATCCCAACCGGGGCGAACGGTACTATATCGATTATTTCAAGACCATGCGCCATTACTCCGTTCCCGGCAACGATATGGACGGTGACTGCAAACCGCACCAGTCTATCGCCGATCTCTACAACCGTCCGAGAGTCTGGATCGAAGCGTTTCATTCCAGTGGCTGGGGGCAGACGATCGAGGAGATCAACACACTGCTCAATCCCTGGCTCGTCAACGGCGGCACGCTCTACAACCCTCACGCGATCTACTACTCGATCCACGGGTCCTATTGGGAGTGGGCACCGCCCGACACGGGATGGCGTCAGCCGTATTTCAAGCATTTCGACCGTTTTTCCGATTACGTTGCACGCTTGACCTACGTGCTCTCGCAAGGCAAGCACGACGTGAAGACCGGGGTATTGCATCCGGCCAATACGATCCACGGGTATACGGGATTCGGCAGTGGCGCCCCGGCTGCTCAGCGCAGTGCAAGCCAGTATTGGGCGGTCCAGAACGCGCTGCGAAGCGTACGCGCCGATTACATCATTCTCGATGAAGACTCGATTCAACGCGCCGCTATCACCGAAGGCAAACTGAGCGTCAGCGGGATCGATCTGCGCGTTGTCGTGCTGCCGGACAGTTTAGTGCTTTCGGGCAAGACGCTACAAAAACTGACTCGTTTCGTTGAATTGGGTGGAACGTTTATTCTCGTCGGCGAACCTCCGTTACACGCAGCCGACGATGTTCTGATTCCTGAACGGTTTCACGAGGGAGTCGACTATCTGAAAACGAATTCTATCCGGCTGGATTCACCCAGTGAGGTCGCGGCGGAGGTCTTGAAAGCCGTGCCGAGAGAGACGAACGAAACAGTACCCGTCTTGCGACGAAAAACCGGGGACCGCGATTTCTTCTTCATTCTCTCAGACGACGGAACCGCTCAGAACTCGGCGGCCCGATTCGATATTAACAAACGAAAACTCTGGGAAACGGCGGCGGGACGCGGTAAGCGAATGGCTTATACCTTATCGGGTGACGGGATTCCCGAACGGTGGGATCCGCTGACCGGGGAGACGGTTCCGATTTACAATTACAAGCGTAATAACGGGAAAATTCGCGTCGATGTCGAGTTGGCCGATTCGCCCGCTCCGTTGATTTCGTTAAGGCCCCCGGCGTTCGGCGATCCGGTTTCTATAGAATCGGACCTGAATATTATTGATTGGAAGCGGGCTGGGATCGATTCGGTTACGATTCGGGGGATACAGCGTATTTCATCACCGGAAACCGATTCGGAGTCGCACTTCGGCCGTGTTCAATTCAGCAACGACGCTTTTGAGGGAAGCACGTCCGTTAAAAAATCGTTGAAGATCGACGTTCCCGGACCGCTGCATTGCCGTCTGGAACCGACCTGTTACAACCAGTATGGCGATTTCGCCTGGCCGCCCTCCGACGATCCGATCCCGATTGAAATTCGCGCCGCCCGTTACCACAGTGAAGCGAATGCGGGGAAGTCGGAAATCGAAGCGTGGAAAACATCCACTTTCAATGACTCTGAGTGGAAGACCGCGATCGCGTCATTCGGTCCTCGCGCGGAATGGGCCGGACCCTTGCCTCTCAAGTCGGGCCAGACATTTGAAACGTTGAAGGAGCCGCCAGACGATGTTGGTCCGACCCAGCAGGCGATTTACTCGTTACGTTTGGGGATCGATGAAGACCCCGTTTTTCGAAGCGCTTTGGGCGGGAAAGGGCGGATTCCCGAAGACTTTATCGATTTGGGCCATGTTCAGTCGGGAGCGGTTTATATCGTCAGCGCGATGGTGACCTCACCGGCCAACGATCAGATCGACGCGTTGCTGCGTGTCGGTGGATCGTCCAAACGGCGGGTTTTTCTGAACGGTACAGAGGTTCGGTTCCCAGGAGCGGCAGCGGCCCGGAAAGCACGTATGCCGGTTCGCTTGAATAAAGGGGCCAACCGATTGGAGATTCTGGTTTCACGCGATACCGATGGACCGATCCGCTTGTTCTACCATTTCCTGCCACCGACCGGCATTCCCGACGATCCGGAATGGATTTGGAGTCACCAACCGGGGGCGAATGGAAAATCTCTATTTGTCAAGCAAGTCAACATACCCGGTGAGATCGAATCGGCGAATATGACCGTCGCCCTGGGGGATATGCACCAAATTCGGATCAATGGAAAACTCGTGGCCGATCAAGGCAATTTCGATCCCTATTTCACCAGCCGGGCCGAGCGGTATTCGATTCAGAAATTTCTTCAAACCGGAGAGAACCGGATCGAAATCGAGGCTCGCGATACGGGCAGCCCGACCGGCTTGCTGATCGACGGTCTGGTGATCCTGAAAGACAAACGCCATATTACGTTTGTCTCGGATCATTCTTTTTCAGTTCAAAGCAGGGATGGTTCCAATTCAAAACCCGCGCGAATTCTGAACGGTCCCGCTCATTCCTACATGGGCGATCCGGCGCTGATGCTCTTGCAGGCGCGGCCTCATCCACTTCCGTCGGCGGGCTGGCTGAACGGCCAGGAACCGCCTGACGATCCCTACGGCCAACTGGTGTACGGGATCGATGCCGAGACACCGGCGGCGGGATGGTATCGGTTCCGAATTCCTCCCGGCGCGATCGTCATGGCTTTCAAGGCGGCCGGTCCTTCTCAGTTTTATCTCAACGGAGATGGATTGGAACTTGATGAATCGAATGGGTATCATTTCGCAAAACTGCCCAATCCCGACAGCCCCAAACGGATCGCCGCCCTGCGCATCGAATCCATTCCCGGATTCACCGGGGGGGCGGCCCTGCTGGAACCGATTTTATTTGTGATGGGCGATGGAAAAATTCCTTACGGCTCGTGGGATCGGCTGGGACTGCCTCACTATTCCGGCGGCATGGTCTACGATACGAATGTGGAGATTCCGTTTTCATCCACAATGCGTTACACGCTCGATCTTGGCCGTGTGCGCGGGACGGTTGAAACGTTCGTAAATGGGAAATCGTGCGGCGTACGGCTCTGGCATCCCTACCGTTTCGATATGACCGACGCCGTCAAAGATGGAAGCAACCAGATCGAGTTTCACGTCTACAATACCCTCGGACCTCATTTCGCGACCGGCCATCCAAGCGGGCATGTTTTCGAGAACCAAACGCTTTCCGGGATATTCGGTCCCGTGACGGTTCATGGATTGAATGAAGTGGAGATTCAACTAAAAAAACAATAACAATGACTGGTACTCTATCACACGTGTTTTGACGAGTAACAGGAACCCGTAGGAGCAGGCCCCTGTGCCTGCCCTCAATCCAACCCTAAGCATCGAGTTAAAGGAGCGAATCATGATACACAAAATCCGATGGATAACCGTTTTTAGTATTTGCATGGCTGCGTATGGGCAGGGAACCGCTCTGGGAAGCGATCAAACGACTGTCGATATCGGTTCCCGGTTGGAATTGTTCACCGACCGGCTTCTGATCGACCGCATGGACGAGACCCGGCTGCAACTGCATCCCCCTGTCTCGAAAGGAACGGCCCTGAAATTCGATAAACCGTGGGAAGGGCGTTATTGCGGATATGTCACCGTGATCGAGGATAACGGGATATACCGATTGTACTATCGGGGGCTTCCCGTTTCCAAATCCGACGGCAGCAACGCCGAAGTGACCTGTTGCGCCGAAAGCCGCGATGGAATCACTTGGACCAAACCCAATCTGGGGATTTTCGAGGTGAACGGAACCCGCGAGAATAACGTGATTCTCAAAGATGTGGCTCCCTTCTCTCACAATTTCGCCCCGTTTCTCGACACGAAACCGGGCGTTTCCCGCTCACAGCGCTATAAGGCGATGGCGGGTACGGGAAAAAGCGGGCTGGCCGGTTACGTCTCCGAAGACGGGCTTCGATGGAAAAAAATACGGGAGAAGCCGCTGATTACGAAGGGGGCGTTCGATTCGCAGAACGTGGCGTTCTGGTCGGAGATCGAACAGTGTTACGTCTGCTATTTCCGCACCTGGACGAAAGGCGAATACAAAGGCTACCGAACCGTCAGCCGAACGACCTCGACGAATTTCCTCGACTGGACCGACCCGGTCGAGATGACGTTCGGCGATACCCCTTACGAACATCTCTACACCAATCAAACCCGTCCCTATTATCGCGCCCCACACCTCTACATCGCTCTCGCGGCGCGTTTTATGCCGGGGCGTCGTGTACTGAGTCAGGAGCAGTTTGTGAAGCTCGGTGGCGAGGCATCGTATTCGGGGGATTGCTCCGACACCGTGCTGATGACCAGCCGGGGCGGCAACCGGTACGACCGCGCGTTTATGGAAGGTTTCGTGCGGCCGGGCATGGGGCTGGAACATTGGAGTTCCCGCACGAATTATCCCACCTGCGGTGTTATCCCCACTGGACGAAATACAATGTCGTTGTTCGTTCAACGGCGTTACGGCCAATTGTCTCACTATCTGGAGCGTTTCTCACTGCGCGTGGACGGATTCGTATCGGTGAACGCCGGGTATGCAGTCGGTGAAATGGTGACGAAGCCATTACGTTTTTCAGGGAACCGGCTGATTCTCAATTACTCGACCTCGGCAGCAGGCGGGATTCGCGTGGAGATTCAGGATCGGGATGGAAAACCTGTCCCTGGTTTCACCTTGAAAGATGCAGATGAGGCAATCGGCGACTGGATCGAACGAACCGTCACCTGGAAAGGCCGTTCGGATGTCAGCAAGCTTAAAGGCAAACCCGTCCGCCTGCGTTTCGTAATGAAAGACGCCGACTTGTATTCCCTAAAGTTTTCCAGCCAGGCCGGGGAGATTTGACATCTATCAAATCCGACATAGTCGGAACCCAACAGAATTTCGGATTGATGGGTTACACTGCTACTCATCCTTAAATCCTGGGTAACAGGTCAGCCGTGTAAAGTACCAAGTCCTCCCCCCAGGCTTGGGGGGAGGGATTATTCACTTCAGTCGGCTGACCTGTTACAATCCTGGATATCCAGATTCAGCCCGTAGGGCTTAAAGCGCCAGCGAGAGCCACACCATCCCCTCTCCCCCCAATCAACCCACCCTTTTTTCGTGCTAGGCCGGGATGGTAATCCCGGTTTTTCGTGATTCAAATAACCCAAAAAAATCCCCAATTCCCCCCAAACACCAACTCCGCGCCATCCCCACCCCATCCATAAATCCGTGATTCAAAAAAATAACATCCCACTATTTCAATTTATTTATATCGCAACTAACGCACTGTTTTTTATGCACTTACAATCAACCATCAATAATAATAATAAAAATAACTCCCTTTTTCTGCGGTTTTTTGTCTATTAGTAGGGGGTTTTATTTTTTCAAAACCCTTTTTTTAGAGGGATTTTTATTTTCAAGTCCTTCAAAGCAGGATCGGAATTAAGTCCTGCGAAGGGGGAGCCGGCCGCAAACCGGTTCTCCCAGGATTGGACGTTGCAGCCACCCGTTGAGTAGTGTCCGTTGCGTGTTCGATATCGCACCGGCGCGAAAGACCCGCGGGTGAGCTCCTTTAGATTGGCGTGGCGGACGGAGCACCGTGAATTCCCTCACGGACTCTTTCGGCCACTACAGGGCCTGTATTGGAAAAACCCGGTCGAAAGCGGACGGCAAAAAGTTGAAAACACCTTCAGCGAACATAAGATTTAGTATTAAGGATAGCTTCCTTATAATTATTTCTTGCTGCAAGGTCTGACTTTTTACCGGACCGTTATAGGATAGTAGTAAGTCCAAACTAGACCTCCGGGTGACAAACACTGAAGCTGAGCGGATCCCCAAGCCTTTGCGGAAATCGTTGCGATTTCAAGGTTCTGAGGTGGTCGATTAAAACGGAGTTTTCATTGCATCTCGGCCCTGAAAAAATCCTGGGATTAGGATTTTCTCAGTCAGCCGAAGTGAACACACCATTTTAAGAATCCACTCAAGTGTTCCCGCAAAGACTGAGGGGAGGGGCTAGTAGTTCCCCGGGGTGGCTCCGTCTCGATCCGTGCGGGGAAAAGTGCGCTTTCTCCCCGCATAGCAGCATAATTCTGTGCCTGTATGACGGCTTTGCGCAATCAAACCGTCAAATAGAGTTGGGCCCAACTCGCCTAACAAAACATTGAAAAATAAATAAAGAAACGGATAAAAAAAATGAACGAATAAAAAGGTAGGGTGGGTCACGTTTTTCGACCCACCATTGTATGGTTTGTTGAGTTGCGTAGTTGCGTAGTTGCGTAGGGTGGGTTAAAAGCGCAGCGTAGCCCACGTTTTGAACGGAATAGGATAGATCGCACCCGATCGACAGGGAACGATATCGATTCCCATCATCCCCCCGCGATGATGGGAACGCCGGGTACGGAACCGCCCCAGCGACCGATGTCACCTTTGCTGATAAGGCCATTGCTGGGCGCGTACATTCGGCCGCGTCCCCCGTCTCCCGTACCAGTGCTGCTTTGGACGTAGACCCACTCGATCGCGTCCTGCCACCGGTCTGGCCCCCAGCTGGCGAGACAATAGCCCTTCGTGCTTAAATCCTGCCGGTTGATGGCCATCATCCACGTATACCATCCCGACGGCGCATTATCCATATAGTAGTAGTTGAAATACAGATAACTCTCTTTGCTATTGCCCGTTCCGCCCTGCTGTGCTTTGAAGATGTCGCGGAAATCCACGTTGGAGATATAGGAGACCGGCGTCGTCAAACTGATTAAATCGACGGTCAAGTGCGATTGGTTGTTGGGGTGGTTGTTACTGTCGAGCATGTAGGTATCGATAGCCGTGCTGAGTGCTTTCAGATCGGCATTCGTCCGCGCGATCCGTGCCCGCATCTGGGCGTTGAGAAAATTGGGCACGGCAATCGCCGCCAGCACCCCGATAATGGCAACAACAATAAGTAATTCGATCAAGGTAAATGCGCGACTCGTCTTCGTCATCATGAAAAATATCTCCTCGTATTCAACTCGAGTTTTGCCTAAGAAGAAGTAGGGCTGCAAGGATCGAATATCTGGAGTCAGTGTATCAGGTTTATTGCCCCATTTATACCGGAAAGGAACAATCAATGATTACAGGCGGGTCGGAAAAAGTGAGAGCAGGACGAAACTCATATTCGTCATTACAGACCTCACTAATTGAAACCAATCATCCATCAAAAATCCCTAAGTTTCTA
>CAZSIZ010000095.1:0-19110 GCA_964606645.1 uncultured bacterium
AGCACGTGTTTTTCTATCCCTTCAATGCACAGATTCTTGTGAGGAACCAAAAAAATTGAATACAGATTTAAACGAAGATGGTTTTGATGACTTGATAGTTTTTCACGATACAAAATGGACTGACACAACATTCGTAAGCATTAAATATGGATCGGAAAATGAGGACGAACTGATAATCCAAGATATATTTAGCGAAACGGCAGCTGCTGTAGGTATGGAAATTGAAGATTACAATAACGACAGCCTTTATGATATATCTTTAATTATAAAAGAGCCCAACCAGTTCATCATTCTATACAATCAAGGGCCTATTGCCGATCTACCCCATGATAATCCGGTCACTATTTCAGTACCCGAAGAAATCCCGACATTTGCCCAAGCCCTGCGAGATGCCCTTCCGGGAGACACAATCTCATTATCGACAGACCTATACGTTGATATTATGATAATCCAAGACGCTTCTCTTACAATCGAAGGAAGGAGTAAAGACGAACGGCCTCTCCTGTACTATATTTGGCCGAACTACAATATCGCGTCCGACAGATCGTCTTTGATGGTGGATAACTCGAACATTGTCTTGAAAAATCTGGAAATTAAAGGCATTTATAATTCGGCATTTACTGCAACCAATTCGAACGTAGTCATGCAGAATTGCCGTCTTGATGGAGTGAACAGGAAACTCTCACGAAGTTATGTTATTAGCAACGCTTATCCCGCATTTCGATGGTTCCACGCCGTGGATAGAATATGTCAAATCGATAATTGCGAATTGATCGGGGGCCGGGGAGTTAATTCGCTCAGAGGCGCTGCAATACAAATAAATAATTGTTCAAGTTCTGAATTACAAATTATGCAATCCAATATTTTAGGCATGGATGGATTCAGAGTCGATGAAACATACGCAAAACCTTACCCCGGCAGTTGCGCTTTGCATGTAAAAGATTCAACCTATTTTTATATCGAACTGGTTGACAGCCAACTAAAAGGCGGACACGGCGGGCATTCAGGATTATATCAGGTCGCAGTCGGAGGTGCTTATTTTAATATGAGCGAACCGAAACAAGGAGCGAACGGATTGTATGTCGATAATTCTGTTGTTCATGTAAATGGGGGAGATATTACAGCCGGAGATTCTGGCGATGGTGGAGAACACGAGATTTATTATTCCCCGACTCAAGAACCGGAAGGTATTGCTGTATATGACGGAGCGAAAGGGGGTAACGGTCTTGAAGCCATCAATCACTCTTACGTCTATCTGGATGACACTTACTTACAGGCTGGAGCGGGAGGAGAACCGGGCGGCAAGCCAGGTTTGCCTTTCGTCACCGATGAAACCTCTACGGTGGAATTTGCCGACATGACCAATATTCAAGACTGGCAACTCTATTAACTCCATATCCACATAGAATGAAACACCAGGTTAACCATACCGCCGGGAGAAGAATTAATGACCACGAGAAGAGAATTTTTGAAAAAGACGTGCGCTTTTACTGCGGTAACCACGTTTCCGTTTTTATCTTATTCCAATGATGCCGAACGTGAAAACAGACCCAATATCATCTTTTTCTTTGTCGATGACATGGGATGGCAGGATACGTCTGAACCTTTTCACAAAGAGGTGACCCCACTCAACCGGCGTTATCACACACCACATATTGAGCGACTGGCCAACGAAGGCATGAAATTCACTCAAGCTTATGCCTGTGCGGTCTGCTCACCTTCTCGAATCAGTCTAATGACAGGCCTGAACTCCGCCAGGCATCGGGTGACAAACTGGACGCTGCGTAAAAACAAATCTCCTGACAATCAACACCCAAAAATTGAACCGCCAAAATGGAATTTGAACGGCCTCAGTCCCATTGCCGGAGTCGAACGTACGCTCCATGCGATAACGCTTCCCATGCTGCTGCAAAAGAACGGCTATCGCACGATCCATGTCGGTAAGGCTCATTTCGGTGCAAAAGAGACGCTGGGTAACGATCCGCGGAACCTCGGTTTCGACGTGAACATTGCGGGACATGCCGCCGGTGGCCCGGGCAGTTATCACGGTCAGCACAATTTCAGTGCCGCCTGGAGAAAAGGGGATCGAATCTGGGATGTGCCCGGTCTCGAAAAGTATCATGGCCGGGACATCAACCTCACTGAAGCGTTAACCATTGAAGCCAACAAAGCCGTCGATCGGGCTGTCGCCGACAAAAAACCTTTTTACCTGTATCTATCGCACTACGCCATCCATGCGCCCTGGGAAAATGACAACCGCTTCCATCAGAAATATGTCGATGCCGGGCTGGATAAATTCGACGCCACTTATGCCTCGATGATCGAAGGCATGGATCGATCCCTGGGTGACATTATGGCCAACGTCAAGCGACATGGCATCGATGACAATACTATCGTTGTCTTTATGTCGGATAATGGAGCACCCAGTCAGGCGGATAGGAATATCCCGCTGAGAGGACATAAACTCTCTCCCTACGAAGGCGGTCCCCGTGTCCCCATGATTGTGAAGTGGCCGGGTGCAGTCAAACCGAATACCACATGCGATGATTATACAATCGTCGAAGATATTTTCCCCACGTTTCTGGAGATGGCCGGAGTGGAGGATTACCAGCAAATCGGTGGTAAAATCGATGGGGTCACCTTCGTGCCCTTGTTGAAAAATGAAGGAAAGTCATCCAGCGAGCGGGCGTTGTTCTGGCATTTCCCCCACAATTACGGACAGACCCCTTTCAGTTCCGTTCGCAAGGGCGATTGGAAACTGATCTACCACCACGTAAACCGAAAACTGGAATTGTTCAACCTGAGAGAAGACATCAGCGAAAAGAACGACTTGTCTGAAAAGAATAGAAATAAGTTGAAAGAAATGACCAAAATTCTGAACGAACACCTCATCGAAACCGAAGCTCTGATGCCCATCGATAAAGAAACCGGCCAACCCATTCCGTATCCACTGAACAGCCTAAATTGTAGGGTGGGTCACGCTTTTTGACCCACCATTTCCCTAGAATTATCACAATCCAAACATCACTCCCCGCAGTAAGGCGACAACGTGATCGGGGCTGACATATCCTATCGGCCCGATGAGGATGGACCAGAGGGACCGCATCCCAAAAAGCAGCGTCAACGCCATCAAAACCCGGCGGTGGGCCGGATTCTCGACAGTCAGGCAGAACACCGGCGCGATCAGCATATACCAGAACTGCCCGATCAGGTTGGCTTTTACAAATACGACAAACGTCAACGGCGCGAGATAGGGGAAGAAATTCTTTTCGCTTCGCACGAACCACAGAACCGTCACGACGAAAATTATCCCGGCGATCCAATGGAACAAGACCAGCCAGAAGGGCGTAAACGCGTGCAGGCCGGGCTGGAACAGCGCCCATGAGATCGGATTGTTTTTCGGCACGTAACCCGGCCTGAGCAAGTGAGTCAGATAACCGCTCGTTAACGCCGCAATGACGCTCGGTGCGAATCCCGCCGCCCCCCAGGCGAAATATCTTCCTACTGAGCGAAACGGTTTCCCCCACAATTTATACAACGCATACGGCACGAGGAAAATCGGGAAGAGTTTGGTCTGAACCGCCAGTGAGAGAAAGAGGAACGACACTGGACGCCCCCGCTGCAAGTAGTACAAAAATAGTATCGTGAGGAGATTGATAAACGATTCGAATTGCCCCTCGTGAGAGACGAACCACAGTCCGACCGGATGACACAAGTACAACACCCCGAGCCAACGGCTTTTCGTCATGCGGGCGATCAGCCAGGCGTTCAGGAAGTCGATCGCGGTCAGCATCAACTTCACGAAAAAGATCGACGCCCAAACCCGCGCGAGACCGGCGAAAAAGACCAGCGTCACCGCCGGGTAGGTATAGTGCCGGTTGGGCCAGAGGAACTGATAGACTTGTGGAGAGAAATCGAACGGGGTCATCTCGTAAACGCGAAAACCGTAGGTCCAGAATTCCAGCCCGTAACCCAGATTTCGCAGCACATCCGTGGTATAAAGAGGCGTGTCGAAACAAAAGGCGAGCCGAAGCAAGGCCACCGCCGCCACGATCCAAAACGGCCACGAACGGGTATAATGAGATAGTCTGCTCGATTTCATTACGGGACACCATTCATGCGCATACACAGGCAAACGATTTCAATCAACCTTTTTCTAGCAATGGTTTTCATCCCCGCCGTTGCTGCCGTGGAACCGATCGTTCCGGAAATGACCGTGGTCCCTGGCGGTCCGTTTATTTTCGGGGCATCGAGGCCGGTTGAGAAGGACTCCATCACGCTTCGATGGACGATTCCGGCAAAAACGGTCGAGTGCCCGACGTTTTCTATCGCCATCCATGAGACCACCACGGCTGAGATGCGGCGTTTCATTCTTGACGGCGGTTACGATCGCCCCGCATATTGGGCGCGGGAAGCCAGACCCTTGCTTCCTCAGTACCGATCCGAAATCGACGAACGCTATCCCGATGACGACACACCCTGCACGGGAATCAACTACTACGAAGCGCAAGCCTACTGTGCCTGGCTGGCTCAAAAAACGGGACAACCTTACCGCCTGCCGACCGAGATCGAATGGGAAAAAGCCGCTCGCGGTATGGACGGACGGCAGTACCCTTGGGGAAACGAGTGGAATCCCAAAGCCTGCAATTGGAACGACGACACGAATGGAGATCTCAAACCCGACGGCAAGATCGACGGATGGATGTTCGTGTCCGGCGTCGGCGATTTCCCTGAAGGCGCGAGTCCTTACGGGTGTCTGGGTATGGCGGGAAACGTCCGGGAATGGTGCGCGGACTGGATCGGTGTGCCAGGTGAAAAGCGTTTTCGAGTACTGCGAGGCGGTTGTTACCGAATGGTGCATCCCCGTCATTTCAAAACAACGTTTCGCGGTGGCGCATCCCCTCAAACGGGTTTGGTGTTCCACGGAATCACCGGTTTCCGCATCGCCCTGAACGAATAACACTTGATGATCGAGGGATTACTTTTGCAGAGAGGCATCCTGAAGCGGTTTGCTGGTGAGCAGCCCGATCCCGCGCCCTTTCGGTCCGACGGCGCAGTAGAATAGATAAAACGTTTCGTTAGCCGGTTGGTAGATCAAGGAAATCTTATGCGCGTAGGTTCGGTCCAGGCTGAGGGGATGGCCTCCCGCTTGATAGAGCGGTTCGGGATCGGTGGTCCAGTGAATCAGGTCTCTGGAGTAGGCCGCCATGATGTGCGCCCCGCCCCGCCCGACGCCAAAGAAAAGCATCACCCAATGATCCCCGTCGCGAAACACCTTGCCGTCCGAGCAGAACTTCTCGTTGAAGCTTCCCGGCCCTCCGTTGCGCACGATGGGATTACCGGGGTAACGGGTCCAATCGACCAAGTCGCTCGAAGTGACAAGGCCCATCTGCTCGATTGAGCCGTTGGCGGCGTTATAGAAATTCCAGAATTTCCCCTGATACTGCACGAGCCAGGGCTGATAGATACAGTCTTTCTCCCATTCTGCCGCGCCTTGAATCGAGAGAATGGGAATGTCTTCCGAATACCGATGCCACGTGTCGCCATCAGAACTCCAAGCCATACCTTCCGCGCCGGGACGCAATTCATACCCGCCTTGCTTGGGATAGCAGCCGTATAGAATCCAGTATTTCCCCTTGTGTTTTTTAGGAATACGCGGCGCTTCAAGATCGTACGACTCGAACAGCATCCCCCCGAACGTCACGCCGCCGTGATCGTAAGCGCCTTTTTTACCGAAAGACATCGCTGTTCCCTTCGGTGTCCAATGAATGAGATCGTCGCTCACCGCAAGCCCGGTCTGATAGCCCTGCCCGTTGAAACTGGTGTAGAACATACGCCATTTGCATTTCCAGCGCCAGACCAGGGGACAATCGGTCTTCACCGTGTCCATCGAGTCATCGGGATTGGGTGGCAGAACGTATTCCGGGTAGTAATGCCATCCCCGAAAACGCTCGGACCATTGACGAACGGTTTTTTGATCGATTGCATGATTCTCCGCCGAAACGGCTGGGAAAAAATACCCGTTCAAAACGACAATCATCAAACCAAACGTTATGGGTTTCAGGTATGAAAAGCGCATCATGGTTTCCTCAAGAAAACGATTATCAGCAGCAGGAGTAGACCAAATCAGGTTTGCGTGCTGCCGTCACCTCGTCCAGGCGGCGAACGGGGGTGGTGTGGGGAGCGTGTAAAACATCGTCCGGATTCTCTTTGTATGCTTTGAAAATATCCTGGATGGCCTCCACGAAACAGTCCAGCGTGCGTTTCGATTCGGTTTCGGTGGGTTCCATCATCAGCGCCTCTTTGACGCAGAGGGGAAAGTAGACCGTGGGAGCGTGGAAGCCCCGGTCGATGAGGTTTTTCGCCAAGAGCATCGCGTTGAGATCGCCGAAGCGTTCGCGGTCCTTCATCGTGAGTACGAACTCGTGCATGCAGTCGCCGGGATGCGAGGGGGGGATCAGGTCTTGCAGGCGACTTCGCAGATATCGCGCACCAAGCACCGCATGTTCGCTGTTGCGCCGAAGGCCTTCCAGCCCGTGCAAGCGTATGTACGTGTAAGCGCGCAGGGCGACGCCGACGTTTCCGTAGAAGGTTGAAAGTGGCCCGATACTCTTGTCTTTGTCGTAATTAAGCGAACACGTGTCGTCGTTTCGTTCGATGACGGGAACGGGAAGATACGGCAGCAGTTTTTCGCCGACACCAACCGGACCGCTTCCCGGTCCCCCGCCGCCGTGGGGCGTGGCGAAGGTTTTATGCAGGTTGAGGTGGACCACGTCGAAGCCCATGTCGCCGGGCCGCACGATTCCGGCGATGGCGTTCAGGTTTGCCCCGTCGTAGTAGAGCAGCGCGCCCTGGGCGTGGGCCATGCGACTGATTTCCAGAATGTCTTTCTCGAACAGCCCCAGTGTGTTGGGATTGGTGAGCATGAGGGCGGCGGTTTCGCCGTTCAGTTTCTTCTCCAGGTCTTCGAGATCGACCAATCCCTGCGCGTTCGATTTCACCTCGACGGTCTGATAGCCCACCATCGTTGCGGACGCGGGATTGGTTCCGTGGGCGGAATCGGGCACGAGCACCGTCGTGCGTTTACTCTGACGTTCGTTGTGGTAAGCGCGGATCATCATCATACCGCAGAGTTCGCCGTGCGCCCCGGCGCAGGGATTGAGCGTCACCTGTTTCATGCCGGTCAGATTCGCCAGAAAGTCTTGAATATCGGCCATCAGGGTCAAGGTTCCCTGCGCCGATTCTTCCCCCGCTTCGGGATGCAGGCGGGTGAATCCAGGCAGCTGCGAGAGTGCTTCGGTCACTTTGGGATTGTATTTCATCGTGCAGGAACCGAGCGGATAGAAGCCGCTGTCGATGCTGAAATTCTGACGAGACAGACGGGTGAAATGGCGCACCACGTCCAGTTCGCTCAGGTTGGGGATATCCGGCGGTTCCGGCGCAAGAGCGTCTTCCGGAAGCAGTTCGCCGATCGGTTTCTCGTCCGCATCCGGCGAAGAGAACCACGGTTGTTCGGCTCCATCCCGATCGAGTTCGAAGAGAGTCGGTTCGTAAGCGTCCAACGGCATAATCGCGATCCTTTACGATTGGTTTATGATATATGTAAGCGTTGAGACATACCGGGCGATGGCGGACGGCGAGGTCTTTTCCGTCGCACAGACCAGCAGGCAATCCTCCCCATCCACGCTCACCGGAATCCCCGGCATCACGTTCGCCGCTTTGGCTTTCGAGACAAATGTTTCGGCAGGGAAGGGAAGTTCGATCAGAAATTCGTTGAAATAGAGCCGGTCGAACAAGAGATTGACACCCTCCAGTTCGCAGAGCCGGGCTTGCAGATCGTGAGCGCGCTGGACGGAGAACTCGGCGGCCCGGCGCAATCCGTTCGCGCCCAGCAGTGAAAGATAAACCGTCGAAGCCAGCGCGCAGAGTGCCTGGTTGCTGCAAATATTAGAGGTCGCTTTCGCCCGCCGGATATGCTGCTCGCGGGTTTGCAGGGTCAGCACGTAGCCGGTATCACCGTTTTCGTCCTTCGTTCGGCCAACGATTCGGCCGGGCAGTTGGCGGTTGAATTTCATTTTCGATGCGATAAATCCGGCGTAGGGGCCGCCGTACTGCAACGGCAATCCCAGCGATTGTAAATCCCCCACAACGATATCCGCATCCCACGATCCTGGACTTTTGAGCAGACCGAGTGAGTGAGGATAAACCACCGCCCCCAACAGACAGCCTGCCTCCCGAACGATCGCCCTCAATTCGTAGACCGGTTCGAGGATTCCGTAATAGTTAGGATTCTGGATAAAAAAACCGGCGAATGAATCATCCAGCAATTCTCGAAGACTTTCACTATTGGCAGCGCCCGCGTTCTGAGGAATCTCCACGATTTCGATTCCCTGAGCGTCCAGATAGGTTTTGACGACACGGCGGTAACGTGGATTGATCGTGGTTGAAATGGCAATCTTTTCTTTGCGCTTGACACGGCAGGACATCAGGGCCGCCTCCGCCAGCGCCGAAGATCCGTCGTACATGGAGGCGTTCGCCACCTCCATCCCGGTCAACCGGCAGATCAGCGTTTGGAATTCGTAAATCGCCTGCAGCGTGCCCTGACTCACTTCTGGCTGATAGGGGGTATACGCGGTCAGGAAATCGCCACGCGACACCAGCGCTGGAACCGCCGCCGGGATGAAATGATCGTACGCGCCCCCGCCCAGAAACGAAAGCATTTCCGTGCCCCGATTCTGCGACGCGGCGGCTTCCATCGTCTCGGTGATTTCCCACTCCGTCAGCGGTTCGGGAAGCGAAATTTTGGGATTGAGCAATGGCTGCGGGATCGACTTGAAAAGATCGCTTTTACTGCGGAGTCCTAAATCGTCCAGAATCGCTTGGGTCTCTTGAGACGTATAGGGGATAAAATCCATGATGGTTCCTCAACCGGCACGCGGATTCAACCGCCTGCGCGTCAAAATATAAAACATCACCGAACGTTTCGATCCCGTTATTCGCCGCTCTCGATATGTTCCTGATACGCGGCGGCGTCGAGAAGCGCGTCCAGCTGGAACGGGTCGGAGAGCTCGATTTTCATGATCCATCCGGCTCCGTAAGGGTCCTGGTTGATCAGTTCGGGACGTTCCGTCAGGCCCTCGTTCACTTCGACGATTTTGCCCGATACGGGGGCGTACAGTTCGGCGGCGATTTTGCACGATTCGATGACGGTGCATTCCTCGCCCTGTTCGAGTTCGCGGTCCACATCGGGCAGTTCCACGAAAACGATGTCGGACAGCTGGTCCTGCGCGTAATCCGCGATGCCGATCGTCGCGATGTCACCTTCCCGTCGAATCCACTCATGCGATTCCGTATATTTCAAGTCTTCCGGTATCATTCCCCGATCCTTTCGTAAGGGTTTGAATAAGTTTAAGTAGTTTCTGAAAAAAAATATGTATGGATTTTAATCACAAATTGATACTGAATTCAACCTTTCACCCGTTTGGGGATGAAAGGAGGTTTGACCCGTTCCGCGGGGATTCTCTTCCCCCGAATATCGATGAAGACATTTTCACTTTTTTGATGGCCTGTACGAACCAGGGCCAAACCGAAACCCTGTTTCAGCATGGGAGAGAAGCCGCCGCTGGTTACTTCGCCTACGGACTCGTCCCCATCGAAGACCTTGCAGCCTTGGCGGGGTATCCCACGCTCTTTCAACCGAAATCCCATCCGCCGCCGGGGAATGCCGGACTCTTTCTGGTGAAGCAGCGCGTCTTTACCGATAAAATCATGTCCGTCGAAATGCACGGCCCATTGCAAGCCCGCTTCCAGAGGGGAAATATTTTCGGCCAGTTCGTGACCGTAAAGCGGGTAGCCCATCTCTAGTCGAAGCGTATCCCGTGCCCCCAGCCCCACCGGCTGAACGCCCATCTCCAGCAGCCGTTCCCACAACGAGACGATACGATCGGGCAGCGCGATAATCTCAAAACCGTTCTCGCCCGTGTACCCGGTTCGTGAAATCCATTCATCCTCCGCCAGTTTCCGGCAATGAAAATACGTCAATTCGCCGGGATCGATGCCGGGAAGGCTTTGCACGATGCGGGAGGATTCAGGCCCCTGAATGGTAATCATGGCCGTTTCGAGCGTTCGATCGACGAACTGGACGCCGGGGGGTAAATGTTGCTGGAACCACGGCAGCAGTTTTTCCCGATTGGACGCATTGACCACCACCAGAAAGGAATCCCGTTCCAGACAGGCAACCATCACATCGTCTTTCGTTCCCCCGTCGGCGTTGCAGAGCGGAGAATACCGCACACGTCCCAGGTCGAGATCGGCGACGCGAGCCACGGTTATTTTTTCCAGTTCCGCCGCGGCGTCATTACCGGATATGAAAAATCGACCCATGTGGCTGACGTCGAAGATTCCCGCCGATTCGCGAACGGCTTGATGCTCCACCGTGATGGAATGATACTGAATGGGCATTTCCCAGCCCGCAAAATCCACGATTCTGGCTTTCACGGCTTGATGCTGGTCGTAAAGGGGAGTTCTTCGACTCATCGATCCTCAATCCAGTTCAATTGTATTTTCACAACACTTCAATCTATAAATCTTATCATCAAACATCCCCCCAGACCACTGAAACGGGCGTTTAGAATCCAATTGTTACAGGCAAAAATGTCCTGTCAGCTGTTTGATCCGTTCCTTTTTAACTGATTTTAATGACTATAATATGGAAAATAACTTTACATATAATAAAGTTTTGAGTAAAATATGAAATAAATATTCAAATAATGAATGAAATGTACGATATTTGCGTTATAATTAATAGTAGGAGATTGACTAAGTGGACAAAACGAAACGGCAAAAAGAAGAAAACACTTTCAGCGACCAGAAGATCGTTTATAAAACTTTGTTTATGATCACCAATATCGTGCCGTTTCGTCTGCAAGGTCTGACTTTTTACGGAAAGTCTAAAACTGAAAAGAGGTGATCGTCATGAATATTAATGATTTCCTTTTCCGTCCCAATCAAGATGTCAAGCAGTTTCTGTCGATCCTGCTGATCATAAGTATTGTTGCGGCCGCTGTCTTAGCCGTATGGTTGATCGTTTACCTGCGCCGCTCAATTTCCGCACGCAACATGGCTTGGAAACGGTTTAGAGTGTTGGCTCAGCGGTACGTGCTGACCCGGCAGGAGATTTCGTTCCTCAAAATTTTAATCGTTCAATTAAACATCTCCCAACCGAGCCGAATCCTAACCAGTACCGAGCGATTCGAAAAACTCGTCAAGTTGAAAGCGGAAAAAGGGAAGCGGTACGAAAAGAAGATGATTCGGTCGTTGCGGGAAAAGTTATTCGGCCGAACGCTTCAACCATTTGAAACGGTTCGCTCCACCCATTCCATTCCCGTCGGCACCCGTCTGTTCGTCAAGTATACGGATCATCCGGACGAGGCGTTATGGGCGCATCTGGTCGACGTCGATCATAATGGTTTGATCGCCGTGATCCCATCCCCTCACCGTATTCACATCCCGATGCGTGTGGACACCTCATTGGAAATCACGGCGTTTATTCCCCAGCGAGAGCCGGTCGTTTTCAAGACGTGGGTCAAATCCGTCATTCCCGGCCGCCGAAAAATGTTCGTGTTGGGCCATTCGAATTTCGTCGTGGACCGAAAGGGACTGGGCCGCGAGGCACGCCTGGTCGGCCCACAATCGCATCGTGACGATAACAACGCGAGTCAGCAGAAAGATCCGAACGAATCCAATTCAATCCAAACGGCTCTCCACGTTTAATCCCTAGCAGTCCGTGGTAAAAGTCGCGCGAGGGCGTGCGCGAGTCATTTTGGTTGGATTCAAGGCGAAAAATTGCAGGAAATATGGTTTATTTTCAAGATTTTTCAACGCAGAATCCAGCCAAAAGGGCCGTGCATCGCACCGTGGGACTTTTTCCACGGGCTGCTAGAACCGGCTCAACGGCCTTGCTTCCCAATCGTAGTTTCAGATATGATTTGTATTATTCTATCAACTTAAATAATGGAGAATCGCGATGAACGAAGAAAAGAAAATACCCGTACCTCGAAGAGGATTTATGAAATCCGCCATTGCAGGGACAAGTCTCTTGATCGCCAAGCCTGAAACCGTTTTCAGCTCTTCCGCGAACTCGGCGTTGCAGCTGGGACTCATCGGATGCGGTGGCCGTGGCAACAACGACGCTGGAAAGTTCGTGCGTCACACCAATACGCAGGTCGTTGCGCTGGCCGATTCATTCAGCGACCGACTGAAATCGACCAAAGAAAACCTGGACAGCCGGTTGGATGAGATGGACCGTTCTCCGATCGATTCGTCCCGCCTCTTCCAGGGCATGGAATCCTACAAAGACCTTCTGGCGCTGGACGATGTGGATGTCGTCATCATCACCGGCCCGCCGTACTTTCACCCCCTCCACCTCGAAGCCGCTGTGGATGCGGGCAAGCATACCTACATGGAAAAACCGGTCGCGACCGATGTCGTAGGCGCGAAGAAAGTCATCAAAGTCGGGGAAAAAGCCGAAGGGAAAGTCAGCGTGGCTGTCGGTTTTCAGATCCGCTTTGCCGAAGCCTACCAGGAAATCGCCAAGCGGGTTCACCGGGGCGATATCGGTGAGATCGTCAGCGGTATGGTTAACTATCACGCCGGACGTTTAGGGGCACGCAACCGGCCGGGTGAGTCCGAAGCCGAAAACCGGCTGCGAAACTGGGTGTTCGATATTCAACTATCCGGCGACATCATCGTCGAGCAGAACATCCACGTGATCGACGTCGCCAACTGGTTTCTCCAGGGACATCCCGAAAAAGCGTTCGGGACCGGGGGTCGAAAATCACGTACCGACGTCGGCGACTGCTGGGATCACTTTATCTGCACCTATTGGTATCCCAACGGCGCGATCATGGATTTCAGTTCTTCGCAATTCCTCAAAGGCTGGGGCGACTGCCGCAACCGCCTGTTCGGAACGAAGGGAACCGCCAACGCGGGGTATAGCGGTCCGACCGAAATTACCGGTGACAACAAGTGGAAGGGCGAAGGCAACGGTCTGTCTGGCAGTGCCGAACCGAACAAAGTCACCACTTTCGAGAAGAGCATCCGTTCCGGCAAGTTCATCAACGAAACCAAGCAAGGCGCGGAAAGCACCCTCACCTCCATCCTGGGCCGTATCGCCTCAAATAAAGGCCGGGTCGTCACCTGGAAAGAGATGATGAAATCCAACCAACGCTTCCGAGTTAAACTAGGCCTGTAGTTTCCCAGCAGGCAGGGTGGATTAAAACCAATGTCATTGACTTATAGATATAGTTCTCATTTTATCCCTTGAAGACAGCGGGAGGGCGAGACTCCTGCCGAGCCGTGTAGTCGAACCGGCTCGGCAGGAGCCTCGCCCTCCCAATGATAATCCTGATTGGTTTCGACTACGCTGGGTTAGGTTAGATAAACGACATTAGGATAAAACAGCTAGTGTGGGTCACGATTTTCGACCCACCCTGTTAAATTTCACTCAAGGACAATGAGCAATGATTGATGAATCAAAGGTAGATAAGCAACACATGCAGATGGGTAACTCCTGCGTGTTGTCCAGTAAAGTAATTGTTGCGAATTACTTTACTGGACAGCCAATTCAGGATTTTTTAAAGCTTATTGCAGTCATTTCAATCTTAAATATGATGATGAGCCTCAATCCGCAGAGAAGGTTTATGACAAGGAGTTTCACAAATATTTAGAAAAACATAATATCTGTTGATACGATCTCATTTTGGATCTTCACAATAATTCCCAGAAACAAGTTTTCGCAAATTGTCGGTCAAAATTTAATGGAACATTTTTCCAGGATTCAAATGCACGTGTACAATTAATGGAAAAAACTTTACGTGACGATGAGTCTTTTCTGAATATTACGTATGAGTCAGCTCCGAACACTCATTCTGTGACGATATTCCACAATGGGAATGATTTTCGCAATCGAGATACCCAACAACCAAAAATTACTAGCATTAGTTCTTTAAGTGGTCTTGGTACACTCAAAGATTGCATTCTCAACACCAGATAAAATGATGAATAAAAAGGATGATTGTAAGAGATCGATAGGTGAATTAGCCTCATCAGGAGCCTCGCCCTCCCAGGAAAAACTCGATTCAACGATAGGAAAAATGAGGCGGACGGGATCATTTCTTTTCAATCGAGATCGTAAGATGGGCTAAAAGCGAAGCCACCCTACTTTATTATCATCGCCAGGTTATTCGTCTAGTGGATAAAATCAATTGAAAAAGAGGAGATACGGGCGTTATGGTGTTTGAAAGAAATAAACAAAAATGGGTAATGAAAATAATTTGCATTGTCTTAATCAGCTTGATAAGCGCCTCGATCGTGTCTGCTCATGGCATCTCGGACAGTGACAAGCAATCCATGCTGGAAGGAGGGTATCTTGAATATGTCAACCTCGGCGCATCGCACATGCTCACGGGCTACGATCATTTATTATTCCTTTTTGGCGTCATCTTTTTCCTGTCCAAATTTAAAGACATCGTCAAGTTTATCACCGCGTTTACATTGGGTCATAGCATCACGCTTATCTTCGCTACCTTCCTGGAAATTTCGGCCAATTACTTTTTGGTAGACGCCGTCATTGCTTTAACCGTGTTATACAAAGGCTTCGACAATCTTGATGGATTTCGAAAATATTTACAGATGAAATCTCCCAATCTCATCATGCTCGTTTTTAGTTTTGGACTCATTCATGGCTTTGGTTTATCGACAAGATTACAACAGTTGCCTTTAGGCGATGAGGGATTATTGCTCAAAATTATCTCTTTCAATATCGGCGTGGAGTTTGGGCAAATCATCGCATTGACCGTGATGCTTTTCGTTCTTGCAACCTGGCGAAAAACGGAATCATTCAATCGGTTCAGTACGGCCTCGAACTTTGGACTCATCTGCGCCGGAAGTTTATTGTTTTTGATGCAAATGCACGAATACTCTCACCAAGTTCAAGTCGATGAATCGCTGACCAGCCAAATTTCGCAAAACCAGCGAGTGCTCAATAGTACGAGTGGAAATCTTTCTGAAAAAGAAGACGCGGCAAACCCTTCAACGACTCAGCGGGAGGATTCAGCTAGGATAAACATCCCTGCGGGGAAAGGTCTCGAATACAAATTCCACATCTTGAAGGGTGCCTTACTTGAATACGCTTGGGAAACAAACGGCGACCCGATTTTTTATGATTTTCACGGTGAAGCCAAAGGAGAGAATACGGGCTATCCCAAGGATTATGAGGAAACTTTCAAAGAAGGGACTGACAGTAAATCAAGCGGATCGCT
This sequence comes from uncultured bacterium, assembly GCA_964606645.1. Lineage (GTDB taxonomy): Bacteria > Hinthialibacterota > Hinthialibacteria > Hinthialibacterales > Hinthialibacteraceae > CAZSIZ01. Next base: position 15,321 of record CAZSIZ010000095.1, read on the forward strand.
CACCGTTCCCTTTGAGGGATCGCATGGTTGGTGGTGGAAAAATAAGAGTTCAAAAAATATCGTCATTACTTTAAAAACAACAGGGGCTTATGAGATTATTGGAAACCCTGCAAATCCTAAAAAGGATCAGTGGAAGGATTCTATCACGATCGACATCCCTGCTGGAAAAGGCCTCGAATACAAGTTCCATATTTTGAAGGGTGCATCACTTGAGTACACGTGGGAAACAAACGGCGACCCGATTTTTTATGATTTTCACGGTGAAGCCAAAGGAGAGAACACGGGCTACCCCAAGGATCATGAGGAAACTTTCAAGGAAGGAACTGACAGCCAATCAAGCGGATCGATTCACGTTCCATTTGAGGGATCGCATGGATGGTGGTGGAAAAATAAAGGTTCAAAAGATATTGTCATTACCTTAAAAACAAATGGTTCTTATGAAATTCTTGGAATCAGATAACGAAGGGAATCGTCGTGCCTTTGTGGGTGTGACGGGCAGGATCATTTCTTTTCAATCGAGTTGTCCTTGAAAATCTCAATGGGGCGATCGAATTGATGCGATTGAAACTGGCCTGGATCGGAACGGGAAAAGTCACAAAAAATGTTGCTTTGACATACGATTTGCTCGCACTTCCCGACCGTGCGAATCGCTTCACGCGCCATGCCGGAAAAAACATTACCCGAAATGACTACGTATGAGGTCCGGTCTAATAAAATCCCGCCGGTTTCATCATCCCGTTTAACCTTGCCGCCGATATGCGCGTTGGAAAAATTGTTTCCCGTAATCGTGATACGTCCGCTTTCGGGGCCGACCGTGATGGATTGAGCGGGATTGATGGTGAACGTATTGGCCGAAATACCACAACCCCACGCATCCCTTAAATCGATGCCTCCACCGACATTGTGCGCGATAACATTGGCGCTGATCGTATTCCCATAGCAATCCCGGTCGAGAACGACGGCCGTGCCTTGGCACTCCTCGATCATATTGCCCGATAAAACGGAACCATACGTATTCTCGATCACGACCCCGTGCCCCAAATGGTCGTCGAGATTGTTGCCGTTCATACAGAGATTGTAACTGTCGATACACCGCAGCGCGTCCTGGTTTTCCTCGAACTGGTTGGCGTTGACGACGATGTCATGGCCCGCCACGATGTTAAGCCCCGTTTGTTTGTTGTAGGTGATGATGTTGTCGGAAATGCGCGGATCCTCATAGCAGTTAATCAAATTGATCCCATTGCCGCCGTTATGGTCGATGGAGACGCCTTGGATGAAGATTTCGTTGATCCCTTCCGCCCGCAAACCGTCGCCGCTTTTGGGATTTCCACTGATACGGAAATGGGCGAACTCAACCCGCCAGAGCCGGTGTTTTTTATCTTCGGGATATTGAGGATGCTGGACGAGAAGCGCTGGTTGGCCTTTTTCGTTTTTGTTGATGAGATGTGTGGAGGGTCCGGAGCCGGTGATTCGGGTGTTTTCCCGCCGAAGAATCAGAGGTTCGCTCAGTTCGTAATCGCCAGGGGGGATAATCACAAGCCCGCCTGCTTTGGGAAGCGCGTCGAAAGCCGTCTGCAAGGTTGGATAGTCTGCGGCAAGAATCGTAACGGCTTTCGCCGAATCGGCCGCGCCCGCATTGAAAACAATCAACTGAATCAAACAGAGTCCAATCAAAATTCGTTTCATGATTTACCTCCAAGGTTTGCTAACTTTATGTTCATCGATGGGCCGAGTTCAAAACGGTTTTCGAGCACAGCGCTACGAAGCCTGCATTTTCTTTTTGAAGTAATCGATCGTTTTCGGGCGGTGACTGCGGTCATCGGGCACGTTAGGCCGGTCGATCTGCGGGGCGTTCTCGTCCAAATACATTTTACGCTTTCTGGCGGATTCCGGTTGCCAGGCATCCACGGCGTCTTTGAAGGCGCGGATTTCTTTTTGATACGCGGGATCGCCGTAGAGGTTCTTCATTTCCAGTGGATCGTTTTCCAGATCGAAGAATAGATTCTGCCCACCTTTGCGTTGAGAGAGAATGAGTTTGCGGGTGCGGCTTCGGGCCATGATTTCCGTTCTGCCGCAAAAGACGATGTCGTGACCCTTCCCGGCTTGGCGAAGATCGAGGCCCTTCATCGATGATGCGGGCTGCAGTCCGGCGGTTTGAAGGATCGTCGGTCCCACATCTACGTTGTTCACCATCGCCTGTGACACCGTTCCCGCCTTGGCGCTGCCCGGATACTTGACGATCAGAGGCACTTTCGCCAGCGCGTCATACATATAATTACCCTTGAGCAGCAGATGATGGAAACCGAGGAATTCGCCGTGATCGCTGGTGAATACGATCGTCGTGTTGTCGTACAGGCCTTTCTTCTTCAACACCTCGATCATCCGCCCGACGTGATGGTCGATCTGGGTAATCGTGGCGTAGTAGAATGCCATGACCTTTCTGAGCGCGGGGATATTCAGCGTTTTGTTGTCGAAATAGCCTCGCGAGAACTGATAGTCCCGATCCAGACACGCTTCGGTCCAACCCGGTAGAATCGTCAGTTTTTCGGGATCGTATTTCTCGTGCCAGGGCGCGGGGGGATCGAAGGGATGATGGGGTTTGATGAATCCCGCCATCAGCAGGTGCGGTTTTGATGCGTCCCACGTTTTCAACGTCTCGACAGCCCGATCTCCTACCCACGTCGTTGAATGGTGTTTGTCCGGGAGATTCGAGACCAGCGCGCCGAAACTCTTAAAATATTTCTCCGGTGCGTTTTTTCGGTGTTCGCGTTCCTGGTCTTCGAGGTCGTTATAATCCACCAGGCCGTGTCGCATCAAGTAACGGTGGTAGTCGTCGTCCCAGCGGCCGGGGCCGTTCTGCTCGGAGAGTTCCATTTCATCGAAACCCACGTCGAGGTAAGTCGGGGTGAAGTGCATCTTCCCGACCGCTTTGGTTTTGTAGCCCGCCGCCCGCAGCATTTTCGGGAACGTGGCGATGTCCGGCGCGAGGGTGCAATGGTTGGAGAAACCGCGATGTTCGTGGACGTACTGGCCGGAGATCAACGAATAGCGCGACGGCGTACAGACCGGATAGGGACAGAAACTATTGTCGAAACGCACACCATCGGCGGCCAGGCTATCGATGTTCGGTGTCTGTACGTCCGGGTTGCCGCACACGCCGAGGCAATCGAAGCGGTGCTGATCGACGTGTACGAGCAAGACGTTCGGCTTTTTACTCGATGCTGCGTTCGCAGACGAGGCACTGCTTCCAGCCAGGGCGGCGACACCCAGCCCGGTTTCGTGGATAAAATTACGGCGGTTCAATTGATCGCTCATCGTTCTCTCCCTTTTTTGAATCCAACTAACGTTTGGATAAGGATAGAATAATTATCGTCTGATTTCTATAGAAGACGGGGTGATTTGATAGGGATGATGGGTTGGGTAGAACATGGGCAGGCACAGGGGCCTGCCCCTATTTAGATATTAATTTTCCGGCGGATAGGTAAACGGATACTTGTCCGGAGTCACGCAGACGCCGGAAGTGAACTTAAAGGGAACGTCGATCCCGCTGGGGTAAGTGAGTTCGATGAAGAACGCCGTCCAGCCTTTTTGCGGTGTTTTGGCTTTGCTGATGTAAACGCCTTTGCTCTTTTCTTTGAGATCGATACTGTTCCATGCCTTGCCAATCGTTTCGAGGCGGAAATCGCGAGCGTTGGGATTGGTGGCCTGCCACAATTTGACCGCGGTCGGTTTTGTTTTTGTCTCGACACGAATCGAACCGTCGTCCTGGAATTTCCAGGTAAACTCAGGC
>CAZSIZ010000096.1:0-19011 GCA_964606645.1 uncultured bacterium
GTTGTGGACCGGCGGGATGAAGGCGTCTCCCCTCTGGACGACGTCAGGGATACCATTCACGACATGATGAAATCCCAGACGGCGATTACCGATTTCAAGAATCGCCATGCGGAATTGAAATCGCTGGACGAACTGAACGAAAAGTATGAGATCAAAACGACCGACTGGTTTGCTCGTAAAGACAAACTGGCTGAGATTATCGGTCCGGACCAGTTTGTTTTTTCCGCGGCGGCGTTTGTGAAAAATCCAAGAAATCCCATTATTTCCGCCGGGAATCGCTCCTCACAGAATCTCTATCTGATCGAACAACTCGGTCGTGTTGAAAGTACTGCGATGACGCTCGACGAAGCGCGGGACCAGGTGGCGAAGGACGTGAAGGAATTCAATGCCCTCGACGTCGCCGAACAGGCCGCACTCGCGGACCTGGGGCGAATCAAAAACGCCTCGATGACACTGGATGCCATCGCCCTGGAACGTGGTTTTCAATCTCAACAGACCAATTTCTTCAGCCGGAATGAAGGTTTTGTGATCGGTTTTGGATCACGGCCCGTGGCGCTCACGACACTGGCTTTCACCTTAACGGAAAACGAAACCGACGGTCCCGTTCCTTCACCCGCTGGTTTTCATCTCATACGCCTGGTTGCCCGCGATCCTTCACACGCGCCCGAATTTGAAGAGGTTCGCAACGATGTGGAGAAGGACTTCGCTCAGTTCAGAGCGGAAACCGAAGCCAGGATCGAAGCCAATAAATTCGGAGACAAATTGTTCAATGACGAACTTACGGTCGAAACACTGGCTGCCCAGAAAAATATCGAATGGGGCACAACTGGTTTATTCGGAGCGACCGGAACGATCGAGGAATTCGGTTATCAACCGATGATCCTCCGGCAGATTTTCCAACTCGATGAGGAAAACATCGTTTCCGATCCGCTGGAAATAAGACCCCCGAATTATTCCCGTTCGCCCAAACCTCTTCCGGTGAAAGCGTATTACATCACCGAACTGCTGGAAACCAAAGAACCTTATGTCCCGGTTTTAGACGAAGTTCGAGAAGATGCGGAGGACGATTACCGGCTTAAACTGGCGGAACCGATTGCCGTGCAACGCGCCGATGAAGCCCTTGCCGCGATTCGAGCCGAACTGGCAAGCGGGCAGCCGTTCTCGGCGTCACCGGCACGGGCGGTCAATCTGGAAGCCTATGACGATCCCGATTCCGAACGGGACCAGGCGAAGGGAGGGGCCTATCGCGGACCCTTCGACGTGTCGGGCGGAAGTGCATTGGTCGGTGGAATACCCGGATCGGCCGTTCCCTTCACGAAAACCGCCGTCGCGCTTCCCGCCGGGAAAGTATCCGCGGCCGTCAGTGTCTACAAGGAGAAATTCGATGAAGACAAGAATCGCGAACAGGGTCTGCTGACGGGTGTCTACATCATCCAGGCCCTCGAACACAAAACGACTGAGATCCCCGCGACTGGAACCTCACCCGCCAAGCAGACGATCCAGCGGCTGACCCAGCAGATACAGCCCGCCGTATTCCAGGCCTGGATCGAGGAAGTGAGCGCGGCGGCGACGATCATTTACAACGATAAAGTTCTCGATCCCGACGCCGAAGAAGATGAGGAAGCGCTCTCCAGCGAAGAGGAGAGTGAAGACCAATCGTCCTAAGTTATAACAAACGGTCCACATAGAATCATGATTCGAACCATCGAAGCGGCTCAAGTCGAAATCGGAATGTATGTGATACTACCGACCAGGTGGGTCAAGCGATTGATAAAACCCACAGAGGAGTATCAATTTTTAATCGAGAACAAGGATTAACTATGGACGGTACAGCATTCCGGATTCGATGAAATACAAATCGACACCTCACGTTCCAAATCCGTGAAGAATGTCGAACTCATCACCCATCCACAGACGGAAATGAAACCTCCGGAGGAATGGAAGTCGGAGAGTATCGTGACCCGTTCGTTCAGAGACGCCATTCACGACCAATCCCTGGAACCGGAAAAGAAAGCCAAGGCCGTCTATCAGGAATCGTTGGTGTTGATGGAATCTTTGTTCGAGCAGCCATCGGCCGAGCATATCAAAGAGAGCAAGCAGGCTGTTGGCGAAATCGTCGATATGATTCTGTCGGACGACGAAACGACGAATCATTTACTGAAAATCACGTCACACGATTTTTATACCTATACCCATTCGGTGAATGTCGGCGTTCAAAGTGTCGCTTTGGCTAAGCGCTTGTTCGGCACTTCTTCCGATCACGATATGCACGAATTGGGAGCGGGATTTTTCCTTCACGATTTAGGGAAAGTCAACATCAGTAACGACATTCTGAATAAACCGGGGCGTTTGGATGAGAAAGAAATGAGGATTATGCGCACTCACGCTTCGCAGAGTTATTTACTTCTTAAAAAAGCTGATCTACTCAGCCAGGAGTGCTCGCTTATTACGATGCAGCATCACGAACGGGAAGATGGGACCGGATACCCCCGAAAATTGAAAGGGGATGATATTCACGATTACAGCCGTATCTGCTGCGTTGCCGATGTGTTCGATGCTCTGACGGCGGAGCGGTCGTATAAAAAAGGGATGCCGACGTTCAAGGCCTTGAAAATTATGAAAGAGGAGATGATCGGACACTTCCATAAAGAGATTTTCGAGAATTTCGTTCTGCTTTTTCATTGAATTAAATCAGTTATCAGTCTTTGTCTTACAGAGAAATTTCCTTCCCCAATTTGGCTGACCGTTTTTCCGCCAGTACGAGTTTGAGTGAATCGACTGACTGTGCCGGTGTGATGATTTCTGGAACGCTTTCTCCGCGAACCGCTTTCACGAAATGCTCAATCTCATTGCTGTAGCCGTCCCCCGAAGCGATATCCGGCGTGAAGACGTCACCCTCGGCGGGGCAGACCTTGAATGCCGGATCGCGTGTGCAGTCGTAAACAATCGTCGCTTTCTCAAGGATGATGTTGAAACTCATCTCGAATCCAAATCCTGGTGTCATCATCCAGCCGCCTTCTGCGGTGATTGCCCGGTCGTCGCCGTAGAGGTATTGAGTGACAATATGGTCGTGCTCGTCCGAGGGGTGGTTGGCCGCGCGGCTGAAGACCTTCTTCGGCATACCGAAAACGTACTGCACGTAGTCGGAATCATGGATGTGCATATCCAGGGCTGCCGATCCGCTTCGGGCAGCGTCCATCAGCCAATTGTCCCAGGACCAGGTGGGAGTCAGGCTTAATCGTTGGAAGGTTGCCGCGAGCACGTCGCCGTACTTCCCTGAATCGATCAATTCTTTGGTCTTGGCGTATTCGGGCCAGAAGCGAATGCAATGGCCGACTTGTAGAAGTTTTCCACTTTTCTCCGCAGCCGTGATGATTTTTTCGCAGTCGTCCACGTTCATCGCCATCGGTTTCTCGCATAGTACGTTGATCCCTGCGTCGAGCGCTTTGACTGTGTACTCCGTGTGCATGTAGGTCGGCAGCGTCACTGAGAGCGCATCGAGATTGGCTTCAGCGAGCATTCGATCGAAATCGTCATACAGGCTTATCCCGGTAAAATCGAGTGGGGCCTCTGCGCCTTCGATGTTTCCGACGGGGCTGCCGCTGTCCTCGAATTTGGTTTTGTCCGTATCACAAACCGCAACCACCTGCACGTTTTCCAGTGCCCCGTAGCAGCGAAAGTGCATCTTTCCCATGAAGCCCAAACCGATGATACCCACTCTTAACATTTTACTATCCCCTTCCAGTTAGGCCGTCTACTTGAAAAGTTTCTTCATCGCCTCAGCGGTTTTTCTGGGTCTGTCCGGTTGATAGGGAAGCATCTCGGCGGTGATATAACCGTCATACCCGATATCGGTCAGTGCCCTTTTAACCGACTCGAAGTCTAAATCCCCTTCGAGCATGTCGACGAAACCTTCGGCGGTTCCCACCGACTTTTTGAAATCCTTGACATGAACCCGCACGATACGCTTGCCCAGGATTTCGATCCAATGTTCGGGATAGCCGGTGAGCAGCACATTGCCCGCATCGAAGTAACTGCCTACTTGGGGTGACTTGAATCCGTCGATAAAATCCCTCATCTCCAGCGGACTCAAGAGGAACTTGTTCCAGACATTCTCGATGCCAAGGGTGACGCCGAGGCGTTCGGCTGTTGGGATCAGTTGATTGACGGCGTCTTTCGCGCGTTCGTAGCATACATCATACGGAACGACGGGGCTGTCTTCGAGGAAAAAGACATCCACGGCGCCAGGCACGAACAGATAGGCGTCCGTACCGAGCCATCGAGTGACTTGCAAGGCTTTCTTCGTGAACTCGACGATCTTGCTGCGAACGGCTGGATCGTCATCAGTCGGCGAGCATCCCCAACTCTCTCCGCTTGCCACGCTGGAAATCTCGATGCCAAGTTTCGCTGCGTTTTCAGCGATCTCCCGGCATTGGTTTTGTGTGGTTTCATGGGTCAGCACACCCGAACTTGCGATACAGAGTTCGATGGCGTCAAAACCCAGTTTCTTTGCCTGAGATAGGGCATCGGCAACCGGCAGCGTACCTTCCAGGCCTCCATCGAACATCCAGTAACTGGAACCGATCTTCATGGTTTTATCCTTTCAGGGAAAAACTATTTACTTACAGTACCGTCATGTAAAGGATATACATTTTATAGTGAATTCTCGTCAAGCCATTCCTTAACAATATCGATCAAATCATTGAAAGTTAATTCATTGCTATTAAGGTTTCGGTGATCGCAAATCTCAGGAAGAACTTTTTTGAATCTGTAAAAGCGGTTGCATATAATGGAGCCGCTCGGAATGTCGATGTTTTTATCAGGGGTGATGGATTGAAGCCAATTTCGCACGGCTGTAATTAATTTCTCGACATGATTGTCGTGAGTTTCAATATCATGGCCGGAAATATCGGAACAGAACTGTTGATAGTGATATTTATTTTTATCTAATATTAAGCAATTTTTTTTCTGTTGATGTTTGTTTCCAAATTGTTTGGCACCGAGAAATATTCCTAATTCTAAGGGCATGTTGAATCGTGGAAGATTGCTTTCAGGATCTAACTCCGTCCTCGATATATCGTGGATTCCACACCGGCAGTCTTTGATGAGGTTAAAAATACGATCGATTCGATTTTGGCTGGAATCGATGGATTCCAACGAACAACGCGCTTTATAACCACAATCGTAAATGGTAAATACAAGGGCTTTGAATAATGGTTTGTAGTCATCGTCGAAAGGACAATTGATGAAGACATTTAAGTTATAGTCGGATAATGTCATGAACCTGTTTTTCGTGAAGCGCGCTGCCGCACAATGCCATGGATTTTGGATTCCAGGATTTTTCCTTCTTTCGAGTATATCACCAAGTCGGAATCCGTTTTTTTACAGAGCAATCGCCCGTATTTGACTGCTTCTGCTTTTAACGAAAATTCTTTTAAATGCTTATCTCCTCCGACTCTCTTTACCGCCCAGCCTTTCGGCGATTTCGCTTCGACGTTAATCGTATGGGCGGCAGTCACTATGCGGACTGCTTCTCTGAGTTTCAGAAGATCGTCAGGGGTTACGATTTGATCCGGTCCTAAAGAGGGGTACGTCTTTGAGCGGCGCTTAGGAGGGATTGGATTCTTCGATTTCGATACTTGCTGTTTGGAACTCATTTTCTGACACCTGGTTTAATTGGTTAAGATTATCATCATATTAATTTATGGATGGAGACAAGTCAAGAGAAAATCGATCCAGTGAATTCATCATTGGTTGAGATCGTTTAATCGGTGTGTTAGTATGACGATCGCGGAGATGAAAACCCAGCAGGCAATCAAAGGAGACGAAACGTGAACCTTATTAAATCGACTTATGTCGTAATCGTTTTATCCGTTGTATTTACCTTATCCACCACCGGGGCAGAGAAAATCTCGATCGACGATACGCCCCGGAGGACGAACGAATGGGGGATCAGGCCTTTCGATGAGAGCGCGGTCGAGGTGACTCCTCCCGGATTCGTGTGGCGGCCTCAGGAAGACGCGCGGGTGTATCACTTGCAATGTTCCCGCGAATCGGATTTCTCCACGATCGCTTACGAGGCGAAACGGGTTTCGTATAACGTCCACACACCACCGCATTCATTTGAGGACGGGCGCTGGTACTGGCGATTCCGCTTCACGGATAAGCGGGGAAACGAGTCTCGATGGAGCCGGACCCGTTCGTTTGCGATCCAGAAAAACGCGCGTGAAATGCCGCTGCCCTTGAAGGATGAGTTGCTGGCACGCATTCCTAAAAAGCATCCCCGGCTGTTCGTTCGGCCGGAACGGATTACCGAACTGCGCCGCCGGGCCGCCAGCGATCTCAAACCGAATTTCGATGAACTGGTGGCCTCATCGGAAAAAATAATGCGTAATCCACCCCCGACCGAGGAACCGGCACTCTATCGGGAAGGGATAAAATGGAACAGCGACGAATGGCGGAAAATCTGGTGGGGCAACCGGACGTATACGATCCGGGCGCTCAACTCGGCCGTCACGCTCGCGTTTACCCGCCTGATGGGAGGCAACGAGGATTTCGGGCATCTGGCGAAGAAAATCCTGATGGAATGCGCCGAGTGGGATCCCAAGGGCGCGACGGGATTCCGCTACAACGATGAAGCCGGGATGCCTTACAATTACTACTTTTCTCGTACCTACACCTTCATCCACGATTTATTGAGCGAGGCGGAGCGGGAGAAATGTCGACAGGTGATGACGGTGCGCGGGCGGGAGATGTACGACCATCTCTGCCCACGGCATCTCTGGAGACCCTACGCGAGCCATAGCAACCGGGCCTGGCATTTTCTCGGCGAAGTGGGGATCGCTTTTCTGGATGAGATTCCCGAAGCGGGCGAGTGGGCGTGGTTCGCCGCGAACGTCTTCTCCAGCGTCTACCCGGTCTGGTGCGATGACACAGGCGGCTGGCACGAAGGTGTTTCCTACTGGAGTAGTTATATCTACCGCTTTACCTGGTGGGCGGATGTGATGCGGGAGGCGATGGGGATCGACGCGTTCGACAAGCCGTATTTCTCGCAAGTGGGCTACTATCCCATGTATCTTCAGCCTCCGGGAACGCGGGGCGGCGGATTCGGCGATCTCACAGCGCGCCGGACCTCGAAAGATAATTGCCGGGTAATGTCGATCTTCGCCGCCCAGGCGAATAATCCCGAATGGCAATGGTATGTCGAACAGCACGGCAAGCCCTCGAATGAAGGTGGGTATATCGGTTTTATCCGGGGGGCGCTGCCCAAGACGCTTGCCAAACCGCCGTCGGACCTACCTGCGTCGCGATGTTTTCAAGGGATCGGCCAGGCGATGCTCAATACGACGCTGGAAAACGCCGGCGATAATGTGGAAATCATTTTCAAGAGCAGCCCCTTCGGTACGCAAAGCCACGGGTACGAAGCCAACAACTCATTTCTGCTCTATGCGTTCGGCGAGCGGCTCTTCATCCGGACCGGACGGCGCGATTCGTACGGAAGCATCCATCACAAACAATGGATGTGGCACACGAAATCCGTCAACTGCATCACCGTCAACGGGGAAAGCCAGGGACGCCGCCTGGCCTCGGCAGTGGGCGAAATTCTCGACTTCCACACCGATCCGGTTTTCGATTACGTGTCGGGAGAGGCGTCCGGAGCCTACGATGGGCAGGTGGATCGTTTTACGCGGCGAATGCTGTTCGTGAAGCCTGAAACGGTCGTGATTTTCGACACCTTGGCTGCGCCTGAACCGGCTTCGTTCGAGTGGCGTCTTCATGCGCCGGTCGAGATGTCGATTCAAGGTCAGCACGATATCCTGGTGACGAACGGCAAGGCGGCGTGCAAGGCGAATTTCCTCTGGCCGCAAAATCTGAACCTATCGCAAACGAACCAATTCGATCCTCCCCCACGGCCACGGATTAAACTTGTCGAATATCATCTGACCGCTCAAACGCCTGCAAAAAATAAAGCGATGTCGTTTGTCACGGTTCTGCGTCCGCATCGTGCGGGGCAATCGCTTCGGGGTGAAGCCAAACTCGTTCAGGTGGATGGCGGTTTTGCTGTTAAGACGCCGCATGGGGAGGGGGAGGCTACGATTTTATTGCAAACCGATTCCGGGCGTATGCTGACTTATAAGAACCTGAAGAGCGATGTCGAAGTGTCGGCGACTTTGACCGATTCGGATGGACAGGTTACTCATACGTTCGCATTGGATCGATAAGACCGATTGCGGTTTGTTCGATCAACCGGCGGTGGATTTGATCCATTGCTTGTAGACGTCGTCCAGCTGGGCTTCCTTGGGATCGCCGGTGTGAATGACGATCCGATATTTAAGTTCGATCGATTGCCCTTTTTTCAGCGTCCAGGGTTTTTCCTGGAAATTGAATGGGGATGGGGAGAGGTGGCCGTAATCGCGCGTGAACCAGATCGGCGGGAAGGGATTGCGCGGATGAGTCATCACTGCGATCCCCTCGACGACGTCCGGCTGGTTCGCCCGTTTGCCGTGATAGCCGCACCATGTTGCTTCTTTGCCGTAGGTTCCCTTGGCCCCGGTCCCGCCTTCGGAATTCATCAGGATTCCGCCGTACGTGGGTGAAATATCCGAGGCGGCGCGAATGGCGAAGAAGGAGTGTTTCGCTTTTTTGACGGTGATGTCTTCCTGGGCGGTCAGGGTGAACTCGGCGTCGATCATCCAGAGGCGTTCGTTGGGTACGGATATCGTAAAGGTTCGTCGGTCGCGCAGGGGGGAAGGGGCGTCCTTGCGTATCCATCGACATTTATCGTTTATGATTGCCCGGTTCGCCGTGGTTTTGCCCAATTCCAGCCCGACCGATTCGATTTGCCCCCGGTCCAGCGAGTTATCGCCCCAATAGTCGCCGCCGTTCATCGGTTCGCAGCCGAGCCATAGCCCCCGGTGATGGGGGTAGGGAAGCGCCGATTCGGTGGTGAGCGAGGTTCCCGATTTCAGGCCGTTGAGCGGGTAGAAATAGGGATACTTCAGGGAGTCGTGGGCGCGGTAGGCGGTCAGTGGCCGGTTGTTCCAGCGCAGTAAGACTTGCTTACCGTTTAGGTAGGCCGTCAGATTTTCGGCTTCCTTCACCGGCTTGAGGTAATCGATCCCCTGACTTTTTCGGGCCGTTAGTCCGGCTGCTCCCAATCCCAATGCGATCAATGCTTGACGCCGTTTCATGGATGTATCTCCTTCATAATTTTAATAGTCGGTGTATGTTTGGAATGGTCTTTTGATTTTAGCATCGTTCATCCGGCAGCGGCAATAGGAATTGATATCTCGTGAATGGTTTGTGAGTGGTAAGAACGAACGATGATGGAAAGGGACATGACGATGTCAATCGTATCTGTTTTTCAATCACGTTGTTCGATTCGAGGTTTGTTCTCGATCGGTTTCTTTATTCTGCTGTTGCTGCTGTCGAGTTCGGCGATATCCCAGGAGTCGCCATCGATTGATTCGAAATGGGGGCTTTGGATCGATGGCCCTCACTTGCGCGGGGCGAATATCATTCAACGGCGCGTGTATCCCGATGTGGACGGGCCTACGTATATGGGACCTGGGCCGATGGGGCCGCCGTTTACTCAGGAGGATTTCGACGAACTGGCCGCTCTGGGTGCGAATTACGTCAACATCTCGTATTCCGGTCTGTTTCGTATCGATCCGCCTTATGCCGTGGACCTGGAGGTGCAGGAGAATTTAGATCAGCTGCTTTCCATGATTGCTCAAGCCGATATGTTTGCGGTCATCAGTTTCCGAAGCGGTCCCGGCCGGAGCGAGTTCGCAATGTATTACTGGGAAGGGCTTGATGCGAAATATTTCAATGACACGGTATGGAGCGACCGGGCGGCCCAGGATGCTTGGGTGGCGATGTGGCGGCATACGGCTGAGCGTTACCGGGACAATTCGATTGTAGCTGGTTACGATTTGATGGTCGAGCCGAATTCCAACGACAGCGGCAGCGATGCGCTGAACGCGCCGTTGGAAATCTGGGAACCGGATGAGTTTTATTCCCAATACCGAGACACGTTGTATGATTGGAACCAGCTCTATCCGCGTATTGTCAACGCGATCCGGGAAGTCGATTCCGAAACACCTATTCTGATTGCCGGGAATGGTTACAGCGGTGTTCGCTGGCTTCCTTACCTCACGCCGGTTGATGATCCGCATACGGTTTATGTCGTTCATCAGTACGAGCCGCAGGAACAATACACGCACAAGGATTATAACGATTCGGATTTTCTGCAAGCCACTTATCCAGGCGTGATCGACACGGATTGGGACGGTGTCGAGGAGCCATTCAACCGGACGTGGCTGGAGAATCTGCTGTCAACGATCGAAGCGTTTCAGCAAACTCATCAGGTTCAAGTCGCTGTCAATGAATACGGGATTTTGCGCTGGGTGAAAAATGCGGTGATTTATATGCGGGATGAAATGGACCTGTTCGAGCGGCGGGGAATTAATTACGCGTTATGGGAATGGCGTCCTGCCTGGGAACCGATGGCCGGGGAGGATGACGGATTCGATTTCATGCACGGCCCCGATCCCGGCCATCACACCGATGTCAGCACCAGCGACCTGATCGATGCGATTGAAGACTACTGGCGTCGTAACACGATTCGCCCGTCAACGATGGCGGTTCCCGGATTACCTACTCCTACGCCCGTGGGAGTGAAGGATTGGGCGTTGTATTAGGTGTGAATGGTGGGTCGAAAAGTGTGACCCTACAAAACTTCTTTATACACGATTTTAATAATCCTTTTGTAACACAGCTTGCACGCTATAACCAAGGCTCTCTTACCAATCCAGCGCGAAGGCGGATTCGGAGATGCAATGGGGAGGGATATTCATATCATAGAATCTCAAAATAAGGATTCCGATCAACTACTGCCGCCTGAATTTTTTTCTTTAAGAAATCACAAAGGTCACCCTGATGTTCGAGTAGTGCAACAAATTCCTGAAGTATACAGAGAATAACGACTTTCTGATGAAGGACTTCTTTACACGTATTAATTGCCGGGGCAGTATAATTAGAAGCGGAAATGATTATCGCTCGTCCTTCGGCTCGGCTGTAAACGCGAACAAGGTGTTCCGACACTTCAGGTACACCTAATGGCTTGTCCCACCATTTCATCTCTACAAAGTAGACGTGTCCATCTAACTCAATAACTCCATCGATTTGCTCAACGATTCCTTCTTTATTATCTCCTTTAAGCGTGAATGCCTCCCTTACTAAAACACTGTATGTTTTGAATAACCGGTTCAACACACCTTCCAAGGCTTTACCGCGTTTTTGTAGGTTTTCTTCAGAAAACAAAGCAAACAGTTCTTCCTTCACTTTGGTGATCTGCTCAATCTTTTTAAACGCCTTTTCTCGTTCATCTCGTTTTTGGGCAACCCGTTCTTGTTGTTCGGCTTTACGCTCCATATCCATACGAGTGAAACTATCTTTGACGTTAACGACATTCTGGATTTCTGAGACAAGACCTTTTGCTTTGAGCTGGTCTGTTGGCCAGCAGGATGAAAAAGACTCAAACTCGACCACACGCTTGAGTACTTCTCTTCTTTCTCGAAGGCATGATTCGTTTTTCTCGTTTAGTGTAGTCAATACCTGTCGGACAATCTCATATTTGCTGATGCTGTCCTTATCGGCTTTCCATTTGGTTGAAGGTTGTTGCATCAGTGCATACGAAACACCCGCTCCTTGAAAAAAAAGAAATACATCTTTTTTGATTTGTTAAGAAGAGGAATCGTATCGATGAGTAGGCTCATCAATTCGGGAGGATAATGGAAAGTAATATCAATACTCATGTGGTCTCCTATTTTTACTTATCGGTATCCAGTGTGCGCAACTCGCCGGGAATGAGTCTGGGCCGGAGAGTGTCGCGAAGTGAGACGAGGGTTACGGTTTCATTCGTATTCTTTTCGATTCGCTCGTCTAAAGGAAATGCGATTTCCTCGAACTCGTTGACCAGCCATGTAGGATGGGTCACGTTTTTCGACCTACCATATAATCTAAAAGAAATTCAGGGTGAGAAAAAGTAGCCAGACTATTGTGCCTGCGGCCAAACCTTGTATGACGCTTCCTAGGGATTGTAATTTGTAGCCGGTTGGTACGTCCATCTTGGAGAACTGGGTGACGACCCAGAAATAACTGTCATTCGCGTGAGACACACACATCGAACCGGCACCAATCGCTACGACCACTAAAGCCAGTTCTGGTGGTGTGTCGAAACCCAACGAAACGGTTAACGATTTCAGCAAAGACGCGGTCGTGATAATGGCTACTGTTGAGGAACCTTGTGCAGTCTTAATGGCAAACGCTATGAGAAACGGAAGCCAGATTCCGAGGTTCAACTCCGCTAACGGCTTACCGATCGCATCGGCAATACCCGAATTCTGCAGCACTTTTCCGAACGCGCCCCCGGCTCCGGTAATCAATATGATAATGGCGGCGTTTGTCATCGCTTCTCCTACCCAGCCTGTGGTGGAGAGCATGGAGCGGTCCAGTCTCTTCGGTAATAGTAGTGCTGCGAGAACGCCTATAAATAGTGCGACGACTGGACTGCCGATGAAACCGATCAGCGTGATATGCCGACCCGCGCCGAATGGAAGGGTTGGGTAGGATGCGATGGAATTCAACACGATCAGTACCATCGGCAGCAGAATAGGGATAAACGATTTTGCGGCGGACGGGGCTTGGCGGATCGTCTGATCGATTTCGGCCTCGGTCAGGTCAGGCGCGGGATCGATCGAAATCTTCGAGGCGATGAAAATGGCGAAAAGCCAACCCACGATCAACGCGGCGAAACTCACTACTAATCCGAATAGAATCACCAACCCTAAATCGGCCCCCAGGATTCCGGCGGCGGCGATTGGGCCAGGCGTCGGGGGAACCATCGTGTGGGTGGCGTAAAGCCCCAGGCTGAGCGCGATCGCGCAGGACGCCAGGGTGATATTGGCCCTTTTGGCCAACGCTTTGGATAACGGAGAGAGAATGACAAAACCCGAATCGCAGAAGACGGGGATCGAGACGATATAACCGATGGCCGACATCGCGAGCGGAACGTTTCTTTTACCCGTCAAGCGGAGAACGCTCTGCGCCAGGGCGAACGCACCGCCGGTCTTCTCCAAAAAGACGCCGATGATCGTTCCCGCGACGATTACGATTCCGATGTAGCCGATGACGCCCCCGAAGCCAGCGTTGACGGATTTGACGACATCGGACGCACTCATCCCGGAACACAGACCGAATCCAAACGCCGCCGCCAGCAGTACGAGGAAGGGATGAACGTTCAGTTTGGCTGTCATCAGTACGATGAATACGACGGATGCGAGTAATAACAGGCCCAGCGTCATGGTGAATTCCTTTCTTTTTGTCTGAATCAGGATGGTCAGGATTTAAGGATGGACAGGATAAGAACTTTTTTTATCCTGCATATCCTTCTATCCTGGTAGGCCGGGATGGTAATCCCGGTGTTTTTGACAGACAAAGCCACATTTTGTTATGAAACCTTTCTTTGGTTCCGACTCTGCCGGGTTAGGTATTCATTCAGTGAATTTCCAGCCAGTCAACTACGTCTGTCGGTGCGTCGGGAAGGAAGCGCGTGTGTGATGGGATCAGGATCCAATCAGGGCCTGGGACTTCGAGTGGTTCGCTGGAAGCGGAATACTCGACGCCGGTCGAAAAGTGGACCTCCAGGCGGTCGCCGTCACGGTGTCTCCAGAGCCAATCGGGATAACCGCTCTGACCCAAATCCGCCAACGCCGCGAGATGCCAGTCCGGACCGGGCGGGCCGATGGAGAGGGTCGCTTCTTTGACGAATGTCGTTCCTTCTAAATACCAGACGGCGTAATTCCCGCCGGGATGATTCGTCCAGAGGAAATCTGGATGACCGTCGAGGTTGAAATCGCCGCATTCGGCCAGGTTCCATTCCAAGCCATCCTTTGAATAGATGTAAATCACCCGTTCAGCCGGATAAAGTGCGGGACTGGATGCGCTGGTGACAGGCGTGTCGTTCGGGGGAACGGTTTTCGAGTCGATCTCGATGGGATAGAGATAGACAGCCCTTGAACGGGTCGATGCGTTGGTGAGCACGAGGAAGGGTTTCATTATGTTATTCTCTTTTATCGATACGACGGTCTGTGCTTGGAGGTTTTGATTGTCGCGGATCAGTTCGGCGAAATCATTGGACAATTGCGTTAAGGGTGTGACCTCGATCGGCAGGGTGTCGATGGCCAGCAAACCGACGATCGGACAGTAGGCGGCGAAAAAGTTTCCAGTCTCGGTTTCCTGCCAAACGATCTCTGGCCGGGTGTCTTGATTTAAATCGACCGTTCCAAGCACTTGTACGTCCTTTCCCGGCGCGTCCGGTATAAGGGTTGTGTAGAACTTTTCGGTTCCTTCCATTAAATGAATGATGAATTCGTGTTGGTCTGGATTCCAATAGAGAAGGTCTTCCCAGCCGTTTCCGTCGAAATCGAGGGGCGAGTTAAGGCGGGGGGAATCGGGATGATCCGCTTTGAGCGTGGAAAAAGATTCCATTGACCAACCGGTATTCAGTTGCCCGAACAGCGCATACAGAAGAAAACCGAATGCGTAGGAAACGTATCGTTTGGTCATCGAACGGTGAACCTCCGGTGGAGAATATAACTGCTACTCTCCTCTGCGGGGCGCTTTGGACCAGTCTTTGACGAACCAGTCGATCAGGTCCTTGTTTTCTCCCCGTTCCGCGATCTCTTTCTTGTAACGGGTGGCGGTTTCGGTCAGTTCGTTGACGATATCCGGGTGTTTGCCGGCGATGTCGAAGCGTTCGTTTGGATCTTCGTCCAAGTTGAATAATAGCGCGTTTTCCGGTGTAATCCATCTTCTTTTCTGTTTTACGTCTTGGCGGTAGTAGCCGTCGTCCAAGTAACTGAAATGGAGTTTCCATTTACCCTTGCGAACGGCGCGCAGGTGTTCGCCGCGATAGTAGTAAATGGTGCGTTCGGGCGCGGTGCGGTTCTGGAGAATGGGCAACATATCGATCCCGTCGATGGGGCGGCCGCTGGGGATTTTTCCACCTGCCAGAGAGACGATGGTGGGGAAGAAATCGAGCGTCGAACCGACGGCTTGTACGATTTCCCCGGCGGGAAGCTGGCCCGGCCAACGCGCGATGAACGGTTCGCGCATCCCGCCTTCCCACGTGTCGCCTTTGGACCCGCGCAGCAGACCGGCGGTGCCGCCATGCAAGTCTTTGATCATCCAAGGGCCGTTGTCGCTGGTGAACATGACGAGCGTATTTTCGCTGAGTCCCAGGCGGTCCAGCGTTTTGTTGATCTGACCGACGCTCCAGTCGATCTCTTCGATCACGTCGCCGTAGAGGCCGCGGCGGGAGGTGTCCTTGAATTTTTCCGAGGCGAAGATCGGGATGTGCGGCATGGTGTAGGGCACGTAGAGAAAGAATGGCTGGTCTTTTGAACGCTCGATGAAATGGACTGCCTCTTCGGTGTAGCGCTTCGTGAGCGTCGTTTGATCGGTGGGATGCTCGATCCGCTCGTCGTTACGGAAGATATCCGGGCGGTACATGTCGTTGCTGTAGAGCAAGCCGTAGTAGTAATCGAAACCCTGGCGCAGGGGACGGTATTCATGCGTGCTTCCCAGATGCCATTTGCCGATGCAGGCGCTGGTGTAACCCAGCGGTTTGAGGGCGTTGGCGATGGTGGTTTCATTGGTGGACATGCCGCGTCCGTTGCCGGGAAAGAAGACCTGAATGACGCCGGTTCGGATGGGGTTGCGGCCGGTCAGCAGGGCCGAACGGGAGGGGGAGCAGACGGGGTTGGCGCAATAGAACTGCGTCATCTGAACGCCCTCGCTCGCCATGCGGTTCATGTTGGGGGTATGGATGGTCGGGTTGCCGCCCCGGTTCCAGTCGCCGTATCCCATATCGTCGGCGAAGAGGATCACGAAATTGGGTTGTTTGCGGGGAGGTCTACCAGTCTGTTTCTGTGCCTGTCTTGCGGCGCATCCGCCTGCAGCGAGTGCTCCCATCCCGCCGCTCACGTTTTTAAGAAAACTCCGTCGGCTTAAGTCCTTCATGGCCTTATTCCTTTCTCACGCTGTTTTGCTCTAATGATTCAACAAAAACCGCCCCGTGGCAATCCTCATAAGGCTTTTGGACAGAAAAAAACCGATCAAATTCGCAGACCCTATGAGTGATCCTTTGTGAAACACGAAAAAGAGACAATGATCAAAATGAGATGGGAGGAGTGCGCCTATTTCTTGGTATTTCCTACATGAGTCATTATAATCATTGGTGGAAGCATGATTTTTTTATAAAATTGTTGACATGGACCTATCTTCTATGATAATCTCGATTAATTCAAATGAAATGAGTTTAGATTCTCATTTCAAATGGGTAATCTGAGTCTGTATGTATTTCTGATTCAGGGATGGTGAGCGCGGAATAATTCGTTCTGCTTATTTGTGAAGAAAGAGTCCGTAAGGGAAGCGGAATACGCATCCCTTCAAAAGGAGCTGGTTATTATGAAAAAAGAATATTATTTTCAAGTCAGTCTAGTTGTCGTACTATTGGGTTTGGTATCGATAACCGCTTTTGCGGGAACCCAAGGCGTTGTCGTTGTCAGGCCCTTTGGAGAGAGTGTCGATATAACGATCGATGGTAAATTCGATGATTGGCCATTGGGTGATTACGAACAGCTTTCCGAACAACCTTTATGGCCGGATGGTGAAAATTGGTCCGATGAAGTCGCCCCTGTCGACGCGCGTGGCGATTGGATTAAATTCGATGTCGAACGTGTCGGTACCTGGTCCGATCTACCACTTGATATTGCAGTCGACGATTTTGGTGTGAACACCTATTTTGCGTATGATTCGCAGTATCTCTACGTTCTTTCCATTGTCATCGATGATTTCGTTCAAGACGCGAATCCCAGTGCGGACGATGGGCTTGCCGTACACAATAATGATGGAATCGAGTTCTTCTTCGATCCCAAGAATGACAGCGAGGATTGTCTATCCACCGTTCAATTCCCATTGATCGATACGTTTGAACCCTACATCGATGATTTTCAAATCACGACCACAATCAGTTATCTATGGGATTCAGTGATTCCGGAAGATCAGGGAGGTTTAGGAAGCGTCATTGGTATTGAGCGCGCCGGGAATCTCGCAAATTTGGGTGAAGGAGCCGCGAAATTCGACGCCGGTGCTTTCCAGGACGCTCTCGCCGCAACGGATGGGCCTGATATTGCCGCTATACTTATTGACGATCTTCGAGCGGCAGGCGCGCCCAATCCGGCTATCGCTGAGAATCCGGACATCTCGTTTTCCGGTTTTGTCCAGGAAATGCGCATCCCGTTCGACTTCACTGATGGATTCACTCCCGATCATGAAATGGGATGGTTTCCGTTTTGGCGCGATGTAGATGACCAAAAGTTATCTTTTGTCCCTTGGACGCAAGCTGGAGGAGGCGGTTGCGCCAGCGGTTTTGCAAGTATCTGGAATGTGAAAAGCTGGGGCGCTCTCGTGTTTAATACCGATAATCCTCTGGGCGCCGGCGATATTGTGAATGTCGGCCATTGGAGTATTTATTAATCACGGTCCGGTAAAAAGTCAGACCTTGCAGACGAAGCGGCAAGATATAAGTATTCATAAGTCGATCTTTTTACACTATCTTGTGATTACTGAAAGTGTTTTCGACTTTTTGCCGTTTCGTTATTAATGCTATCTTTTCTGCATCTTTTGTCATAGACTTTTTGCCGCCGCATCATGTCTAAACTCAAAAACAAGGCTAACACCTGCGCATCCACCTTGTCCGACTTCTGGGTGCTCTCCGCGATCACTCGCAACTTCTTGGGATGCACCAGCACCACTTTCTCCGCCAAGGGTTCTAGCAATCGATAAAACCACTCGTACGATCCGGTGGCTTCGAATACCGCACGAAGCTTCCCCTGCGATTCGAAAAACACCTTCATTTCATCCGTCTCATCGTTGCTGAAGCGTTTTCGTTCCATCACTTCTCTCTTGTCATTCATCACGCAAATCATGATAATTCTTTTGTGGAGGTCGATACCTATGTTCTTCATGGTGTAATCCTTTCTTTTAGGGGCGGCTTTCCGACCCCGAATTAAAAATCTCTTACACCAAGTATCGGCCTCCTATTATGCATACATTTTTTCACCCTACGATTTTGAAATTGACAACTGATAATTGAAAACTCTGTATAATGAAGAAAACGGAAAGGTGATGAAACCCATGATGATTCACAAACTCGTTTCTTACAAACGTCCTCGATACGCGTTCACGTTGATCGAACTTCTGATCGTCGTCGCGATTATCGGGATTCTGGCGGCCATCGCAGTGCCCAATTTTCTCAACGCGCAAATCCGGGCGAAAGTCGCGCGCTGCCATTCCGACATGCAAGCGCTCAGTGTCGCGTTCTCGACCTACAACGTCGATAACAACCGCTTCCCCTATTTCGGGGGCAATCAGTGGTACTCCATTTTCATTTATCCGGCGTTGACGACGCCGATCGCGTATATGTCCGGCATCCCGACCGACGGATTTACTATCAATGAGTTCAAAGACAACGTCCACCGTTTTACGGGCGGGCATGAAGATTTCTATCCGGGATGGAATATCAAGGAAATGAAGAAAGCGGGCTGGACGTGGGGCGGGGGTCCCATCACACGCGCGGTCGAATCCGGTTCGGTGATGCTGACGGTCAGCCGTGGGCCGGATAAGCTCGAAGACATCGGGGGATCGCCGCCGACCGGTGTGCTCGTCTACGATCTCTCCAATGGACTGAGATCGGGAGGAGACATCTGCCGGTTGACTCCGGGCGGAGTGCTCTCATCGGCCGGGCAATACGGTGGACGATAAACAGCCCCGCGAATTAGCGAATTCTTCCACAAATCGAAAACGAATGGTATACAATCCAATCTTTTTATACAGACCTCGCAAATCCACTCCTAAATCGACCCATTTTTTTGGACATCTTGA
>CAZSIZ010000097.1:0-18997 GCA_964606645.1 uncultured bacterium
TGGGTGACCTTCCCGAACCCAAACTCGTGCACAGATTCTTGTGAGGAGCCAAAAAAATATCTGATTTTTTGTACTTGAACATCCATCACAATGGTTGATAGTATAGAAAGTTCGTGTAATCTTATAGATTATTTTATTGATTGAATAGGAGAAAATTATGAAGAAGAACAAGTTGTTTGCCGCGTTGTTATTAACTCTAGTTTCCTTACCAGTGATGTCTCAAGAAATCGGTTGGCCTGTCAATGCGGTCAAACTGGCGGAAGGGCAAACAATTGAAATTGATGGTGTGGTGTCTGCAGAAGAATATGCGGGTGCACAAGCCATGATTATTAATCAAGAGACTTTAGATATCATCGATCCGTATTTTCCTAATTATAAGCATGGTGGCATACTTGACCATGCAAAAGGAAGAGATGCCGACACACCACTTGATGATTACAACGCAACATACTACTTCATGTGGGATGATACCTATTTTTATGCAGCGATGGATCTGATCGATGATTTTTATTATTATACCGGGGGAGACCCCAATGGAGCAGATGCTATGCAGTTTGTGTTTGCGGAATCACCGGATATTACGGCTACGGCAGAAATGTTTATCCCCACACTTGCGCCTGAAGATAACGACTTATATCCCCTTTTTAAGAATGCGTTTGGAGGTTGGATTGACTCTATAGATTTGGAAGAACTATCTGAATATGCTGGACACACGGAAGAACCCGATGCAGGAAACTCGCAAGTCGAAATTCGAATTCCTTGGGAAGCCATGAAAGGCGGTTTTTCTAACGAAGTTTTTCCTCCCGCTGCTGGAGACATGATTGGTTTTCAAGTATTGACTATTGATTTTGATGAAGGAGCCTTACAATGGTTTGGTACAAATCACACGAGTTTTCCATGGAATTCTCAGGGAATTGAACGAATCTTTTTTATTGAGAGTGATACTCCCGTTTCCGATTGGCAAATATTTGATTAATGAATCATTAACCTGCAACAAGAATTCAATGGGGAAGCCTCTAAGTGTTCCCCATTGGCTGAAACGGTATTTGCAGGTAGCAGTTTTACTAAATTTTCTACACCAAACCCTTCTGATGTCTGTCTTCTGTCAAATTTATTATTATTATTTTCTAACTGTTTTGTGATCGATATTACTGATAAGAGACTATTGTGGGTATTTCGGAGGGTTGGAGAAACACTGCGATAATTCTTTAAAAACCTGCTCGCCGGGGATTTCATCTCCTCGATCGAGTTGATCTAAACCGGCTTGAATATCTTTCTGTAATTGTGTGCGTTTCATTTTCCGGTCTTCGGCTTCAAAATACAAACGCAGCCCTTCACAAATCACTTCACTCGCCGTCGTGAACGCCCCCGCCGCGACTTTCTCGGCAATCCGTTTTTCCAATTCGGGCGTGATTGAAATATTCATGATTCCCTTTTGACACTTCTACCAATTTTATCTCAATGATAGCAAAAAACATTGAAAATTTCTATATTTATTTATCGTTTTCTTTTCCCAGACTTATTCATCGAGCATTTGAATGATTTCGTTGATACGATGTTTGTAGGTGTGGTTCTGGAGGACGGTTTGCTGGCCTTGGGTGGCGATATCTTTGCGCAGCGGTTTGTGTTCGAGGTAATAGGCGATCTTTTCGCTCAGTTCTTCGGGCGTGCGGAACGCGTCCAGGTCGCGGCCAATGGTGAACTGTTTTTCAAGCGCGGGGCGATACTCCGTGAGCAGAAAACCTCCACACGCGAGCACATCGTAGACGCGGAACGGGACGGAATCCGCCAGCTGGGGATGACAGATACTCAGGTTGATGGCGGACGCAGCGTAGACTTCCGGGGTTTCGGCGCGGTAGTCGAGCGAGGTTCCCGCGTAGGCCTGGGTCAGTTGACCGGCGTAGGCTCTCTGGCCCCAGAGGGCATCCCCGTAGATCGTCAGGCCGTGAGGCAAGGCAGTGTTGAGGAACCGGATGCGGATATCGACAGTGGCGAGTTGGTAGAGCAGTGGAATCAGTTGCGAACGGTCGATCTGCGTAAACTGAGAGGCGGTCTCAAGTAACCGCTTCTGCAAGACGAAGGCGTCACCGCCCAGTGTTTCGCTCACGGCGGAACGCACCGCCTGCAAGATTGCGTTGGCGAGCGGGGGATTGCTTTGCAGCATCGGCAGATAGGGCCGAAGCCCGGTCGCGCCAATGTAGGTGACGGGCGTGGGCGACGGGGGGGTACGTCCGGACGGCGTAAACTCATCGAAGCCGGTGGCCAGCGGGATCGTCCGCACTCTCGACCCGAAGACGGGACGAAGGGTTTCCAGATGGGAGGGATCGAAGACCAACGCGAGATCGTAGCATTCTCCAAGCCGTTCCCTGAGTCGATCGCGCGGATTGTCGTAGTACCAGATCACGCGCTTGACGCCCGCTTCGCCCATCGAGATCAGTTCTTCGGTGGAGAAGATACTGCCGTAAAATCCCAGAGCGATTTCGGGAACGCATCCGCAGGTCTCGCGCCAAAGGTTACGACCGGCAAGAAAACGGCGAATCCCCGGCGACCGGGTTCGGTGAATGGCGCGATAGCCGTTCGATTCCGCACCGCGCATCACGGCGGGAACCATATCCTCCAGCGAACTGGGCATCAACAAAAACGTCTTGGATTCGCTGGAAACGGGACGTTCGGGAACGGCGGAATCTTGGAGCAGACTGGAGACCGCTTTCATGCGGGCTGTGTCTTCGGGATTCAGGTTCGATCCAGGGATGACGGCGAACGATTCCCGGAACAGTGAGGGATGCACTTCACCCAGGCGTTTCAACTCCTCTTCGGGACGCTCGTCGATGATTAAGTAGAATTGCTGCAAACCGAACGATTCATCGAAATCCCACGTGCAGAGCCATTCCCAAAAAATCTCGAATCGGGATTCGCAGATCGCGATTCTCGTCTGCGGTCTCTGTTCGGCCAGAATTCTGGGAACGTACCCCAATCCGGCCTGCCAAACGACGAGCAATTCTTCATTTCCCGTCGAATACGATTCGATCCAATCCCGTGCCTGGCGCGGAGGGTTGCCCGGCCCATGAATCCAAGGAATGTCCGGTGCTTCGGCGCTGCGGCAGAGAACGCTTTCATCGGAACCGGGCACGAACTCGAAGCGGGCAGATTGCGAACTTTCCCGGCGTGATTTCAGAAAGGCTTGCAGCCGGGCGGGCAGTTCGGGTTCGATCGCGCTAAGAAAGTGGATATTTCGTTCGGCCAGGTTTCGGTCCGTCATGGGTTGTTCGGATCGGGGAATTTTTGTCTTCCCCGTAATCGCTCGATTCCTTACCGCCTCTGTTCAAGCAGCCAGTCGTAGAGTTCGCTTTTGCTGTAGACTTTTTTTCCGATATTGTGTCCGTACCCGGCCATGCGGGTGAATTTTACGTTCCCCCCGGCTTTCTTCAGCGCATTGGCCATCGATTCGGTTCGCCTGACCGAGACGGTCCGGTCCTTGTCGCCGTGAAACGCCCAGACGGGAACGTCTTTCATGGCCGCCGCTCGATCCGGTTTGCCCCCGCCGCAAACGGGAGCGATCGCCGCCAGGTATTCGGGATAGCGGCAGGCGAATTCCCAGGAGCCGAATCCCCCCAGGCTCATGCCCGTCATGTAGACCCGGTCCTCATCGACGGGATACTTGGCGCACACGTCGTTCAACAACAATTTCAGATAATACGACGACCAGCGCTTTCCACTGGGGCACTTGGGGGCGACGACGATAAACGGCAGATTGCCGTCGCGTTTGATATCACTCAACGGAACGTTCCGCTTCACCGCTTCCATTCCTTTATCCCGGTAACTCGCGCCGTGCAGGAAGACCAATAGAGGCCATTTTGCTCCCTCTTTCTTGTAATTCTTCGGGAGGAAAATCCAGGATGGATATTTGGCGAATTTCTGATTTTTTATCTGAATGTAGCTGGATTTTTTAACAGCGGATAAGCCGGTAACGGCTAATAGCATTAATCCAACGAACAAAACGGCTGCCCGTTTATTCAACATCATTCTTCCCCACCGATCGTACTCATTCACGTTCCCCGCCCGATCAGCGGACGGCTTGGATTTGGCGGTCGATTTCTCCCACGACGGTTTCTTCGACCGTCACGGTCCAGGGGCTTGGGAATCCGTAATACGTCATCGAATCCACTGCTTCATAACCGCCTTCGTGGAGCACGCGAAGCGACGGGATGTACGAACAGACATCATTCGAATAGGCGACAACCCAGATTTTATCTTTCCCGTACTTGTGTTTCAACAGGAGGGAATAATCCACGACGACTTCGCCACCCAGCGCGACGATCGTGAAATCGTCTCCGATCTGCCATGTCTGGATGGGATAGGGATACGTTTCCGGCAGCTGGCCTTTTTCCTTCAGCACTGCCAGAAGGGATTGCGCCAACCGTTGTTTGTAGACGTTTTTATCTTCGAGCATCGCGTCGAGTTCAGCTCGATCAGGAACGTGGGCTTGGGTCAGTGCGGGGGTGGAAAAGATCGTTCGGATGGGGCCGCTCACCTCGCGCATATCCCCGGATAACACCTTCTGCACACTGCGACATAAGTCCAGCCCATGCTGTTTGGCGTGGGCCAGTTCGCGCCGGGGATGCGGATTCTGATCGGCCCCGCATCCAGCGAAATAGAGCGCCACGGTTCCGGGATTCTCCTTTTCAAGATACTCCTGCGCGTATCCAGCATAATCGCCGCAGAACTGAAAGAAACTGAGCGTCGTGTTGTGGCAGGCGTAACCGAAAAGAACGGCTTTGACGTTCCCGTTCTCATCGGTTACTTTCAGCGTGGGCACATCGTGATCGACGGGACCGATGGGATTGTGGCCGATGCGGTTCCCGGTCGGCGTGTATTCCCGCCGGTTGATGGCGAATCCGCATTGCCCGTTTCCCCGATGCAGGTTCGCCGGTTTCATCTGAGCGACCGCATCAAGAATCGTTTGGGTCAACTGATCCTTGAGATCGGCGGTATATTTCGTCACCAAATCCCACTCTTTTTTCGGGAGCGCATACATCACTTCAAGATTATTCCGCAGCACGGGGCCGGAATGAGTATGCGAGCAGGAAAAAAGAATCCCCGAACGTGGAATTCCCAGCTTCTTTTCGACGCGTGCCGCCACTTCGGTGCTGATGTCCGGTCCGATGCCGATCAAATCCATCGTGACGATCACCGCCTTATGGCCTTCGCTGTCTTCCAGGGCCAGCGCTTTGGCGAAAAGGTCCTGCGCCTTGCCTTCGGACGGTGTTTTACGCGAGGCGTAGCCGGACATCCACATATTCGTCTTCGGCGTGATGACGGTTTTTGCCACTCCGGCCTTGAACGACGCGCCGTCGGCATAAGCTATTGAAAATACGATACCGATTCCCACTAAAACGATAAACGATACGATTCGTTTCACGATGGTTCTCCCCTGGTTTGATTCCGAAATAGTTATCGACTGGTTCATTGTATTATAAGACCTTCTAAGAAAGCAAGATATCTATCGTAGATTTTATTGAATGTTCAACATTGTAGCACAGGCTTCCAATTTGCATTATTACTTAAGGTGCAGGCTGGAAGCCTGCGCTACAATACAAAATACTGTCCGGTTTCCGTGAAAAACAACCCGGTTTCTGCGACAGGCTCACCCGTGATCTGTTGCCAGGCGCGGGCGTAGAGTTCCACTTGGGGGCGGTATTTCTCGGCCAATACGTCCGGATCGCTTTTCGCCCCTGCATCCGTCTTGTAATCGGCGATGACCCAACCATTCGGCTCGTGAAAAACGAGGTCGATGATTCCCCCTAGAATGGCTGGCGATCCTCCCGTCTCCCACATCGTCTGGAACGGGATTTCGGCCAGGCATGACGTGCTTGACGTGGCCCGCCGCCATAGGTCCGACGCCATGACAGCGCGAACTGTCCGAACTGCGCTTTCGGCCAACCCGGGATCAAGAGCGTATTCGGACAGTAGATTTTCGGCGAGTGAGTCTAAATCAGCGCCGGGATTCTCCAGCATGATTTTCAGCAGTTCGTGTATCGTCTCTCCCCACTCGGTTCCATGCTCACGCCCGGACGCGCGCTTCTCTCCGCCGCCAAGTGCCAATTGTTTCACTCCCCAACGCTCGAAAGTCGGCCGTCGGATCGTGTTCCAAGCTTCGGGAATCGCATCCACTGCCTTTGAATCGAATGTCTCATCGATGGAATCACTTTCGACAATGGGCAAGGCGGGCAGGCCGGGGTCTTCCAAACAGGGAAATCCGCTGAGAGACGGTTGGAAGAACTGCCAGGGATTGCGCGTACTATTTTTCTTTCGCTGCGTGACGATCAGCCGGTTCTTCGCGCGAGTGGCCGCGACGTAGAACAGGCGCAACTGCTCGGTATTCTGAAATTGCGCTTCCTCGACTAAGTATTCATTCCACTTCATCGGTTGAGCCAAAATCGTCTTTTGCCGGGGAAATGCGCCCGGCTGGGATACGGGGCAATAACCGGCGGTTTGATCGGTTGAGCGGTCGACGTGGAGATCGGGTTCGTGTTCGTACTTACCCGTGGGATCGGCGAGAAAGACGGTCTTGGCTTCCAGGCCTTTCACTTGATGCAGATTCATGATGCGGACGCCGGAACGCTGGGGAGGGCTGGCGGGTATTCCGTCGAAAGATTCATCCTGCCCGATCAGCCGTTCAAAGAATTTCACGACATCGTTCAGGGTAAAAAATTCGTGCTTGGACGAACGCAGCAGTTCCAGCGCCTTAGCCAGGCTTCCACATCGAACGGCGCTTCCTTCCGAAGCGCTGGCGTACGCGAACAATCCCAAATCGTCCGCGATCCGTTCGAGTGCGGAGACCGGAGGCAGGGCGTTCAACCATTTGGAATAACG
Source organism: uncultured bacterium (assembly GCA_964606645.1). Classification (GTDB taxonomy): domain Bacteria; phylum Hinthialibacterota; class Hinthialibacteria; order Hinthialibacterales; family Hinthialibacteraceae; genus CAZSIZ01. The sequence goes on from CAZSIZ010000097.1 coordinate 6,874, forward strand.
ACGTAATGTTGAAAAAATCGATTCGAATCGTTCCCGCTCTCCATATTTGGGAACGGGTTTTAAAAATGAAAATTCTCCCCCGACATCTTTCAGCGCGAACAGTTCGGGATCGCTGACACCGAACAATTCACTGCGCAGCAGACCGACTAACGCCATCGGATTGTCCGGCTGAGCGACCGCCGAGAGCATGAGGGTGAACGATTTCAGTTCGGGGATTTGGTTGAGCGTATCGCCGCCTGTCACTTGATGGGGGATTCCGTAGGCTTCCAGCCGATCCGCATACACGCTTAAGTTCTTCTTTTTGTTCGTCACGATAAAAAAATCGCCCGGTTCGGCTTCGTTTTCGTCGATTTCCTTCTTGATGAAACGAGCGATGAAATCCGATTCGTACTCTATACATATTTCGTTTTTCTTCGATTCGTCATCGGGAATCGTCAGGATCGATATCTTGTCCACACCGTCATCGTTTTCGGAAACACACCTTGGCTGCAAAGGAATATAGACGGGAGAATACGCATTGGCCCGTTCGGGAAATTCGGACGCGAACACGCGATTCACCCAGTCGATAATCGGCGCATCCGTGCGGAAATTGGCGGACAGTTGGATCACCCGCCCGCCCGTCTTTTCGATCGTGGCTTTGACTTGGTTGTACGTAACGATATCGGCACGGCGGAAGCGGTAGATCGATTGCTTGGGATCGCCGACGACGAACAGCGAACCGGGCCGGGGACGGCATTTCCGCCAGTCCGTCTGTTCCGCATCATCCGAGGTCAGCAGCAGCATCAATTCCGCCTGGATGGGATCGGTGTCCTGGAACTCATCGACGAGCAAATGAGTGACGCGCTGTTGAAAATACGTTCTGACTGGGGGATGCCGCCGCAGCAATTGAGCCGTCTTCATGAGCAAATCCTGGAAGTTCAGACAACCGGCTTCCTGTTTGCGGCGTTCGTAGCATTCAATTGCCGGTCGAACAGTCTGTAAAACCAGACGATAACGCCGGGCGTACCAGATTTTTATCAGGGGTACGATCCGGCCGCAGAACTCGTTCCAACGTGCTAATTCTTCAAGCGCCTGCTCTTTCCCTCCTGGCCAGATTTTCTGTGTCACTTTTTTCAATGCTTTGCACGCTTCGAGTAAGTCAAAAAATTCGGCGGGGCGGGACAAATCGGCGTATCGAACCAAGCGGCTCAGCGCTTTATATTTCGGTATCAGAGGGTCCGTGCCGGGGTCGTTCGGTAAGGTCGGTAGCAATGTTCGAATATGGCGCGTGTACTCAAGCAGTTCGCCGATGACGGGTTGTAAATCGGGAAGAGAAAGCGGCGGGGCGGGCCAGTCTGTCACATCGGGGAATTGAGACAGGCGGTCGAATGTCGTTTGCAGAGCGCCAGTCTCCAGGCCCAATTCGCTCAGTTCATCAAGAATCGGATCGTCGCGGGCGTATAGGCGAGCTATGGTTTCTTCCCATGCAGACTGGCGAAAAAGCGCGTCTTCGGCGTCGTCGATTTCCCGGAAGGAGAGATCGACTCCCGCCTCGACCGGACGTTCGCGAAGCAGGCGGGCGCAGAAGGAATGAATCGTGCCGATGAAACAGCGTTCGATACGGCCAAGCGCCTCGACAAACCGCTGCCGCGCCGGTTCGCTCTCTTCACGCGCCCTGCGTTCCAGTTCGATCTGAAAACGCGTCCGCATTTCCGCCGCCGCTTTCCGGGTAAACGTCACGGCGGCCAGCGTGTCGATGGTGCATTGTCCCTGCCCCAGCAGTTCGGTCATACGGGTGATCAGACTGGTTGTTTTTCCTGTCCCGGCAGCCGCTTCGACCAGCAGGTTCAGTTCCAGTTCGTCTCGGATCGAATTGCGTTGATCTTGATCCGGAGGGAGGATTCGATTACTTTTTTCGTTCATCGATTCGGAGTCTCATCAACGGTTCAAGCAACGGCCGGTTCATCGGATTTTCCAGTTTCAATTGGCTTCCCGCCGCAACGGTTTTCGGATCTCGGCAGATCGAAGCGCAATCACAGAACGTGCAGTCACTCTCATTATTCGTCGGGCAGAAAGCGCCATGCCGAACGATCTGACAGAGATCGAAAAGCACATTCTTCCCTTGGGTCAGTTCCTCCGGCGTCCAGGTCATTCGCTCGCCCTGCCCTTTGGCGCTGGGGAAGAAATAGCCGAATTGCGCCAACCGCGCGTTGGGAGCAATTTTCTCCCGCAAACATTTTTCGGCGAGATCGAGATAGAGCCGATGCTGTATCACCCGGCCCTGCCTGAATGGCTCATCCGGTTTTTTGGGATTCTTGAATTTATACGTGCCGCCGGATTTGTAATCCCAGATCGCATACGTCTGATCCGATTCGTCTCCCAGCCGGTCGATGCGGTCGATGATACCTTTGGCCCGAAACGTCAGCCCTTCCGGCAAATTCACCTCGACCGGTTCGGGCGTATCGAGGGGGGCGGATTCCCCGCCGCTTTCCAGACCAATGGCCGCTTCCACATAGAGCGGGGTGTAGTCTTCGCTCAATCGTTCCTCATCTTTCAGGAAAATGGAGGCGCAACGGCGCAGTTGCCCGGCCTGCAATCGGTAGGCGTTTTCATTGGGCGGTGGGATTTCCAACCGTTTTTTAGAAAGCATTTCTTCCAACATTTCTGAGAGTAACGGCCAGTGCCGCTCGTCGTTGGCCTGCTGCTTGCTTTCGATCAGACGTTCCATGAAACGCTCGAACAAATCGTGCATCAACAAACCGAATTCCATTGGATTCAGCCAGCGGTTCGGATCGATCTCCAAATCATCAGGCGGTTCCAAGAGCAAACCGTATCGGAAGAAATAAGCCAGGGGACATTTTCCAAGCAATTCCAACGTGGTCGCGGACAGAACCGGCCCGGCCGGTAAGGTTGGATCGAGCGATTTCCCGGCGGATTGTACCCATCCATCGTAAACAGTGAATTCGTTGCTGGCACGCGATTGACGTGCCTTCATCCCACTTTCGAGATGGGGATAGCGTTTAAGCACGGCGTCCAAGGGATTGCGCCCTTCATCACCGTTCGCCATACACGCCAGCCACCACTCGCTTTCGTTCAGGCAGGCGTCCCTTCGCGAGGGAGCGAACGACGTCGGCTGCGAGAGCCAATCCATCAGCACCGAATGATCGCCGGACGGATTCCCGGTTAGAATACGGAAAGCAGAGAGATAGACCATCGAAGGAAACATCTCGCGGTCTTCACAGACGTTCATCGACGAAAAAGAAAGCCGCACTGTCCCGCGCAGACGACATAGCAGGCGGTAGAAATCTTCCAGTTTCTTGTGCTGTCGGGCCGAAGCCGTTGGTAGTTCCGGCGAGAGCCGCGCCCGCTCGTGATCGAGTAAGATGGAATCCTGAAGCCCCGCGCCGGGAAAACGGCTGTCGTCTAGCCCCACGATGAATGTATGCTTCCGTCCCGAATGCCCGCCCTGATCCCAACGACTCGCATGGAGACACCCGGGCCGGGGGCCGCTTCCAAGCAGTTTCTTTTGATCCAAAATCGATTGCAGCCAACGAAAAATGTCGAAGGAGAGAGAGCCTTCCTCCCATTCCAGCCACCGTTCGATTTCATCGAATTGACTTATCATTGCGTTGCGAAAATTGTTGTCGAGTTCAGTGACGCAACGGGCGTACTCTTTCAGGAAACGCCGGGCGCATTCCAAAATACGCCGGGGTGTGGAATTACGATCCGGCGTGTCGGCCAACAGGCAGGTGAGAAAGGATTCGAGATCCGCCGTCTTCTTATATTTCATTTCCAGGTGGCGGCGTTTAGCATCGTCATCACCATTTTCGGAATCAGTACAGGATTCTTTTCGCTTTTCCAGCGTTTGCAATCGTTCCCCGGTCTTCGTTGTATACCGTTCCCGTCCGAACCCAATCGGGATTTCACGAAATGATTGTGCCAATTCAGAAGCCACCCGTTCGCTCGACGTGATTCCGGGAATCTCCAGCAACCGATCCCGCAGCATCTCCAGCATTGCGGATTGGGGAAAATCACTGGCGATCCACCGCATCCACGCCGTAAACGCCCGCCCCGGCCTGGAGTAGCGAACGGGAATCCCTTCGGCGAATGTCACGGGCTGATCCTTTTGCAGCGCTTGAGATAATTCGTAGACAATCGGAAGGTAGGTTTCCGTGTCCGTGTAGAGCAATTCCACCTCATCCAACGGAATCCGGTCAGCCAGACAACGCCGGAACACCTCACGGATTTCGTTCGTTTCGCCCACCGCATGAAACAGCGTCACGCTTCCGTCATCGATCGGAGGCGGGGCGTCCGAAGGCGCAGTCAGCCAGCGCAAAGTATCCAACCCGGTTTGTGGAATGAATGAACCGGACGCCGAATCGATAGGTTCGTCTACGGGCAGTCGAACGATCCGTTCCTGGGGAAAGCAATCGAGAAACCACCGCTCCAATCCCGCGCACTCCATATCATCCGGGATCAGAAAGAGACAATCGGCGGGAAGCGAATCAGTCTCATTTTGAAGCGCCGTGATCGCCTCGCGGAAACAGTCTGCCCGGTCGGCGAGTCGATGTTTTTCGAGCGCTTCCTGATAATCGGAGAGCAAGACTTGAATCTCGCGAGCTTTATCCGCGCTTTCAAATGGCTCCGGTGTCAACTCATCGGCGCATAAACCGGCCATGCGAATCGCCTGAAGGGAAGTGAACAAGTTCTGAAACAGGTTCGTGCCCGGAGTCAAAGAGCGAAGATAACCCGACGCGTCAGGACGGCGGTTCCAGATTCGTTCAATCAGAACCACTCCCCCAATTGGACTGAGGAACGAGCAGCCTTCACGGATCAGACAGGGCATCGCCAGTTCACGTGCGATCCGGGAAAGCGTCTTCAAGCGCACGTTGACGACGGGCGTTTTCTGCCAGGCCACCCCATCCAGCCATTGCCGCCCCACGCGAAGCGAAGGAACCAGCAGCCACTTTTCACGCAGCTGCGTCTCCCGGCAAACCTCCGCCAAACCTTGAATCAACGCATTCATTCAATCACCGCTCATTCCAGCCATACAACCATCGCGTTCGGATTGAAATAATCCAATAATGCCCCACTCCAAGTATAAGCAATAACCGCCGCTCGCTGTCAAGACTTGGGATCATCCGATTGGAAGATATACTTAACAAGAATCGGCTGCACCAGTCCCGGAAAACAGTTTTCTGAATTTCCCCCGGAAACGGATATCGATCGACGTGAATGTATTTCTAAAAAAACTATTCGACTTTCTAGCATCCCTGAAACTCGCCGTTCTGCTGCTCGCGGTCTTCGCCGCGCTTCTGAGCTGGGCGACGTTTTACGAATCGAGCACCAGCACCGCCGAAGCGCAGCGCCTCGTCTATAAAACGGCCTGGTTCGATCTCTTTCTCCTGGTATTGGGTCTCAACGTATTCTGCTCAGCGCTGATCCGTTACCCCTGGAAGAAACGTCTTATCGGCTTCGTCATTACTCACTCCGGGATTCTCATCATTCTCTTCGGTGCGGTGATCACCCGGCAATTCGGCATCGAAGGCCGCTTGGCGATGCTCGAAGGCGAAACCGCCGATTCCATCCTGCTCGACGAAATCGCGTTCACTGTCGAGATACCACGCCTGAATGTCCGAAAGGAATTCGTTCCCAACTTCATCGACACCCCCATCCCCGAAGGCAAGGAGATTCGATACAGCCTGGATGATACCGGCTTGGCCTGCTACATCGATCAGCTCGTCCACGCCTCCGTTCCAACGATTCACGCGCGCGTGGAATACCAAGGGAAGTCCGCCGACACGTATGTCGGATTCAATCATCCGGCCTCCATCGAAGTGGGGGGAGAGACCGTGCAGTTGGAATTCGGAAACAAGCGCCTGCCTCTGAACTTTTCCATTCATCTGATCGATTTTCGCGCGCCCCGTTATCCCGGAACGAACCGGCCTCAACGCTTCGAAAGCGAAGTCAAACTGATCGATCCTGCGGCCAATCTCGAACGCGAACAATTGATCCACATGAACAATCCCTTGGCGTATAATAAATTTGTCTTCTTTCAATCCAACTATGAAGAGGGAACGGGCGGCGGGCCGGACAAATCGGTTTTCAGCGTGGCCTACGCACCGGGTACATCCGTCATCTACTTCGGCTCGATCGTTTTAGTCGCCGGGATGCTCTTCATGTTTTTTAGAAAAAAGGAACCATCCGTCATAATTACAGCCGATTAAATCCCTCTATTTCTTATCCCCCTCTCCCCCTGGGAGAGGGCCGGGGTGAGGGAAAAGCAAAATATCTTCAATCGTACCGATAGAACACAGACTTTCGCCATAAAAAACAAAGGATATCGATTCCGTGAAACGCATCATTCTGTTCTTACTCATCACGCCATTTTTCAGCCACGTTCTCAACGCCGTCGAACCGCCGTCCGGTTTCGATTACGAAACGATTCGGCGAATCCCCATCCTGGAAGGGGGCCGCTACAAACCTTTGGGCACATTCGCCGGAGAATCGATGAAAACGATCACGGGGCGCTGGAAATTTGAGAAACAAGACCCCACCGGCGTGCTGCTCTCCATGATGACGTCCGAAGACTGGTTCCAGGAGGAGATGATCCGCGTCGATTACCATCCGCTGAAGGAAGCCCTGGGCCTCGACATCAAGAAAAAACATTTCTCTTATGCAGTGCTGGCCTCGAACGAACATCTTCGCGGTTGGATTGACCGGGTCAGTCAAAAACACGCCACCCGTCTGGAACTCAACAAGATCGAAAACGAATTCTCGAAACTGTACAACCAGCTCTCGCTCTTCCAAGTTATCCAGAACGGCGATGCGCTGACGCTCGTCCCGCCACCGGGGAATGATAAAGACGTTGCCTGGGTTACGATCAACCATCCGCACGGTTATCCCGAAGAGAAACAGAAGCCGATTCAGAATACATTCCTGACGCTGCTGAACGCGATTAAAAACCGCGATGCGTCGGCATTCAAGGTGGCGAGTTCCGAGTTGGCCAATCAGCTGGCGAACCTGAATCCCGCTCTCTATCCCAGTTTGGTAGACATGGACCGGGAAGTCACTTACAACCAAGTGCGTCCGTTCTTGAAATCGTGGATTTTCTACCTCATCGCGTTTCTGTTGTTTCTCGTTTCGTTTTATGTCTCCAGTCGGCTCTGGTATTGGACCTCGTTCGGTTTCGCTCTGGCCGGTTTCGCCTATCACTCATACGGGTTGCTGATGCGCGGCATGGTCTCCCACCGCGCGCCGGTTTCCAATATGTATGAATCGGTGATCTTCGTCGGGTGGGGAATCATCGCCATCGCCATCGCCTACGAGCTGCTCTATCGTGACCGCTGGTTCGCGGCGGTCGCGTCGGGGCTTGGCGTGCTGACGCTGATCCTGGCCGACATTCTGCCGTTCGATTCCAACATTGAGCCGCTCGTTCCCGTGCTTCGCAGTAACTATTGGCTGATCGTTCACGTGCTGACCATTACGCTGAGTTACAGCGCGTTTGCCCTGGCAATGGGACTGGCGCATATCAACTTGTGGGTTTATTTTTACAAGCCCAATCATAAAGACCTCTTAAAGAAAATGAGCCTGTTCATCTACCGCGTGCTTCAGATTGGAGTTGTTTTCCTGGCGGCGGGCACGATTCTCGGCGGGGTCTGGGCGGCGGAGTCGTGGGGCCGCTTCTGGGGCTGGGATCCCAAGGAGACCTGGTCGCTAATTTCCCTGCTGGGCTATCTGGCCATCCTTCACGCCCGCTACACCGGCTGGATCCGCAATTTCGGTACGGCGGTCTGTTCAGTGCTCGGTTTCTGGCTGATCCTGATGACGTGGTATGGAGTGAATTTCGTTCTAGGCTCCGCACTGCACGGCTACGGCTCCGGGTCTGGTGGAGTCATCTACGTCGTCGCCTTTCTCGTCGCGGAAATCCTCTTCCTGGTCGGCGTCGCGTGGAAATATAAGCTGCTAAGCGTCCCAGCCACCGTCAGCGCCAATCCGACGGACAACGCATAACCGTCATCGATCCGAAATGAACAGGGAAAACGAAAAGAGACAAGTCGTACAAACCGTCTTTGAAAAGAACGTCCCGCCTTACGTCCCCTGGCACTATCAATTCACCCAGGAAGCATGGTCAAAACTCGTCCACTGCTGCGGCAGTGCTGAAAAAGTAGAGACCTTTATCGACAATCACTTCCTGGAACTCGGTTCCGCAATCGGTTTCTTTGAAGATAGGGGCAACAACCGTTTCCGGGATGTATTCGGTGTCCTTTGGAATCGGAGCGTCGATAAAGATATCGGTATGGTCGAAGGCCGGATTCTCGATCGGCCGGATTTGAAGAATTATCGTTTCCCGGACCCATTAGACGAGCGTTTTTTTCAAAATATCGATACGAAGATCGAACGAGATGGCGACCGCTTCCGGATTTTCTACCTTGGTTTTTCGCTATTCGAACGAGCCTGGACGCTTCGAGGAATGGATCGGTTGTTGATGGATTTAATCGAATATCCCGATTTCGTTCATGAACTGCTGGGCGCAATCACCGATTACAACATCGCCCAGGCCGAAGAAGCCATGAGATACGATATCGACGCGGTCTATTTCGGGGACGATTGGGGACAGCAGCGCGGCTTGATTATGGGAGCGCCCTATTGGAAAGAATTCATCTATCCTCAGCTGAAACGCATGTACCGGGCCGTCAGGAATCAAGGGAAATATGTGATGATTCATTCTTGCGGTGACGTCGATGAGCTGTTCGATGATTTAATCGGGATTGGACTGGATTGCTTCAATCCGTTCCAGCCGGAAGTGATGGATGTGGAGAAACTGAAATCGGATTATCAAAACCGGTTGATTTTCCACGGGGGCCTCTCCATCCAGCAGACGCTTCCCTATGGAACGACCAATGATGTTCGCGCCCAGACTCGTCGGCTGCTGGAAGCGGGAAAGCAAGGCGGATACATTTTCTCTCCCTCCCATGCGGTTGAAGGGGATACGCCACTCGAAAATATGCTGGCTTTCATCGATGAAGCGAAACGGCAGGAAGGTTATTGACAGCGCGTTAGCACTTTTGCGATCTCTTCTTTCGTATAGTCGGTCAGTCCCCATTTCGTGCACAGCATCGTTGCGTTTTCAGCGAGGGCGTCGATATCCGATGCGGGAATCTCTGCTTCCGAAAGCGTGACCGGGCTGCCGATTTTCTTGAACCAGGCTTTCAGCGCTTCGGTTCCTTTCGCGGCGGTTTGTTCATCGGAATCTTCTTTGACGATGTGAAAGACCCGTTTCGCGAATTGAGCGAACTTGGCGGGATTCTTTTCGGAAGCGTATTGCATCCAGCCGGGGATCACGATCGACAATCCGGCTCCATGCGCGATGTCGTAGAACGCGCTGAGTGAATGCTCGATCGCATGATTCGGGAAACCGAACGGGCCGATCCCCGCGAGGTGCAGGCCGTTCAACGCCAGTGTCGCCCCCCACATCAACGTCGCTCTCCCCTGGTAGTCGGCTGGGTTCTCAAGAAGCCGTTCCATGCTTTCCATCACGGAAATCACTATGCCCTCGACGTAACGGTCCTGAATGGGAATCCAGGGATCCGTCGCGGAGAAATAGCCTTCGATCAAATGGGAGATGGCGTCGACGGCTCCATTAACCGTATGATTCATCGGAACGGAGCAGGTCACGGCCGGGTCGAGAATCGAAACCTTGGGATAGAGGTGCGGGGAATGGATGTTGAATTTCTGCTTGGTCGTTTCATTGGTGATGACCCCGCCACAATTCATCTCGGAGCCGGTGGCGGCCAGCGTCAAGACCGTAAGCAAGGGAAGCGCGTCTGACACATCGCGCGTGCCCAGAAAGAAATCCCAGACGTCGCCGTCGTCTTTCGCCCCTGCCGCTATCGCTTTGGCTTCGTCCAACACACTGCCTCCGCCCGCCGCAACGATCGCGTCGATCTGTTCGCGTTTGGCCAGCGCGATCCCTTCGTTGAGATGGGTCAAAACAGGATTGGGCCGAACGCCGGGAAATTCAACAATCTCCAGCCCGACTTTTTTCAGCGATGAGACAACCTGTTCGTAGACCCCGTTCTCTTTAATACTGGATTTCCCATAGACCAGCATCACTTTCTTCCCGTAAGGTTTCGTTTTTGCTCCGATTTGAGGAATCGTCCCTTCTCCAAAAACGATCTCCGTCGGATTCCAAAATTCAAAATTCTGCATGATGTCTATCCTTTCTATAATCAGTTGTCAGTTATCAGATATCAGTTGTCAGTTATTACACAAGTATAATTATGGAACCTGGATTTCGTATCGAATGGCGTTTTCCTGAATGGGGATCGACCATGCTTTCTGCGATTTCGTTTTTTTAACAAGCGTTTCAGGTTTTCCTACAGGTTTGTTTTCAATATCGTAGGCGGATACACGGATCGCTTGAGCGGCGACAATTCGCTTCATCGAACGCCTCACATCGGTTTCAGGATAGTCGCGGTTTCCCGGAGACGCAATCGTCAGTTGTTTCACGCCGTCCACGGCGGTAATCGATAAGCCTCGTTGGTTCTCATCGCTTTGTTTTACAGCTACGCTGCCCGATGTGCCGATGCCGTCGAAGGAGCGAAACGTTCCCCGGCCGTCAATGAAGATAGACTCCGGCGAACGAACCCGGTCGAAGCGCTTGCCGTCGATCGAGAGTGAGCCGGTCAGAAAATCGCCCTGCACGGCGAGCCACCCGTAAGGAGGAAGCGCGCGGGTTTCCGTTCCCGTTTGGACTTGCCAGTCTTCTTTCTCATTCCCGTTCACCCACACTTCCAGCCCGTTGGCATAGCGAATGTAGAGTCGGTTCTTTTTCCACTCGCCCGTTTGAAGCGCTTCGGAAGCGCTGAGCCGTCCGTTTCCGCTTCCATACTCGATTACCGCCGGTTTCTCCATGACGTAGCGGCTCTGCAAGGGTTGAAGCATGTAATAGGAGCGGCAGGTCTGACGGATCCCGTGTGCCTCTTCGACCAGCCAGCCAATATGCCCGTAGGCGATGGTTGCGGCGATGAACTGATCGATACTCCGCTCGATATTCTCCTTTTTGCTCCAATCCTCTTTGCCCTCGAAGAAACGGGCCGTCCAGGGAACACCGACATCGACGCTGAGCGGGTGCATTTTAAGCAGATCGAAATGGGGCAGGTAGGGATACTCCCACAGGTGAAGTTGGGTATACGCCAGCCCGTAATTTCCCGTACACAGCCCCGCGTAGAGCCATTGATGGTTTCCTTCCGACCAGCAGTGGCCGTTGTAGACATCCTGGTCGTGAAGCAGCAGCTCGCCGAAGGCATAGAAGGTAGCGGCGAAGGTTCCCGCGCCGGGAACGCGCGCGTCGAAATCGCAGCGGCTCCAGGGACTCACCGAGGTGTGGACGTCAGTGTAGGCGGCGTTGGTGTTGAATTTTTTCTGAATGACGGGAGCGTTCTTTCGATCCACCTCGACCGCGTAGAGCGCTTTCGGGGCGTAACAGCGCGGCCAGGCTTTGACCAGTTCGCCCGACGGATCGCGAATTACCCGGTCGATATTCCAAAAGGCATTGACCGGGGCGAAATCGCAATAATTCGTATACAGTCCCGACCGCCAGCCAAGCGAGCGTTGATTGGCGACGTATTGCTTGAGCGCTTCATCGCCCCCTTTCGCGGGTGAGGCCATCGTGCGGAATGTGAAACTTTCGCCCGCGTTGCGCCAAGTGATTTCGTGGTTGCATTGGGTCAGCATCTCAATGCCGTAGGCGCGCAATCGTTTGGAGCGTTCGTGTTCCTTTGCATAGTCACTCGGTCCCCAGCTCTCCTGCCACAAACGTTTCCCCGCTTCCTTGCCACGCTTGGCGGGCGGATTGTCGATCGTGAAGAGTGTTTCCTCGAATGTCGGAGAAAAAGTGATAAAGACTCGCTCCCGCAGGGGGTTGCGCTGGCCGTCGGATTTGGGGATATAGCGCACCCCGCCGTTGAGCCGCACCCTGTTTCCTTCGATCTTGTCCACCGCGTAAGGCTGGGAAGCGTTGGAGCGGTACCAGTCCATCCAGACCGACGCAAAGAATGGATTCTTCCCCTTCGACATCAGCACGTTGAGATGATGACCGTGGTAGTTCAGGAAGGGCTGGGCGAGCAATTCCGGCTCCTTG